>JAOUHF010000043.1 GCA_029865325.1 Thermoleophilia bacterium
GACTTCGCGGCAAGCGACACCGCCTCCGGGCCGTAAGGCACTCTTTCTGTTTACGCCACCTGCGGATCGACGAGCGCGAGCTCGAGGCCGACGGCCGCAGCTAGGCGCGGCGCCAGGGAGCGGCGAGCTCGAGCAGCTCGGCGTAGGTGAAGCGGCTGAGCCAGTACGTGTAGTGCTCGGGCTCAGGAGCTCGGCGCTCCGGCCGCCGGCAGAAGTGACACAACGGCACCCGCCCCGACTTGCGGTAGTCGAGCTCGCGACGAGCCGAGAGCGCGAACACGTCGCCGCAGCGACCGCAGCGAACCTCGGCAGACGGCCCGCGCCGCTCGGCGATGCGCTTCGGCTTCGGCCCGTCGGCTGAAGCAGAGTTCCGTTACGCGATCGCGGGCTCGTCCCGCATCACGGACATGACTTTGTCGACGACCTCGGGTGAGACCGTCTCGAGCCCGTGGGCCGACTTCGCGTGCTCCGCGACCAGCTGGAGCGTCTCCTCTTCCGACTCGGCGCGAACGACGCCGTCGCAGTCGAAACCGACGTCTCTGCAGTTAACGACCTTCGTCACGAAACCTCCTCGATCGGGGTGGTGATTATCACCGATTGGATGCGCCCCAGATCTCCACGACCACAGCGGTCTTCGAGTCGGCGAAGTTCTGAACGTACTTCCAATGATAGCTCCCGAGATCGGCAGTTTGAATGTCTCATTCAGATTGACCGTCAACCGCCCGTGAGGTTCATGCCGATCGATGCGCTCGCTGACGCCTCACCTGGACACGTGAATCCCCGGAGTTCCCTCGCACGAGGGAGGGCGAGCTGCCCGCGGACGCCGAAGACCTAGGTACCCAAACCCCCAGTTCTTCCCCTCAGAGCGGCCGCCCCCAGCGGCCGTTCTCTCGTTCGTGGGTGGGCACCGCTTCTGCGATCGGGGCTGTCCACACAGGAGGCATCGAAGAGGCGCCGAAGACAGCGAGCGCGGCCGGGTCGGTATTGGCGTCCTCGTTCTTCCCCCTCCCCTGGGGGCGAGGATTGGGTGGCCGGCCGGGCCGCGACTCACTCAGCGCACGCGCAGGTAGCTCGCGAGGTCGGCGGGTTGGGACGCGGCGCCGGTCGTCGCGATGACGCTCGCGATCGCGGGCGACCAGGAGATACGAAGCGCCTCCAAGCACGTCTCTTTGACCGCCGACAGGCGTCGTCCCAATACTGCCCGAGGTGACAGCGGGTCATATGGGTCACGTTCGCCCCGATCTCGCCCCGGATCGGCCAACAGCCTGATCTCGACCGTGCATCTAGCCTGCGCGTGTGTGGAGCAGAGTGATGGCAGTCGCTGCAATCTTCGTTGGCGCGGTCGTCGTCGGCTTCAATCCGAACCGCTGGGACATTGTCATCCTGGACCTCCCGCGCGGAAGCCACGGCATCCACCTCCACGACGTCCTCGGGATGGCGCTGATCACGATTGGCGTCCTCGTGCTCTGGCGCTCGCCGAGAGCTCGTTAGTGGTTGCCTGGCTCGTCGGAGTTCTGTCTGAAGCGGTTCATGATCGCCACCAGAACCACCAACAGAACGTTCAAGAGAACCAGAACGCCAACAGCCAGCGCGAGATAGGTCCATGCGTTCACGTCGTCGCATCTTCGACCGCGGATGGCAACTCCCTGCGCATCGTTCTGAGGTCGACCCGGCCCCGGTCCCCCTGAGTAGATCATCCGGTCTCCTTAGGGGGACGCATGAGCACTTCAACGGTCGGGTCTACCGCTTCTACAGTTTCAGCGGGGATGTCTGGCTGCATCAGTGCCCACGCTGACCCCCGCTAGGTGGAACTAGCGAACTTCCCGCCCCCAGCACGCCGGGCACAGGCGGGCCCTGTCCCGAGAAGCTGGCTCGACGGTACGCTCCGGGTTCGTCATCGCCCCTTCCTGATCGCCGACGCGATCATCGATTATTGCTCCAGCCCATACCAACCCGCTCGGAGACGCACTCGGGACGTTCCTCCAACGCGAGCATGCTGAGCGCTTCATCGAGGAGGTGCGCGGCGACGATCCCGAGCTTGCGAGCTACCTGCGGATCGAAAGCGCGAGCCGAGAGCGACGGGCGAACAGGGTCGTCACGCGATGCGGAAAGCCTGCGTGGCGCATCGGGGAATCCGCCCGAATTGCTTCGGACTTTCCGCTGCTCCGTTGGGCCACTGCACCGATGACTCCGCCAAGGGTGGATGCAAGACTGGTCCGCTAGATACGCCCGCACGGGCACGCCCGGTCGCCTCGGGACGTAGCGAGCAGACGTGGCGTGCGAGGTCCAATGTCACCTACCCTCAAAGGAGTCACGATGACAAGGACTCGGATCGCCCTGGTCGCTGCGACGTCGGCAGTTCTCGCCATGACCGCACTCGGGACCGGGATCGCCCTCGCAGATACGACCAGCCCGGCAGCCGTCGTTCCCTTCACGGCGAAGTACGCCGGAAAGGCCACCGTGAAGGTGACGAACAACGTCGCGGACATCTCCGCCACCGGAACGGGAACCGCGACCATCATCGGGGCGAGCACCGTCACGGGCAAAGGCAAGGGTGACGCCTCGCGACAGCCCTGCGTGCCGTTCACCGGAACCGGTGCGATGACAGCCTCTTCCGGCTCGACGGCGCTGAGCTTCGCGGTCGTGCCTGGCTCCACCGGGTGCGGTGATGAGAGCGGGAACGTCTTCAGCATCATCGGGAGAGCCAAGGTGACCGGCGGAACGGGCTCGCTTGCCAAGGCAAGCGGAACGCTGAAGATCACGGGAGTCTACGACCGTGGCGCGGGCACGTTCTCGATCAAGTTCACCGGGAACCTCACGACAGCAGGCGCCACCCCGAAGGCAACCGTGCTCAGGATCTCCGGCGGCCCACGGAACAAGCTCGCGTTCTCGAAAAAGACGCTCTCCGCATCGGCCGGCAGGGTCACGATCGTCATGAAGAACGTCTCCGCGAGCCCGCACAACATCGCCATCCGAAACGGTGCGACCGCGAAGAGCAAGATCATCGCCAAGGGGAAGGTCGTGCGAAAGGGAGCGGTCTCGAAGGTCACGGTGACGCTCAAGAAAGGGCGCTACCGCTATGTCTGCACGGTGCGCGGGCACGAGGCCGCGGGCATGTGGGGGATCCTGGTTGTGAAGTAGTCATTCTGCCGCGGCTCTGCAAGCCCCGAGGAGGCTCCGCCACCTCACCTTCGGCCGGTACATCCTGGAAGAACCGCAAACCCCGCATGCGTGCGGGGTTTCGGCTTCCATGCAGGGGTTCTCCACGTTGCGGCGTTCGTGACGGGCGTGTCACCGAAACACGCGGAAACACGGACGGTTGTACCCCGGTGGCACCCTTCGCACCCGCACGCCGGATCGTCGGCGGACCTTCGAACTTCACGCCCAGAACTCCCGCTCCCAGCGTTCCGGGCAGAGAGGCCCAGTCCCGAGAAGCCATCTCGACAGCCGCTTTCGGCCTCCCGGAGCACCCCGCCTCCTGGAGCACCCCGCGCGAAGAGTCGAGCAGTCTAGGGCGCTAACCAGGCTGTGCCACGCCTCGCGCCGGGGAGACCTCGGCGGCCACCGGGGCGCCCGCCGGCTGCTGCCGACGCTCCCGTCTCCATTGCCACCAGACGTTCCTGCGCAGCAGCACGAGGACGAGCGGCGCGAGGGCCGCCAGCGTCACGTACGGCATGAGCGCAATTCGCCCGGAGTCCTCCTCACGTGCGACCGTCTGCCCCTCCCCCACGGCTTCGCGAACGGCCCGCGCGACGGCTGCCGCATCGCCCTCTTGGATCACTTGGCCGCCGGCGAGCGCCGCTGCGCGGACGAGCACGGCACGACTTCTGGGGCTCGGCCGGTATCCGCCCTCGACGACGCCGGTCTCGTAGATCCGTTCGTCTGCATCCCAAACGTGCACGAACACTGTCTTGATCTGTGGCCTGCGCTTGAAGGCACGGGCGAGTTCGCTCTCGGGTGGCCTGCTCTCGCCGTCCGTGAGAACCACGACCACCCGCTTCTTCACGGCCGGAGGGAAGTAGCTCTTCTCCGGAATCGCCCGCAGCGCGTTCAGATTCGTCGCGAAGGTCACATAAGACGAGCTGGGCGGTGGTTTCTCGATGCCCACCGCACGGTCGATCGTCGCCGCGAACACACGCGCGTCAGTGGTCGGAAGGAGGTGCGGCAGAGTTCGATCCGTCAAGGATGCGATGCCGAACGGAACCTCTGGCGTCTCAGCTCGAAGCCGGACTGCGAGAGCCTGCGCCCGCTCGACGCGGGTCGGTGCTCCCGGTCCTGCCGACGCAAGCATCGAGCGCGAGACGTCGAGAACGGCGAATGCCTGCACGTCAGTTCGCTCGTTAACGGTACGCGTCGTCTCGAGTACCGGTTGCGTAGCTGCAAGGCCGAGGAGAGCGGGGATTGCCACGATTGCGAGCACCAGCGAGAGCTGCGACCTGCGCGTCGGCTCGCCGAGCCGCAGCGCCTGTCTGATCCGTCGCAGCCGACGCTGACGCCCGACATAAATCAGCACCGGCACGGCGGCGGTAATGGCAAACAGCGCGCCGAGCGGCGTAATGAGCCTGACATCCATTCGTCAGTAACCGCTGCCCGACCGTCCCTGGCCGGAGAGAGTGCCTTCGTCCGACCCTTCAGTCGGATCAGTTCCCGGAAGGTAGGCCGCCTTCGCGCTTCTGAGGGCGAGCTCGAGGTTGAGCTTGGCGTCTTCGTTCCCGGGATCGATCTGGACGGCGCTTCGTAGCGTGAAGATCGCCTTCCGGAGGGTGTTCGCCGACTCGTCCGGATCTGAGCTGTAGTGCCCGAGCGCCATCGCGGCGAGCAAATTAAGGAACTGGGCGCGCCGCTCGGGGTTCGAATCCGAGGCGCTTCCCTCGGTCAACTCGAGCTGCACCTTCCCGTGCAGGTTCTCGAGCCGCGGACCGTATATCTCGACCTTTCCGGGCTCGACCCGGACGAAGCGTGCCATCGCGCGCCGGTAGGCAAGGTCATCTCCGGTGTCCAGAAGCCTCGTCGCAGGCCACCCGGGGAGGGAGTCGATGCCACTCCACGGGGTCTTCTGACGCCGGGGCGCCGCTTCGAATAGCACGTCGCCTCTCTCGACCTTGCCGGGGAGGCGCAGCACGTCCACGGCGAGCACCGCGAGGACGATCGCGACCGGCACAGCGAGGATCGCTGCAACCTGCACGAGCCGCCTACGAGACATCAGCGCCCGACCTCCAGCCGTGCCAGGAGGCCCTCGTTCACGGCGACCAGGACGACGAGCGCGCCGGCGACTGCAAGAAACGCCCACGGGGCGGCCGCTGCCAGGCTCCTCGCCTCGGGGGCTCGGACGGGTGCGTCTGCGGACGACTCGCGCAGCACGGCCGCGCCCCCGAGGATCGCGTCGATCCTCGCTCGCCGCTCGGGTGTCGGATCGAGCGGCACGAGCCGCACGTCGATCCCGTCGCCGCGGACGAGGGCGACCTGCTCGGCGACCCTCCGGACCTCGTCGGGGAGGATCTCGAAGTCGCTGACGAGGAGCAGCGACCCGTTGTGCACACTCTCGCGGTCGAGGACGTCACGGGCGACGCGGAGCCCTTCCGAGACCCGGGTACCTGCGCGAAACTCGTCCCAGGGGTTCTGAGCGGGCGGCACGTTGGTTTTCTCCGTGCTGAAGTAGCGCAGGAGCGGCAGCAGCTCGCGACCCGGCGTGCCGATCGGGAGGAGCTCGTAGGCCGCATCGGAGAAGGCGACCAGTCCGACCCGCTCGTCCGAGGCTGCGAGCTTCTGGATCGTCTGCGCGAAGGCGGTCTCGCTCGTGCTCGCCGAGAGGTCGAGCACGACGATCCCCGTCTTCCCCGACGGGACGAGCGGGGCCTGCCGAACGTCCTCCCCGCGCGCGACGAGGACGGCCCACGCCAGTGCAGCGACGAGCGCGAGAGCGAGCGCCGCGCGCAGGACGGTCGTGCGGTGCCCAGCCCGGCGGAGTCGGCGCGGCTCGCTCGTCGGCACCGCACCCGGCGTCCTACGGGGAAACACGGTCTCTCCTCACCTCCGCGACGAGCTCGGTCACGCCTTCCGGCGAAGGCGGCGCTGCCTGCCAGGCAAGGGCACGCGCGGACTCGGCGAGCGCCGTCTGCTCGATCTCGGCGAGCCCGACTGCGAGCACTTCGAGAGCCTGGCGCCGCTCCGTTCCGTTCTCGCGTTCGCTCGCCCACTCGACGAGCTCGAGTGCCCACTCGAGCGGGGTCAGCTCCCGGACCTCCTCCTCCGGCACCTCGGCGGGTCGACGCCGGCGAAACCATCCAGCGACGAGTGCCGTGGGCAGCGCCAGCAGCACGAAAGCGCCCGCGAGGAGCGCTGCGCCGAGAACCGTCGGGGAGAGACGGTAGTCCGGCTCGGGCAGCGGTACGACGGTCGTCTTGAACACGTACCCGACGTCGGGAACGTCGCTCTCCTTGATGCGAGAGACGGAGACGAGCTCGGGCCAGGTTGCCCTTTGGACGACCCGCGCGTCGCTCCCCGGGGCGCCGTAGAGCACCCGTGCCGACGGAAGCCTGAACGCCCGCCGTTCCCCGCGGCCGGACTCGTCGTCACCTGCAGCGCCCTCGAGAACGGCGGGAATGCACGCGATCCGAAGGCACCGTAGGCGGTACTCGTATCGGAGGACCGCGAAGCGACCGCGATCCTCGCGGCTCTCGCTCGCACGCTCGACGTCGTACGGTAGGAACTTCGTCTCCACCCCAATGCGGTTCGGGTCGAGCCGGTCGCGATCGACGACGACCTCGACGCGCGCGACGACCGGCTCCGCGAACAGGTGCACCGTCGGCTCCAACGTCGCCTTCGCAGCGATATCGCGGCCGAGCGGGAGAGCTGCTTCCTGGCCGCCCCCTCCGCAGCCAGCCGTGAAGAGGAGGGCCGCAGCGACCGGCAGCAGCGCCTTCATGCGCGCCCTCTCGTGAACAGGCGCTGGTCGGCCCACGTGAGGAACGCGAGCACGACGTCCTTGTGCTCGTGGGACGAGACCTCCACGGGATCCATGTCCAGCGCGCGCAGAGTGCGCTGCAGCTCGAGCCGACGAATGGCATTTCCCTCACGGCGCTCGCCTGCCTCAGCCCGCGAGACGCGCGCGAGGGTGACGCGCCCCGACTGCGGGTCGGCAAACGGCACGACGGCCCCGCTCACGTCCGGGAAGCTCTGCTCCCAGACAGCATCCTGGATGACGACCGGGACGATCTCCCAGCGCCGCTCGAGCGCCCGCAGCCACGTTGCTCGAGGAGGCGCCGCCAGGAAGTCGGACAAGACGAAGACGAAGCTGCCCGCGGGGAGGTCGCGGCGCTCCTCGACGAGGCGGAGAAGACACCGCTCCAGCGTGTCCTCCTGCGCCAGGAACGCGTCCCTTCCGTCGAGCAGGTCGAGCTCGTGCTGGCTCCGCGGAGGTCGCCAGCGCGGCTCGCCGTCGGCCTCATCCAGGTATCCGAGCAGGCCACGTGCCGCGACCGCGCTGTCGCCGATCAGCCTCGTCGCCTCGCGCAGGGCTTGTGGCTTGCAGAGCCAGGGCCAGCCCTCCGGGAAGACGGACATCGACGGTCGTCGGTCGGCGAGGACGACGACGCGCGGTGCTTCATCCGCGTAATGCTCGCGGACGACGAACTCCTCCGTGCCACGCGCCAGGGAGAGACGTGCAGACGCGCTCCAGTCGATTCGGCCAACGTCGTCTCCAGGCTCGTACGGGCGTGAGCTCGCGACGTCCGAGCCCAGTCCGCGACGCAGGCTGTGCAGGTCGCCGAACGGGAGCCCGAGCACGCGTCGGCGCGGGATGAGCGGGAAGGTCGCAGTCAACTCGCCGCGGCGACTTCCGCTTCCAGCTGCTCGCCAGGGCGAGGCGCGCGCTCCAGGCACTCGGCGCGAAACCGGGCTGCCGCCTCCGTCCAGCCGATCTCCCTCGCCTCGGCGACGAAGCTCGGCGTGAAGACGATCCGGTGCATGACCACGGGAAGCAGGAGCTGCTCGACGTCGACCGGCGTCACGTACTCCCGCCCATCGAGGAGCGCCCAGGCGCGAGCGGCGCGCTCGAGCGCGAGACTTCCCCGAACGGACGCCCCGATCGCCACCCCGTCGGCTTCGCGAGTCGCCCGGACGAGGCGGATCACCCAGCGGCGAACAAGCGGGTCGATGTAGACGTCGTGCACCGCGTCCCGGAGCGTGCGGACATCCTCGACGCTCAACACCGGGTGGAGCCGGCTAAGCGGATGCGTTCGCAGTTGCTGCTCGACGATCCGCACCTCGTCGTCCTCGTCGGGATAGCCGAGCGCCGTTCGCAGGAAGAAGCGATCGAGCTGGGCCTCGGGAAGGGGGAACGTGCCCTCCTGCTCGATCGGATTCTCTGTCGCGAGCACGAGGAAGGGATCGGGCAGCGCGCGCGTGACGCCGTCGATCGTCACCTGCTGCTCGGCCATCGACTCCAGGAGCGCCGACTGCGTCTTGGGCATGGCGCGATTGATCTCGTCGACGAGCACGACGTTCGCGAAGACCGGTCCCGGGCGGAACTCGAAGTCCCGCTCGCGCTGGTTGAACACCGAGAGGCCCGTGACATCGGTCGGCTGCAGGTCGGGAGTGCACTGTACGCGCGCGTTCGTCGCCCCCTCGACGCTGCCCGCGATCGCCCGGGCGAGGATCGTCTTGGCCGTCCCCGGCACGTCCTCGAGCAGCACGTGCCCGCCACAGAGAAGCGCGGAGAGCACGAGCTTGATCTCCTCCGTCTTGCCGAGGACGACCGTCTCGACGTTCGCCAGCAGCGTCTCAGCGAGCTCGACGTGGCCACCGACTCGTGGGTCAGTCAAAGGCACATCCCTTCGCGGTGAGGAGGCGCGCCTTCCCCGACTCGAACACCTCCGCATAGATGAGCGGCTTTCCCGACTCCGTCCGCACGACGAAGCGAGCCGACTTCATCGGAACGCCGGTGCGGAGGTTCGGACCGTGAGCCTGGAGCCGCGTCGGCGAAGAGGCGGTCGCCCGCACGTGGACGAGGACGCGCCGCGAAGCCGGGCAGTCCAGCTTGTCGCCGAACGGAGACGCCGCGGCGCCCTCGAGCCCCGCTGACGACAGCGAGATACGAGTCTTCACGGACCGGCACATCGTTCGGCTCACTGCGAGCGTGCCCCATTTCTGTACATCTGCGGTCCGGAACCCCGACTCCACCGTCGTCTTGACGGATTGACGCCCGGTGGTGATCCAGACGAGCGAGCCGGCCAGCGGGTCTAGGGTGTTCCCAGCGGTCCCGCTGGACGCCACGGCGTACGGCAGCTGTTTCCAGCGTGAGCGTCCCTCCCTTATCCCCGCGTGCGCGCGCGCCTCGACCTCGCGCACTCCGCCGCTCTGAGACGTCGAGCAGACCAGCGTTCGATCGACGGTCCGGGTACCAGCAGGCTGAGCGCCGATCGGCGACGCGAGAAGCGACGCCGCCACACCGAGCAGCGTCATGCCGACGACCGTCGCTGCGCCGTTCATCAGCCTTCCTCACAGCTCCGCGCGGTGAAGAGGCGCGCCTTCCCGGAGTCGGCAACGTTCGCGTAGACCAGCTGCTTCCCGCTCGGCGTTCGCACTGCAAGCCGAGCCGCGCGGACGGTTGCCTGCGTTCGCAGGAAACCCCGCGTCGCGGTCAACGTCGCTGGCGGTTCGAGCGTCGCGCGGACGCGTACGAGTACGCGGCGAGGGCTTTCGCAGGAGACCTTCTTTCCATTGGGTGTGGCTGCGCCACCCCGGAGCCCCGCGGCAGACAGAGGGACGCGGACATTGCTCTTCTTGCACGCAGTTCCATTGAGCGCAAGCGTGCCGGAGCTGCGCACGAGCGATGACCTCCACTCAGAGTCCATTGTCGTAGTGCTGGAAGGCTTTGCCGCGGTGATCCACGAGAGCGAGTTCGCCAGGAGTTCGGGATCGTTTGCCCTTCCACCCGAGTTTCCCGAGGCGACGACTGCGAAGGGGAGCTGCTTCCATGCGGACCCACCCGGTCGAACGCCCGCGTGCGCTCTCGCCTCGACCTCGTAGAGCCCGCCGACGAGCCCCGTCGTACAGAGGTACGTCCTGTCGACGACGCTCTGAGCCTTCCCGACGACCCTTGCCGCCGCCGGCGCGGGCTTCGGCTCGGAGGAGACGACGAGTCTGTCGAGTTGGCGCTGCGCGGACGCAAGGAGGCCCCGGGAGGGGCGCGGCGTCCCGAAGTAGGCGGTGACATCGACGTCGTGTCCGTTGACTGCGGCACGGAGATGGATCTGCCCGAGTGGCTCGTCCGCGCGAACCTGCGCCGTGTACTTGTCGTACGCCGTGCCGTCGCGCAGGCGAAGCGGAAGCTGCCGCGCGCGAAACAGACGATCGAGCTCCGGGGACGGCTCGCTGCGGCGCGTGAAGCTCGCAACCACGACAACCCCATTCGGGGGCAGACCGAGGAGCGTCGCATACGGGAGACCGGACGGCTCGGCCGCACCCGCGACGACGTCTTCCGGCTCGAGCGGGAGGTTCGAGGCGACCGCGATCGTCTGAAACACCGGGCTCGCCTCGCCTCCAGCCTGGAACGTGTACCAGCCGGGCTCCGGGAGGAATCCGAGCCCAACCGGCCCCTTGGCCGCCTCGCTGCTCGGAGCGATGAACGAGCCGATCCCGACGCCGATGCCCGCTGCAATCACGAGCGCCGACGTGACCATCGCTGCGACGCGCACCCGCCGCGTCGGGCGCCCGCGGAGTGCGGTGAGCGCCCGCGCCCGCGCACGTCGAGTCGCGGCCGCGTCCGGCTCGGGTAGAACCTCGCGCCCCTCCCGCAGGAGCCTCTCGAGCTCAGATGACACGCTCTTCCTCCAGAGCGGCCTCGAGCTCCCGTTTGGCGCGTGCGAGCCGCGATGCCACCGTTCCCACCGGCAGCCCGAGCACGCCTGCGATCTCCTCGAGCGGTAGGTCGAGCCAGTAGTGGAGCACGACGACGACCCTCTTCCCCGCCCCGAGCGCAGCGACGGCGTCCGCGACGGCCCACCGGCGGATGTCGTCCGCGGCGGACTCTCCAACCGCCCAGGCGTGAAACGTCGTCTCTGCCTCGTAATGCGCGTCGGTCCGCCGATTTCGTCGAAGGTGATCAATTGCGCGATTGATCGCGATTCGCTTCAGCCAGGGTCCGAACGGGCGCGTCTCATCGAACCGATCGAGCGCAACAAAAGCCTTCTCCATCGCTTCCTGGGCAGCCTCGTCAGCGACTGAGCGATCCTGGCTTACGGCAAATCCCGCGCGCCACGCGAGTGTCCAGTAGCGGTCGAAGAGCACGCCCGCAGCCTCCGTGGATCCCTTTCGGGCGAGGGCGATCAACTCGTTGTCGGGAAGGCGGCGCACGTCTGTCCCCTAGTACGTCCGAGAGCAGCGGAAGTTATCCATGCTCGGCGGAGCCGCGTCGCGTGGTGCGACGGATCAGGCGAGGCAATGCGCTCTGGCAACAAAAGCGGCTATTGATGCTGCCGCACGTTCAGCCGATAGGTACCCGAGTTGCTCTCAGCCCGTTCGGGAGGCGTGCTGCCGCCGACAGCCAGAGAGCGCCTGAGCTTCACGTCTGCCCCGCCCGGGGGCACGATCCACCGTTCAGCCGACCACGAACAGGCAGAGAGCCGCGAGCAGAGCGAGATGATGACGCGATCGGCTGGCCAGTTGGGCGAGCAATGAGTGAGCCTCCTCTCGAGCTCGGGATGAAATCGAGAGGGACGTTACCGGCGACTGGAGAGTGCAATCCTGAACATTTCGCCGCACGCCGACCGCGGCATCGGGGTCGTGGAGATCGTGGACGGGTAACGCGCGCGCCGGCAGTTCTACTTGGCGCGGACGAATATGAAGAGCGTCTTCTTGGACTTCACCTTGAAGGCGTCCGTCGCCTCGAAGGTCACGCGATAGCGACCGGGCTTCTTAAGGGTGCCGGCAAGCACTCCGAGCTTTCGATCGAGGCGGATTCCGCGCGGGAGTCGCCCTTTCGTGGCCTTCCACTTCGTCGGAAGCACCCCGCCACTGGTGCTGAGCTTCGCTCGATAGGCGCGACCGACCCTTCCGGGACGGAGCTTTGCTGTTCTGATCGCGAGCCGCGGTGCAACCCCGATGACGGCCTGGTAGTCGGCCGTGCGGCCCTCAGTGTCCGCCAGGCGGATCGTGGCCCTGGACAATCCGGAGGCGGTCGGCTTTCCGAGGACCGTCCCGTCTGCTGTGAGAGCCATACCGAGGGGCAGCGCCCCGTCGGCGAGCGACCAGGTGTACGTGCCGCTGCCACCCGACGCCCCGAGCTTCGACGTGAACGGCACCCCAACCTCCCATCGGGTCAAGGCGCCCGCCGGAGTCGATACGAACGGATTCTGCGGGGAGATCGCAAGTGCCGACCTCACCGTGATCGTGAGCCCCTTCGTGTCGGCTCGTCCATCGACGAGCGCGGCTCGCACCACGAATGAAGCCGCGCCCTCAGCCGTCGGAGTACCTGAGACCACCCCCGTGCTCGCGTTCAGCGTCAAGCCCGCAGGTAGCTGACCCTGGACCAACGTCCATGTGAGCGAGCTCGAGGGCGGTGCGGTGGAGGTCGCACCGGACTTCATGACCGCCGTAAGGTTGAGCGTGTACGGCGACCCGATTGTTCCAGGCCCGGCACTCTCGGTGGTGACGAGGACACGTGGGTTGATCGTGATCGAGAACTCGCGCTCCGCCTTCTTGGGCAGGCACCAACTCTGCGATGGCGGATCCTGGTCGGAGAGCTCCACCCAGAATCTGTACATGCCCGCCTGGGACGGGGTACCGCTGACCTGTCCGCTTTGAGACAGCGACAAGCCCGGCGGAAGCCCCCCGTTGATGACGCGGAACTGGTACGGAAGACCCTCGTTCGGCGGGTCGGGACCGCACCCGCCACGACCTATGAACTGAATCGAGTACGAGGCTTCGATCGTTCCTTGAGGACACACGAAGAGAGGTTCCGTGTCGACGCACGGCACGGCGTCGTCGTACGCCAGCGCCGCCGCCGTCGCCACAACGACGCCCGCCAGCGCTGCGACCAGCGCCAGCGCCAGCCCGAAGCGAATCGATCGTGTACGACCTCGTCCCACCGGCGGCGCAGGGTACCAGAGATGTTCTGTTTTGCAGGAGTTGTTAGGAGACTGCAAGGACGACGAGCTCGGCCACGCAGACGGGTTTCTCGGCACCCTCGCATTCGACGATCGCCTCGATCGTCACCCTGGTGCCCGTCGCAGCCTCGTCGACGCCGATAACCCGGAACCGGCCGCGCACTCGGCTTCCCGCGGGCACGGGCGCCGGGAAGCGCACCTTGTTGACGCCGTAGTTCACGACCATCTCGCCGGACGACGGAAGCGTCTCGTACAGCATGGGCACGCACAGAGAGAGCGTGAGGAAGCCGTGGGCGATCGTCGTGCCGTAGGGCCCGGCTGCGGCTCGCTCCGGGTCCGTGTGGATCCACTGATGGTCGTCGGTCGCCGCGGCGAACGCGTCGATCCGCTCCTGCGTCACCTCGATCCAAGACGTCGGTCCGAGCTCGACCCCCACGAGCTCGGGAAACGCGCTCACGCAGCCGCCCGGGCAGCCGCGATGCGTTCGAGAGACGTCTCCTTGCCGAGGAGCTCGAGGCTCTCGTAGAGCCCCGGAGAGACTCGCGAGCCGGTCACGGCCACGCGGATCGGGAGGTACACGGCGCGCGGCTTCTCGCCGAGCTCGTCGCACAGTTGTTTGAGAGTCGCCTCGATCGCCTCTACCGCCCACGGCACAGTCTCGCCCAGGGCCTCTTCGGCCGCACCGAGAACACCCGCGTCGAGGAGCGCCGGATCGGGCTCGACGTCTTGGAACAGGAACCCGGCGAAGGCCGGAAATTCGCCGAGTCGCGCGATCTTCTCCTGGACGAGCGGCGCGGCCGCCGAAACGCGATCCTCGGGCCAGTCAAATCCCTGTCCGAGCACGTACTCGCGCAGCCGTTCGGCGTACTCGTCCGGGGCCAGAGCTCGCAGATACACGCCGTTCATCCAATCAAGCTTGGCGTAGTCGAAGGTGGCGGGGCTCGAACCGACCCGCTCGAGCGTGAACCGCTCGACGAGCTCATCCCGCGCCATGATCGTCGTCTCGCCGTCGGGTGCCCAGCCGAGCAGCGCGAGGAAGTTCATCAGCGCCTCCGGCACGTAACCCGCCGAGCGGAACTCGTCGACCGAGATCGCCCCGTGGCGCTTCGAGAGCTTCCTGCCGTCTTCGCCGAAGACACTCGGCACATGTGCATAGACCGGCGGCTCGGCGCCGAGCGCGCGGAGCACGTGCAGCTGCTTCGGCGTGTTCGAGACGTGATCGTCGCCGCGGATGACGTGCGTGATCCCGTCGAGCCAGTCCTCCAGCGGAGAGGCAAAGTTGTACGTGGGGCGCCCATCCGAGCGCACGAGCACCAGATCCTCGAGCTCCGCGCTCGGGAACTCGATGCGCCCCTTGATCGCGTCGTCCCAGCTCGTAACGCCCTCGTCGGGCATGCGGATGCGGATCGCGCCCTCGTCCTCGTACGCCGATCCCTCGGCCACGAGCCGGCGTGCCTCCTCCTGCGCGCGCTCCAGGCGGTCGAGCTGGAAGGTCGTCTCACCGTCCCAGTCGATCCCGAGCCAGTGCAGCGAGCGCTCGATCTGCTCGACTGCCTCGGCGACCTCGCGGCCCGTATCCGTGTTCTCGATGCGCAAGAGGCACTCGCCGCTGCGCCCCCGAGCGAACAGCCAGTTGAACAAGAACGTGCGCACGCCCCCGATGTGAAGCAGGCCGGTGGGCGATGGAGCCATGCGGACGCGGACGCTCATGCGCCAAGTAGCGTAGTCGCGTGCTCTTCGGCGCCCACGTCTCCGCGGCCGGCGGCATCTCGAAGGCGATCGACCGGGTCGAGGAGATCGGCGGCGACGCCGTTCAGGTGTTCACCCAGAGCCCGCGGATGTGGAGACCGACCGCGCATTCGCCCGAGGAGCTCGAACGCTTTCGCGAGCGGCGGCGAGCGGCCGGCGTCAAGGCCGTCTCCTGCCATGCGCTCTACCTCGTCAATCTCGCGAGTCGCGACGACGCCGTTCGGAGCAACTCCCTCACGGCTCTCCGCGCGACGATGGAGACCGCCAACGACCTCGGTGCCGACGCGGTCGTCTTTCACGTGGGCTCACATCTGGGCTACGGGTTCGACGAGGCAGTCGATGTGGTGGCGCCCGCGCTGCGCGAGCTCCTCGAGCTGACGACGGACGAGCTCTGGCTGTGCATGGAGAACGCCGCGGGCGCGGGCGGCACCATCGGCCGCTCGATCGCCGAGCTGGCTGCTCTCTGCGATGCGACGGAAGGGCACCCGCGGCTCGGCATCTGCCTCGACTCGTGCCACTGGTGGGCGTCGGGCGTCGACGTCTCCGATCGCGCTACGCTCGCTGAAGCGCTCGACGATCTCGACGCACGCATCGGGTTCGATCGGCTGCGCGTCCTGCATGTGAACGACTCCAAGACGGCGCTCGGCTCGAACCGCGACCGCCACGAGTTGGTCGGCAAGGGTCACATCGGCGAAGGCTTGGCGACGTTCCTGGGCCACCCCGCGGTCCAATCGCTTCCCGCGATCGTGGAGACGTGGGAGGACAAGGGGCGTGACACCGAGGACCTCGAACGGATGCGGACGCTTCGCCGCCGCGGCCGCCGCCACTGGCAACGAACCACCTGAGCTTGACGCGAACCCAGACGCCGCGGCCCCGAAGCGGCCGCCTTCAGGGATTTTCGCGCGACTGAACAGCCTCAGTCAGCGACGACAGCGAACACGCGGAAGTTCGCCCGCTCGCGAGGGAGCTCGTGGAACTCCGGGTTGCGGCAGCCGATCTCGTCCTCTCGGCTCGTGTAGGTCTCGACGACCTCGACGTCGCACATCGGAAGAGGGGGCCGCCGCGCTCGAACCGCGCCGAAGCCGCTGCGGGTCGACTCCGCCGATCTGAGGAGCTCGAGGTCGATCTCGACGTCGAACACCTTCTGCAGGCAACCCATATAGGTGTGACCCCACGCCTCGTACGCGTACACGAACGGACAGGCCATCCGGATGCACGAGCCGGGGTAGACGACCTTCTCGCAGTGGACGTCGCAGTGACGGCATGCCACCTCGTCCTGAACCCGGAGAGGCAGTTCCGTCGCCGGCGCAGCGTTGTGCATGACCCGATTGTGTTCCTCAACGTGCGTTCACCGCAAGACTTGACAAACAGGCGGTTTTCAGGCAGTGGCGACAGCGAGAGGGTCGCGGCGACGTCGCCGGGCCGACGGTGCGGGGTACGGTTCCGCGGCTGTGGTGAGGAAGATCCTGTTCGCGTCGCTGGCCATCGCGCCGATCACGATCGGGCTCCACTACCTCGCCGACCTCCCCGAGACGACCGAGTTCGTTCTCTCAGCGCTAGCGCTGATCCCGCTGGCGTGGCTCATCGGCGAGGCGACCGAGCACGCCGCCGAACACACGGGACCGGGGATCGGAGGCTTCCTCAACGCGACGTTCGGAAATGCGCCCGAGCTCATCATCGCGTTGATCGCGGTCAACGAGGGCCTGACCGAGGTCGTCCGCGGCTCGCTCACGGGTAGCGTCGTGTCGAATCTGTTGCTCGTCCTCGGCGCCGCCCTGGTCGCCGGGGGGCGCGGGACACTCGACCGCCTTTCGGGCTTTTTCTCGTTCGGGCTGATCGCGTTCGCAACCGCTCTGTTTCTCATCCCCTCCATTCCCGGCTGGGACGGAGACCCGAACACTCACTCGCTCGCCGTCGTTTCGGCCGCGATCTCGGTTGCACTTCTTCTCGTCTACATCGCCGTCACGTGGCACTCACTACGGCGACACCACGCGATGCACGTCGCGTCGGACGAGGAGATCAGCGGGTGGTCGCTACGGGACGCTCTCATCGCGCTCGGCATCGCGACAGCCACTACGGCACTCGTCGCCGAGATTCTTGTCGGGTCACTCCAGGTCTTCTCGGAGAAGGTCGGCCTGAGCGACTTCTTCGTCGCCGCGGTCATCGTCGCCATCGTCGGCAATGCCGCGGAGCACGGTGGAGCGGTGATCGTCGCACTCCGAGGCAAGATCGCTCTTGCCGGCGAGATCGCGCTGTCCTCCGCCGCGCAGGTCGCGGTCTTCCTCATCCCCGCAGTTGCCCTGCTCTCGTGGCTCATCGATCCTCTGTCTCTCAGCTTCCGTCCAGTCGAGATTGCCACGCTTGCGGGCTCCGTGATCTTCACCACGCTCGTCCTCTTCGGCGGGCGGTCGAGCCGCGCGCGCGGAGCGCTCCTGCTCGCCGGCTACGGCGTTGTCGTGATCGCGTTCTTCCTCGCCGGCGACCGCTAGGCCGCAGCACCCAAGAGCAGCGTCGACGATATGAGCTCGGTCGCCCGATCGATATCGGTATCCGTGATCTCGAGATGTGTGACCGCGCGGATGACCGTCGGGTGGATCGTCGCCGACAGACCGACTCCGGCATCTCGCAGGCTGGCGAGCGCGACGTCACGCTCCAGGCCGATGCGACCGAGGTCGATCTGCACGAAGTTCGTCTCGACCCGATCGAGGTCGATGGGCACACCTCGAGCGGCGAGCGCCTCGGCGAGCCCCCTGGCCCGCGCGTGATCGTCAGCGAGCCGGTCGACGTGGTGGTCGAGGGCATACACGCCGGCTGCGGCGACGATCCCTGCCTGGCGCATGGCACCGCCGAAAAGGTGCTTCTCGCGCCACGCACGCTCGATCAGCTCGTGTGAGCCCGCGACCAGAGCCCCGAGCGGGCACCCGAGCCCTTTGGAGAGACAGAGCGAGACCGTGTCGAAACGGGATGCGATCTGGGCGGGCTCGACCCCGAGTGCCGTTGCCGCGTTGAGGACGCGCGCGCCGTCGAGATGCGTCGCGAGCCCGAGCTCACGGGCAGTCTCGATCACGTCCTCGAGCTCGCGTATAGGCCAGACCCGGCCGCCCGCGTTGTTGTGCGTGCTCTCGAGGGAAAGGACCGTCACGCGCTGGTCGGCTGCCTTCGTGCTCGGCTCGGCCGCGGCTCGCAGCTGCGCTGACGAGATCCGCCCGGCCGTCCCGGCGAGCCCGAGGGTCATGAGCCCGGCATGTGCGGCAGCGCCTCCGTATTCGAAAACGAGAACGTGCGAGTGCTCCTCGGCGACGAGCACGTCGCCCGGGCGACCGTGGAGCTTCAGCGCAATCTGGTTCGCCATGGTCGCCGTGGGTACGAAGAGCGCCGCCTCCTGGCCGAGCAGCGCCGCGACACGCTCTTGCAGCGCCGTCACGGTCGGGTCCTCGCGCTTCTGCTCGTCGCCGACCTCTGCCTCGGCGATGGCCTTGCGCATGCCGGGCGTCGGCTTCGTGACGGTGTCCGAGCGGAGGTCGATCACGCCGCGCACGCTACCGTCCGGCCATGGATCTCGCGCTGCTCGAGCGGACGCTCACGGAACGAGGCGAGCCCGCGTACCGCGCGCGCCAGGTGTGGGAGTGGTCTGCGCGGGGCGCGCAGTCGTACGAGGAGATGACGACTCTGCCGAAGGCGCTCCGCGCGAGCCTCGCCGAGGCGGTGCCGTTCTCCGCCCTCGAAGTCGTCACCGAGCGCGAGTCCAAGGACGGAACCGTCAAGGTGCTCTTCCGCACCCACGAGGGCCATCCGGTCGAGGCGGTGCTCATGCGCTATCGCGACGGGCGCCGATCCGTGTGCCTTTCGGCGCAGTCCGGCTGCCCGCTCACCTGCACGTTCTGCGCGACCGGCTCAATGCGGTTCGGACGGAACCTCACGGCATTCGAGATCCTCGACCAGGCGCTCCACTTCCGCCGCCTCGGGCACATCAACCACGCGGTCTATATGGGAATGGGCGAGCCGTTCCTGAACTTCGACGAAGTGCTCGCCTCCGCGCGGCGTCTCCCCGATCTCGGAATCACGCACCGGCGGACGACGATCTCGACCGTCGGCTGGATGCCCGGGCTCAGCCGCTTCGTCGACGACGTCGACGTGCCGATCCGGCTCGCGCTCTCGATCCACGCTGCCAACACACGGCTGCGATCCGAGCTGATGCCGGTGAACGACCGCTATCCGCTCGCAGAAGTCCTCGCCGAGTGTCGGCGATACGTCGCGCTGCGACGAAGGAAGGTGTTCGTCGAGTACGTCATGCTCGCCGGCGTGAACGACTCGCCTGCGGATGCGCGCGCGCTTGCCTCTCTTCTGGACGCGCGGTCGTTCAAGGTCAACCTCATCCCCTACAACCCGACAGGCAAATACGAAGGATCCTCGCGTCCGGCGATCGAGTCCTTCAAAGCTGTCCTCGACCGAGCACGCATTCCGGCGACGGTGCGGCTTACACGCGGCCGCGACATCGAGG
>JAOUHF010000133.1 GCA_029865325.1 Thermoleophilia bacterium
GCACTACCTTTCCTACGGGCTCGTGCTCGGCCTCGCCGGCGGCATCGCAGGCGCCGCAGCTGGCGAGGCGGCGGCCTCGGCCATGACGCGCGTCTACACCGGCGAGCTCGGGATTCCGCTGGCGGTGACGCAGGCACACCCGGGAACGGCGGCCGTGGCCGCCGGCTTCGCGCTCGCGGTCGGCGCGCTCGGCGCGCTCGCGCCCGCACTCGCAGCCTCGCGCGTGGAGCCGGCAGAGGCGATGCGCGGCACACCCCCCTCGGGACGCGGCGGACCTTCACTCGCCGAGCGGTTCGTTCCACCCCTCGGGCGCCTGCCCGTGCGCTTCCGGCACGTGCTGCGAAGCATCTCCCGCAGCCGCCGCCGAAGCCTCTCGACCGTGCTCGGCGTGGTGCTCGCGCTGACGCTCATACTCGTCGCCTGGGGAATGCTCGACACCACGAGCGTGCTGCTGTCGCGCCAGTTCGGCGACGTCGACCGGCAGGACGCCGACGTGCGGCTCGACGGCCCGGTCTCGGCGGGGGCGCTGCGCAGGATCGAGGCCGTGACGGGCGTCGCGGCAGCCGAGGCCGCGACAGAGGTTCCCGTGACGCTCGTCTCCTCCCACGACCGCTACGCGACCGCGCTGCGCGGCTTCCGCCCCGGCACGACCATGCACGGCTTCGCCGACCCGAGCGCGCTCGAGCGCGGCGTCCTCCTCGGGCGCGCTTCCCGTGACCTCCTCCAGCTCGGGGTCGGGGATCCGATCGCGCTCCGGCTGCCGGGCGGGCAGGTCGACGAGTCGCGCGTCTCCGGCTTCGTCGACGAGCCGCTCGGCACGTACGCGTACACGTCGCTCGAGCGACTCGTGACACTCGGATTCGATCCGAATCAGGTGCTCGTGCGCTTCGCGCCGGGAGCCGACACGGAGGCCACCCTCGCCGGGCTCGAGGAGCTGCCGGACGTCGCCGCCGTCACCGACACACGAGGCCTCGAGCGACTCTTCAACCGCTACCTCGGCCTCTTCTACGCGTTCGTCGGAACGATGCTCGTCTTCGCGGCGACACTCGCCTTCGTGATCATGTTCACGTCCATGTCCGCGAACGTCGCCGAGCGCTCGGTCGAGGTCACGACGCTGCGCGCGAACGGGGTGAGCCATCGGCAGGTGGCTCAGCTGCTGCGAGCCGAGAACGTGCTCCTCACGCTCGCGGGCATCGCCGTCGGACTCCCGGTCGCGTGGATCGTCGCTCGGGAGTTCATGGCCGCCTACTCGAGCGACCTCTTCCGGTTCGACCTCCAGCTGAAACCGTGGACGCCGGCGCTTGCAGGACTCTGCCTCGTCGCTGTCGCGCTCCTCTCCGAGTTGCCAGCCCTTCGCGCCCTGCGAAGGATCGACCTCGGCCGCACGGTTCGCGAGCGCGCCGGCTGACCATCACCTTCGTCGGAGACCGCGGCGCTCCGCAGCCTTCGAGAGTGCGTCAGGCGCTGCGCTGCGCTGCGTCCTCGTACCGGGCGCGCTTGGCCTCGTACATGCACGCGTCGGCTTCGAGAACCGCACCCGGCAGGCCGCTCGCAGGCTTCCTGACCGCAAGTCCGATCGAGGCGGCGATCTCGGCCGAGCCGAATGCGTCGGCAAGTCGCGCCGCGAGCTCGGCGCCGCCCGCTTCGTCACACTCGACAGCCAGGACGGCGAACTCGTCGCCGCCGAGCCGCGCAGCGACGTCGTGACCGCGCACTGCAGTCGTCATCGCCTCTGCGCAGCGGCGAAGGAGGTCGTCGCCGGCCGTGTGTCCGCCCGAGTCGTTCACGGCCTTCAGGCCGTCGACGTCGATCAGGACGACTGCGGCCGGGCTCCCGTGACGACGGCAGCGATCTTCCTCAGCCGCGAGGAGACCTTCCCAGCCGCGACGGTTGAACAGCCCCGTGAGCTCGTCGATCGTGAGCTCCCGCAGCGCCCGCTCGGCGACGCGCTCGGTCTCGGCCACCCTCAGCTCCAGCGCCAGGATCCCGCTCAGGAAATCGCCGAGAAGCTCCGCCAGCGGGAGTGCGTCGGGCTCGAGGCCCTGCTGCGGCAGCGGATCGATGGCGCACAGCGTTCCGAAGAGCTCGCCGTCCGACGCCAGGAGTGGGACCCCGACGTAGGCGCCGATGGGGACCTGGCGCCCGATCGGCGCATCACGATAGGCGGGCACGTCCTCGGAGACGGGCGCGACGCGAGGACCGAGACCCCGAACCATGCGCGAGCAGAAGGAGTCGCTCCACGCGAAGACGTCTCCCGGGGAGACGTCGTAGCCGTGGTCCTCGCTCGTCAGCACGATCCAGTCGTCGCCGACGACTCGGGTCACCATCCACAGGCCCATGCCGAGGTTGTCATGCAGGTACGCGAGCGCCTTTTTCGATGCAAGCTCGAAGTCGGTGGCCGACTGCCCGAACGGGAGAGGAGCAACTTCCATTGAACGCATATCGGTCGCAGCTTCTCGCAGGATGAGAGCTCGACTCGAGATGAGGTGACTGCGCCTGGAGGCGGCGCCGGCGGTCGCTAGAGCCCGAGCGCCGCGGCCGCTTGCTCGAACTGATCCTCGCGGACGTACACGACGTAGCCGAACGCTCCGCGGCCGTCGGTAACGCCCGCCGAGGCGTAGATGTCGATACCCGCTCCGAAGAGATCCTCGTGGACGCTCGCGAGCGCCCCGAGCTCGTCGTCACCCTGCACGAGAAGTGCGTGATAGGGGCCGTCGAGCGGGAGCTGTGCCGCACGCGCCTCCGCAAGCAGCTTGTTGGGATCCTGGGGGAAGAGCGCGAACTGCGCCAGGCTCGCTCCGCTCGGAACAGCCGTGAACGCGAGCAGATCGACACCGAGGTCTGCGAGCTGCTCGAGGACGCGGTACGCCGCGCCAAGCTCGTCCCGGACGTTGGCGTAGTAGTACTCGACGCGGCGAATCGTGTGAGCCATGGCGCTGTCCGTCGCAGCCTAACGGCCAGGGAACGCGCAGAACGGCAGTAGCGTCGCCTCGCGGACGTGATGCCCGAGGGGGGCCCGTCGGGGACGCGAACCAGGAGCACCTTCGACGAGCCCATGAGGCGCCGGGGCGGCGCGGGAGCTTCCCGCGCCGCCCCTATGCCTCTGCTACTTACAGCCCGGCAGCTTGAAGGAGGCGATCCTCGTCTGCCACGGCGCTGTGGTCGGCGCGTTGGGGTCGACCGGGAAGCCCGAGACCTCGTAGTACTCGTTGGCGTACCAGAAGGTGCAGTCGTCGACCGGGTCGACGTTCATCGACGTGTAGTCGCCCCAGCGGGAGTTCGTGGTCGTCTGCACGCCCGAGCCGTCGATGATCGTCCCTTCGCCGAGCGTCATCTGCCCGAGCGTGTCGCCGGCGAGCCGGCCCGTGTAGCGGATCCCCGGGTACACGTCCACGCCGTTGACGACGCTGTAGCCGAGGCCCATGTTGCCCTGCTTGTCCTGGGCGATCGAGCCCATCCAGCGGTGCACGCCGTCGCCGGGGGCGTACGTCCCCTGCTGGTAGAGCGAGTAGGCGCCCGAACCGTCACGGCGGATCTCGTACCAGCGCACGCCGGCGACGCCCGGAGCCGCCTCCACCGACTGGTTCGTCACCATCGCCTCGTAGCTCTTGAAGTTCCGGTACGCGAGCCGGTGCGTCGGCCGCTGGCGGTACGACAGGATGTCGAGGTACTGGGCCGGGTTCGTGATCCCCGGCTGCGGCAGGCAGTCGCGGGACGTCGGTGCGCACGGGAAGATCGAGTCAAACGACGAGACCGGCAGCTGTGCGGCCAATTCGAGGCTCGCATCCGGCCGCGAGTTCCAGTGAACGTCGAGATCCCAGATGTTCAGTGCGTCGAACGTCGCCCCGTAGCCACCACCGTCGTCCTGCGTCCCCACGAGCGGGATCGTCGCGGCCTGCTTCGGCTTCTGCTTGCCGTCGATGTCCGCCGGCAGCAAGCCGTCCCCGACGAGCGGCAGCAGGGCCTCGTCGTTCCCGTCGATGAAGAAGCCGACGCTCCTCGCAGGCTCGCCGTTGATCATCTTGTTGCGGTCGAGCGCGTAGACGCCGATCCCGTACTCGACGGTCGGGCCGAACTCGCGCGTCGTGATCACGTACGAGTCCTTCCAGACCCCGAGCTTCGGGTAGTCCGGGAAGAAGTTGCCCGTCGTGAACGCATAGCGGTAGTACGCGCCCGTCGGATCGCCGGTCTGCGAGATCGCGATGCACTCATAGAAGACGTCGTTCTGCGGATCGGCCGTGAACCGCGTCGTGAACTGGCTGAGGATCCAGCGGTCCGCGAACTGGTCGTACAGCACGATCGGATCGCCCGACGGGTCGGTGCAGTCCTCGATCGGGAACCCCGTCCAGAGGGTGCCGGTGTCCACTGGCCCGAGGAGGAGCGTCCCGGTCTTCGAGTAGATCCCGTAGACGAGGTTGATCATCTCGACGTAGTGGTTCAGGCCCACGTCACCGACGGTGTCCGGCGGGTTGACGCGGAATCCGAAGAGGTCGAAGTTGGCCTGATTGCTCAGTCCCTCGAAGTTGGCCTGTGTGCCCGGGATCGTGAGGGCCTGCTGCGCTTTCGCCGCCTGCGGCGCCATTGCCGCAGAGAGCGTCGCGCTCGTCGAGAGGAACGCGCTCCACGCGCTCACCTCGACACTCGGCTCACTGTCGGTGTCCTTCCCGGTCGCGGGCGGAAGCGTCTTCTTCGAGGGCTTCTGGTTCTTGACCAGGTCGCGAAGCGGCTTCGAGACGTCGAACGCCGCAGCGTCGGTGA
>JAOUHF010000134.1 GCA_029865325.1 Thermoleophilia bacterium
GCTTGGCGTTACGGTGAAACGACATCCGCGCCCTCCTTTGAGCGTGAGTCCGGGAAGACCCACAGCCTCAAAGGAGGGCCGGATAGATCTGTCAGGCGTTCACAACGTGTGTAGGCGGGACAGCTAGACGCCGTGTAGCACCCAGACATTCGGTTCGACGTGGGTTCCGATGCCTGGAAATCCGGAAAATCGGAGTAGAGCCGTTCCCAGAAGCGACGGCCCGGCTCGTTGCTGTTCATGTACTCGGGGAACGTCGGCTTCGTGAGCTCTTCGTAACGACGCTCCAGAAGGTAGGACCGGTCCGCGTATCGAACGACGTTCATGCCCGTCGGAGCAACGCGACTGCCTGAGCCGCTAACCCCTCTCCACGACCGGTGAAACCGAGGCCGTCGGTCGTCGTCGCGCGCACCGTCACGCACCCATCTGCGACGCCGAGTGCTCCAGCAAGCCGCTCGCACATCTCGGCGCGCACGTCCCCGATCCGTGGCTCCTCCGCAATCAGGACGCAATCAGCGTTGACCAGTTCCCAGCCGTTCTCGCGCACTTCTCGATACGCCTCCCAGAGGAGATCGAGCGAGGACGCCCCTCGGTACTGCTCGTCGCCCGACGGGAACAGCGAGCCGATGTCCCCGAGGTTCGCGGCCCCGAGGAGCGCGTCGATCAAAGCGTGAGCGATGACATCTCCATCCGAGTGGCCCGCCAATCCGCGCGGATAGTCGACCGAAACGCCCCCGAGCACCAGCGGCACACCTGCTTCCAGCGCGTGCGCGTCGAAGCCGATGCCAACGCGAATGTCCATCACCGAAGCGAGGCTAGCGCGTCAGGAAGCGACGCGAGATCGTCGAGCCCGAGCGCGGCCTCGGGCGGAGTCGGCTGGAGTCTGCCCCACGGCCCACGGCGGACATGCACGGCGACGAGCCCAGCTGCGGCAGCGGGGAGGACGTCGTTGTCGATGCGATCGCCGACATAGGCGACTTCCCCGGGCGCGCAGCCTGCGAGCTCCACGACGAGCTCGAAGAAGCGTGGGTCAGGCTTGCGTACGCCGAGGCTGGCGGAGGAGGAGATGATGTCGGCCGGGAGGGCGGCTTCGCGGGCCCATGCCTCGAGCACCTCTGTCTGGTTCCCGACGATCCCGACGAGAAACCCGCGCGCACGCACACGCGCCAGGCACTCGAGCGCGTCCGGATAGAGGTCGTCCAGGGAATAGCCGAGCTCACTCCAAGCGGCGGGCCGCTCGATCCCGAGGTGCCCCCAGAGCGCTTCGTGCTCTTCACGGCGCTCGATTGTGACGCCGAGCGCCGCCCAAACGACATGCGGCTCGAGACCGGAGCGCGCAGCCAGCTCGCGCCACCACCGCTCCTCGTCGACGAGCGTCTCCCCGACGTCGAAGAAGACCGCTCTCAGAGCCACGACTCGACGAGCGCGAGATCCTCAGGCGTCGTCACCTTCAGCAGGCGGCGATCGCCTTCGACCACGGCGACCCGGCCTCCGCTTCGCTCGACCAGGGACGCGCAATCAGTCGCGCCCGATAGGTCACCGGAATAGGCGCTCCGAAGAGCGGGTGCGAGAAACGCCTGAGGCGTCTGCGCGCCGAAGAGACCGTCTCGAGAGACCGTCTCGAGGACGACGCCCAGCTCGACGCGCTTGAGTGTGTCCGGCACCGGGAGCGCGGGCACGGCGCCGTCGAAACCCTCTCCGAGCGGCTTCAAGACCCTCTCGATCACGGCGTCGTCGACGAGAGGTCGTGCGGCATCGTGCACGAGCACGACGATCGCCTCCTCAGACACGTCCGCGAGGGCGGCACGAACCGACTCAGCTCGTGTGGCCCCTCCGGTCACGCACGAGACGACCTTGGTCGTCGCGAGCTCCTCGGACAACAGGATCGAAGGCTCCTCCCAGCCTGGAGCGGCCGCAACGACAATCGCATCGACCCATGGAGAACGGTCGAGCCGATCGAGACTCTCGGCGAGCAGCGGCCGGCCGCGAAGATCCGCAAAGGCCTTGGGGCGATCGATTCCGAGCCGCTCTCCGGTGCCCGCGGCGACGACAAGTGCCCAGGTGGCCCCGGCTACGCCGGAACCGCCGGAGCCGCTACGCACTCGCGGCTGCGGCCTTCGGCTTCGCTCGCGACTTCGGCGTGGGCTGCCCCGCACGCGAAAGGACGTCATCGAGCCAGGCCGCGGCCCCGTCTTCGTCCATGTCCTTCGCGTACATGAGCTCGGAGGCGAGGATCTTCTTCGCCTTCACGAACATCTGCTTCTCGCCGGTCGAAAGGCCCTTTTCGTTGTTGCGGACAGCGAGGTTTCGCACGACTTCCGCGAGCTCGAAGATGTTGCCCGTCTTCATCTTGTCGCGGTTGTGCTTGAAACGACGGTTCCAGTTCTTCGGCATCTCGGTGGAACCGCCGGAAAGGGTCCTTACCACCATCTGCACCGTGCGCTGATCGATGACCGTGCGGAGGCCCACCCGGTCAGCGTTCTCGCACGGGACGTTGACGGTCATGTCGTTGTGAAGGATCTGGATGGTCAAATACTCGCGCGTCTCCCCCAGAACCTCGCGCTTTTCCTTGCTCACAACTGTCCCCGCGCCATGGTGCGGATAGACGACTTTGTCGCCGATGTCGAACAAGAGGGCCTCCCCGATGTCGGTATGCGTCGCCTTCACGAAAAAAGTGCCGGCAGCGTCTTTCCCTGCCAGCGTCCACGCACATCATAGCGGGTTTCTCACCGGGTCTTAACGGAACCGCAACGGCTCTTTCACCGTGAGGGGCCCCTACGCAGCAGCTTCGCGAACTGCCGCGGGCGTCCCGAGACCTGCCTTGATCGCCTCGCGGAGCGTCTCTGCGTCGGCAACGCGAAGACTCTCTCGAGCGGGTGTCCCGGCGGGAGCAACGACCGCGGCAATACCGAGCTTCGCGCACTCGTCGAGGCGTCGCTCGGCCTGAGAAGCCGCCCGCAGGCGTCCCGTGAGGCCGATCTCACCGAACGCGGCCAGACCCTCGAGCACGGAGGCGCCTCGTGCCGCCGATGCAATGGCGAGTGCGACCGCGAGATCTGCTCCCGGCTCCTCGATCTTGACTCCACCGGCGACGTTGACGAAGACGTCGGCGCTCGCGAGGGCCACCCCGGCATGCCGGCCGAGGACGGCCACGATCATCGCGAGGCGGCGGGGCTCGACGCCGGTGGCCACGCGTCTCGGCATGGCAAGGTCCGTGGGCGCGACGAGTGCCTGAACCTCGAGCAGGATTGGTCGAGTTCCCTCGAGGACACAACCGACAGCAGCACCGATCTCGCCCGGGTGAGTTGATCCGAAGAGCTGCGACGGATCCGGAACACCGACGAGACCCCCCGCCGTCATCTCGAAGACTCCGAGCTCGTTGGTCGACCCGAAGCGATTCTTCGTCGCGCGGAGGATGCGGTGCTCCTGGTAGCGGTCACCTTCGAACTGAAGGACGCAGTCGACGAGATGCTCGAGCACACGCGGACCGGCGACGGCCCCGTCCTTGGTCACGTGCCCGACCAGAATCGTCGCAACGCCTGCCTCCTTCGCGACTCGAAGAAGCCGCCCCGCCGCCTCCCTCACTTGCGCGACGGATCCGGGTGCGGAGCCGAGCGCAGCGGAATGAAGGGTCTGCACCGAGTCGATCACGCAGACGTCCGGACGCTCCTTTTCGAGGGTCGCGCAGACGGCATCCAGCTCGGTTTCGGCGAGGATCTCAACCGTGTCTGCGCCACCGAGCCGGGCCGCGCGCAGCGAGACCTGAGCGACCGACTCCTCACCCGTGACGAGCAACGCCCGCCGCCCGCCACGCG
Source organism: Thermoleophilia bacterium (assembly GCA_029865325.1). GTDB lineage: Bacteria > Actinomycetota > Thermoleophilia > Gaiellales > Gaiellaceae > GMQP-bins7. The sequence goes on from JAOUHF010000134.1 coordinate 3,813, forward strand.
CAATCGCGCCGAGTGCTGTGAGCAGCAGTGTCGACTTCCCAACCCCCGGCTCCCCTCCGACGAGGACGAGCGAGGCCGGCACGAGACCGCCTCCCAGCACCCGGTCGAGCTCGAAGACTCCGGTCGGGATGCGCTCGGCCTCGTCGGCGGAGACTTCGCCGAGACGCATCGGGGTGAGCGCCTCCACGCTCGGTCCTACGTCTGACCCGTGGAGCTCCTCGACGAGCGTTCCGAACGCGGCGCAGCCCGGGCAGCGCCCAAGCCAGCGCCCACTCGTCGTGCCGCATTCGGTGCACGTGAACTGGACGGTGATCCTCGTCATCGGGCCAGTCTAGGAGTCGCGCCCGACGCCGTCTCTCACGAAAGTGCGCCGATTGGCTTGCAAGTCGAGCGCGGTTGCTTAAGAGTGGTGCTGAACATCACAGACGACCATCGAAAGGACAGGCGAATGGAGAGACTCAAAGCCCTCGGGCGTGGGACCCAGATCATGTTCATCGCTGCCGTGTTGTTGATCATTGACAGCTTCTTGCGCTGGCAGGAGGTGGAGTTCGACCTCGGACCACTCGGGGGCGGCAGCGCCGGCGTCAGCGCCTGGGACGACTTCCTCGGCATCGTGATGGGGCTCCTGACGATCGTCCTCATCGCGCGGATCGCGGCGAGGCTTGCCGCGGTAGATATTCCGATACCGCTCTCGTTCGCCACGACGAGCTTCGTGCTCGGCGTCCTCATCGCCGTGTTCGCAGTCGTCAAAAACCTCACCGACGATTACTCGACGTTCTGGAGTTACGTTGGCGTCGGCCTAGCGATTCTGGTGGCCGTCGGGGCGTGGCTCGAGGTGCAGGAAGCTGGTGGTGTCGAGCATCTGAAGAGCCAGATG
>JAOUHF010000044.1 GCA_029865325.1 Thermoleophilia bacterium
AGGAGGAGCTCGTCGCCGCGCTTCGCGAGATGCCGGGCGCCCCCGATGGCGCTCGCCTCCTCGGCGCACACCTCGAGGGCCCGTTCCTCTCCCCTGCGCGGCTCGGCGCTCATCCAGCGACTGCGCGCCGCGATCCTGATGCAGAGCTGCTCAACCGTCTTCTCGACGCCGGCCCCGTCCGCCTCATGACGCTCGCGCCCGAGCTTCCCGGTGCACACGACCTCATTCAGGCGTTGCTCCAGCGAGGGGTGACGGTCTCGTTCGGCCACTCCGACGCGACCGCCGAGGAAGCGAACGCCGGATTCGATCTCGGCGTCCATACGGTGACACATCTCTTCAACGCCATGCGCCCGTTTCACCACCGCGATCCCGGAATCGTGGGCGCAGCACTCGTCCGAGAGGACGTCATAGTGCAGGTCATCCTGGACGGAATCCACGTGGCGCCAGAGACCGCCGCACTCGCCTGGCGCGCAGCACGAGGGCGACTTGCGCTGGTGACGGACTTCACGACAGCCCCGGACGGACGCACGCCCGACGGCGTCCTCGCCGGCGGCACCGCCCCGATGATCGAGGCTGTCCGGCGCCTCCACGCGCTCGGCGCGTCGTTCGAGGAGGCGGTTCTCGTCGCAACCGAGATCCCGGCGCGCATCATCGCGGATCCCACCGCCGGCCGGCTCGCGGTCGGCCTCCCGGCCGATGTCGTCGTCCTGACGGACGGGCTCGAGATCGAGCGAGTTCTTCTCGCCGGAGAGGATCGCCTCAGCTGAGGACGGTCGAGGTCTCGCGCGCCTGGGCGGAGACCTTGCCCAGAATCGCTTCGAGCAACCGCCCAGAGGAGAGAACGTGCTCCCGGGCAAGAACCCGCGCGCCGTCGGGACTCCGAGCAGTGATCGCTTCACGAATAGCGCGGTGCTGTCGGTCGTTCTTCAGGTACAGCTCGTCGAGGTCGGCGCCCATCGCCCAGACGGGCTTCATGAGAAACGTTCGCCGCGCGGCCTTCGCCATGCGCTCGATGAGCGGGACTTCGGCGGCTGCGTAGATCACGTCGTGGAAGGCGTGGTTTGCGAGCAGCCATCGCCGCGCGAGGGAGATGTCCTGTCGACCCGCATGACTCATCTCGACCAGCTCGCGGGTCGCACGGCTGAACCGGCGCTCCGCGTCCTCGAGCGCCACGAGGTCGGCGGCAGACATCTTCGGGGTTGCGATCTGTGTGGCGAGGCTCTCGAGCTCGGCGCGAACCAGGAAGGCCTCGCGCAGCTCGTCCTGTGAGAGCATGCGCACACGCACTCCGCGGTTGGGCTCGAAGCTCACGAGGCCGAGCGCTGCGAGCCGTCGAAGAGCTTCGCGCACCGGCGTCCTCGACACCCGGAACTGCTCGGACAGGTGCTCCTGCCGAAGCACGCTTCCGGGCGGAATCTCACCCGAGACGATCGCCTCCTCGAGTGCGAGTGCGATGTCGTCCGCTTTGGTGCCGTCAGACATCTACGTCAACTCCAGAAGGCGTTCGTAGGCGGGGAGCGTGAGGAATTCCGTGAACTCCTCCGCGAGGGCGAGCTGCTCGAAGAGCGCCCGCGCCTCGCCGTAGACCGGATCGGCAGGCAGTTCTCCGGCGACGTCCGCGATCGTCCGCTCGACGTCCGCGCGCGCAACGCGGCCGTGGTGAACCCACTGCCAAACCTGCGAGCGGGAGATCTCCGCGGTCGCCGCATCCTCCATCAGGTTGTCGATCGCGGCCGCACCGACTCCGGACAGCCAGGCCGCGATGTAGCGAATCCCGACGGAGACGTTCGCGCGCACGCCCGCATCGGTGATCACGCCTGGTGTTGCCGCGACATCGAGAAGGTCGGCCGCCTCGACCGAGACGTCCTCGCGCAACCGCTCGAGCTGATTCGGGCGGTCGCCGAGCGCCGCGTCGAACTGCGCCTTCGCCGTCGGAACGAGATCGGGATGCGCAACCCAGGTGCCGTCGAAGCCGTCGGCCGACTCGCGCTGCTTGTCCTCCGTGACGCGCGCGAGCGCGATCTCGTTCACCTCGGCATCGCGCCGGCTCGGGATGAACGCCGCCATGCCGCCGATCGCGTGCGCCCCGCGCCTATGGCACGTGCGCACGAGCAGCTCCGTGTACGCACGCATGAACGGCACCGTCATCGTCACCTGGATGCGATCGGGCAGGACGAAGTCATCGCGATCGTGGAACTTCTTGATGACCGAGAAGATGTAGTCCCAGCGCCCCGCGTTGAGGCCGGCCGAGTGCTCGCGGAGCTCGTACAGGATCTCCTCCATCTCGAACGCCGCGAGGATCGTCTCGATGAGAACGGTCGCCTTGATGGTGCCCCGCGATACGCCCAGCGAGTCCTGGGCGAAGCAGAAGACGTCGTTCCAAAGCCGCGCCTCGAGGTAACTCTCGAGCTTGGGGAGATAGAAGTACGGGCCTGTGCCGCGAGCAAGAAGCCGCTCCACGTTCCGCTGGAAGTAGACGCCGAAATCGAAGAGGCTCGCCGACACCGGACTGCCGTCGATCTCGACGTTCTGCTCGAGGAGATGCCAACCGCGCGGGCGCACGAGGAGCACGGCAACCTCGTCGTTCAGCATGTACCGCCGCTCGGGCGTCACGAGCGAGATCGTCCGCTCGATCGCGTCCGTGAGGTTCTGCTGGCCGCCGATGACGTTCGCCCACGTGGGGGAGTTCGCGTCCTCGAAGTCGGACATGTAGATCCTCGCACCGGAGTTGAGGGCGTTGATCACCATCTTCCGATCGCCGGCGGGTCCGGTGATCTCGACGCGCCGATCCTGGAGGTCAGCCGGCACCGGTGCGACGCGCCAGTCCCCCTCGCGCACCGCGCGCGTCGATTCGAGGAAGTCGGGGAACTCGCCGGCGGAGATCCGCTCCTGGCGTTCCATCCGCGCCAGAAGCAGCTGTTCTCGCCGGACCCCGAACTCCCGTTGCAAAGCGACGACGAGATCGAGCGCCTCCGGAATGAGAACGCCCGCGTCGTCCGGCGCCAATATCGACACGGTTGCCGCGCCCGTGCTCACGCGCTGTGCGCGGCCCCGAACTGCGCTTCCTCGGTGGAGCCCTTGAGCGCGAGCGTCGAGCTCTCGCCGCCGGTGATCGCCTCGAGAACGGCGTCGAAGTACCCGGCACCCACCTCGCGCTGATGCCGGGTGGCCGTGTACCCCTGCTCCTCGAGCGCGAACTCGTGCTCCTGGAGCTTCACGTACGCGCTCATCCCTTCCTGAGAGTATCCCGCCGCGAGATCGAACATCGAGGCGCAGACTGCGTGGAACCCGGCCAGCGTCACGAACTGGAACCGGTAGCCCATTCGCCCGAGCTCCTTCTGGAACGAAGCGATCGTCGGCTCGTCGAGGTGACGCCTCCAGTTGAACGACGGCGAGCAGTTGTACGCGAGGAGCTTGCCCGGGTAGCGGGCATGAACGGCCTGCGCGAACGCCTCTGCCTCCTCGAGGTCGGGCGTCGACGTCTCGCACCAGAGGAGATCGGCGTACGGCGCGTAGGCGAGCGCGCGCGCGATCGGCGCCTCGATGCCTGGCTTCACTCGGAAGAACCCCTCGGGAGTCCGTTCGCCCGTGAGGAACTCGCGATCCCGCTCGTCCACGTCACTCGTGAGCAACGTGGCGGAGAGGGCGTCCGTCCGCGCGACGAGCACGGTCGGGACGTCGAGCACGTCCGCCGCCAGTCGCGCCGAGATCAGGGTCCGGATGAACTGGGAGGTCGGGATGAGCACCTTTCCGCCAAGATGGCCGCACTTCTTCTCCGACGAGAGCTGATCCTCGAAGTGCACGCCCGCAGCTCCCGCCTCGATGAACGCCTTCGTAAGCTCGTATGCGTTCAGCGGCCCACCGAAGCCGGCCTCGGCGTCGGCGACGATGGGCGCGAGCCAGTACGTCCCGTTCTTCCCCTCAGAGGAATCGATCTGGTCGGCTCGGAGCAACGCATTGTTGATGCGATTGACGAGCGCAGGCGCGCTGTTCACCGGATACAGGCTTTGGTCGGGGTACGTATGGGCGGCAAGGTTTCCGTCGGCGGCGACCTGCCAGCCCGACAGATAGATCGCATTCAGCCCGGCCTTCACCATCTGCACCGCCTGAGCGCCCGTCAGCGCTCCGAGCGCGGCAACGTACGGCTCGTAGTCGAGAAGCCTCCACAGGCGCTCTGCACCCAGTCGGGCGACCGTGTGCTCGACCCGAAACCGCCCGCGCAAACGCTCCACGTCCGCCTCGGTGTACGGGCGCTCGATCCCGTGCCACCGGTCCACGCCGCTCTTCCCATTCGCTTGCATCGCCTCTCCTCTTCGGTCGAATTGTGTGCGAAACAGTAGCCGATTGGATCCCAAAGCGCCCCTATGATGGCGACAACGCCAGATTACCCCTGCTTTCGGATCCCATATGGCAGTTACTGGATCCCAAACTGCCCGCTGGTACGATCGCCGCGACGTGATTCTGTACGCATTTCTCGTCGGGCTGGCAGTCGCGTCGGTGGCGATCGCCTTCGCCGCCGTTCGAGCCGTCGGGCTCTGGCGGCAGGCGAAGCGAACCGGCGGATTGCTATCCACCGAGCTCGCGACCTTCGAGGAGCAAGCGGCGCGCACCGAGCGCCTCCTCGCCGAGGCTGAGAGCTCGAGCCAGGACCTCGATGCGGCCGTCGCGCGGCTTCGGGTCTCGCGAGCTCGCCTCGACGTACTCCTCGGCTCGCTCGAGGCTGCGCAGCGACGCACACGCTGGCTGCGCGTACTCGTACCTCTTCGATGATTCGCGTCGCAGCGGTCGACCTGGGGACGAACTCGACCCGACTGCTCGTCGCGGACGTCGAAGGGGATCAACTCACGGAGGTGGTCAGGCGACTCACCATCACGAGACTCGGCGAGGGCGTCGACGGCCGCCGCCAGCTGCTCCCGCTTCCGATCGCCCGCGTGCGCAACTGCCTCTCGGACTATCGGAGAGAGATCGAGTTACTCGGGGTTACGCAGACGCTCGCAATTGCCACGAGTGCGGTGCGCGACGCGGAGAACGGTGAGGCGTTCCTCGGCGAGATCGAGTGGAGCTACGGCTTCACGACGCAACTGCTCGACGGAGCGGCCGAAGCGTCGCTGATGGCGCGCGGAGTCTCGGCCGGCAGACCCGCCCTCGAAGGCACGCTCCTCGTAGACATCGGCGGCGGTTCCACCGAGCTCGTACTGTGCTCGAGTGGCGTCGTCGTGAGCTCGACGAGCATCGATGTCGGCTGCGTTCGAGTCACGGAGCGGTTTCTCGAATCGAACCCGCCGACGCCACCCGAGCTGGCCGCGGCTGCTGCGTACGTGCGGGCCCTCCTCCCCACCCTCGTCGCCCCGAGAGCGATCGGCGTGGCAGGCACGGTCACAACGCTTGCGACGCTCGACCTCGGGCTCCCTGCATACGACCCCGAGCGAACGCACGGTCACCGAGTCTCGCGAACCGCGGTCGACGAGCAGCTCGCGCGACTTGCCGGCATGACACTGGAGGAGCGTCTCCTCGTCCCGGGGCTGGAGCCTGGTCGCGCTGCGGTGATCATCGCCGGGCTCGTCGTCCTGCGCGAGATCATGGAGACATACGACCTCGACGAGATCGAGGCGTCGGAGCGGGACATCCTTCATGGTGCCGCGTACGCCGCCGCCGAGCTACCCGAGACCGCAGAGGGCCTCGCGCCCCCGGGCGCCTACACCTGCTGCTAGGAGGGACCCGGGCATGCCCGGCTTCTACGCGGCCGGTGGGAGCGGCTCTTCGTCGTCGTCTGTTTCCTCGTCCTCCGCGAGCCGGCGCTGGAGAACGCTTCGAGAAAGGACTCCGACGAGGCGGTGGTGCTCGTCCACGACGGGAACGCGCTCGGCGTCTTCCGCTTCCAGGAAGCGGAATGCGTCGTCGAGAGGGACGTCTGGCCCGATCGTGTGGTGTGGAGGTTCCGCGATGTCCCGGAGCGACGTCGCCGTCGGGTCGAGACCAACGGCCACGACCTCTCGCACGAGCGTCTTCCTCGTAACCACGCCAATCAGTCGTTCGGCGTCAGTGACGAAGACCGCCCGCACTTCCGGTCTCTGGAGGAGCTCACCCGCCGCCTGCGCCGACGCGTCCGCCGGTAGCTGGCCAGGATGCGACACCATTGCGTCGCGAACGACACTCATGGGCTGGTCTCCAGCCCATGAGCGGGGACGGGCGTGGGGAAGGCGCGGAGCTCCTTGTCCGCGCAGCGGACCAGTGGAGGGGGCGTGGGGGAACCGGGAGGTTTCCCCAGGAACGACGTCCAGAGGCGAGCGTTGCTCATGGAAAGATCCCCCGTGCCTCGAGGGCTTCCGAGACCTCGCGGATTCCGGCGACGAGCGCGCCCATCCGGAGCGTGACGTTCCGCTCCTCGGCGAGATCCCACACGCGATCGAAGGCGTCGGAGAGCTTCGCCTCGAGCTTGGCGCGAATCTCGTCGCGCGTCCAGAAGAGCCGGCCCAGGTCCTGCACCCACTCGAAGTAGGAGACGGTCACACCCCCGGCGTTCGTGAGGATGTCCGGTAGGACCGGAATGCCGCGCTCCCAAAGTACGGCGTCGGCCTCGAGCGAGGTCGGCCCGTTGGCACCCTCCACGATCATGCGGGCCTGAATGTGCGGCGCATTCTCCGCGTTGATCTGATCCTCACGCGCTGCGAGAACGAGGATGTCGCACTCCAGCTCGAGCAACTCGTCATTCGAGATCCGCTCCCCTGCGTCACAGTTCTCGAGGGACCCGTGCTCGCGGGCGTATTCGAACAACGAGGGAACATCGAGGCCGTCCGGGGAGTGCCGCCCGCCCGACACGTCCGAGACAGCCGTGACGGACGCGCCTCGCGCGTGGAGCTCGAGCGAGGCGATGCCGCCCACGTTGCCGAAGCCTTGAACGACGCAGCGCTGCTCGGCGAGTGCCCAACCCAATCGATCGCACGCGCGGCTGACGACCATGACCACACCCGCGCCCGTGGCCTCGTGCCGAAAGACCGAGCCGCCGATCGAGATCGGCTTCCCGGTGACGATCTCCGGCACCGCGTAGCCCCGCTGCATCGAGTAGGTGTCCATCATCCACGCCATCGTCTGCTCGTTCGTCGCCATGTCGGGAGCAGCGATGTCCTCCTGGGGACCGATGATCGGGAGAAGCTCGGACGTGAAACGGCGAGTCAGGCGCTCGAGCTCACCGGGCGACATGCCATGCGGATCGCAGCGCACGCCGCCTTTGGCACCTCCGTACGGGAGTCGCAAGAGCGAGCACTTCCACGTCATCCACATCGCGAGCGCCGCACACTCGCCGAGAGTCACGTCCGCGTCGTAGCGGATGCCGCCCTTCGTCGGTCCCGTGATGCTCGAGTGCTGGACGCGGTAGCCGGGGAAGACCACACGCCGCCCGCTGTCCATGCGTACGGGGATGCTGACGATCGTGGAGCGCTCCGGGTAACGCAGCCGCTCGGCGGTGTCCTCCGCGATACCTGCCACGGGGACGGCCTGGTCGAACTGCGCGACCGCCATGCGGTACAGGGGCGTATCCCACTCGAGCTGGGCATGGGCAAGCGCTTCCGGTGGGCTCGCCACGGCCGGCGGAGTGTAGCGAGGCGTTATGAATCGTCCAGCGCGAGGCCACACGAGCGAGGAGGTTTGGCGCGAGCAGCCCACGCCGCCCGCGCCAGCTCACCTAGCGCTGAACGATGCTGTGAACCTCGAGATATTCGATCAACGGTGGATTTCCTCCGAAGCCTGCTGCCTCGCGGGCGGTGGCGACCTTCTCGCTCCACGCCTCGGCCTGCTCGCGGGAGTCCCAGACCTCAACAATCCGGAGGTTGCCGTCTTCGCCGACGGCGGCTACGTGAAAGGCTCCTCCGGGCGGCGGGGTGTCGGTGATCCCCAGAACTTTCCTCATCTGGTCGTACTCTCCGGGCGTTATTCGCGTCTCGATGACTCGTGCGACTGCCACAACTCCTCCTCGATTGATGTGACGACACTACTTGCCTTGCCAAGCACGCGGCTGTCGTACGAGAGGACGCTGCCCGCTTCGGAAGAGGTTTCCGCTATGCCGGGGGTGGGAGTCGAACCCACACGTCCCGCAAGGGACACCTGCTTTTAAGGCAGGCGCGTCTCACCCGTTCCGCCACCCCGGCGCGACGAGTGTACGCCTATGCCCCGGGCTGCAGGTCGCTCGGGTCGTAGCGCTCGGGGCCGAGGAATTGGAACGCCCCGAAGAACGACGAGACCGCCCCTTTACTGAAGCTCTTGCACTTCGCGAGATGGGCTTTGTCGTCCCCTCCCACAGCAACCCAGGCGCCGAGCGCGAACTCGTCCCCGAGTCGCGCCAGCGGGGCCATGATCGTGCCCGTCTTGTGATCGTCGTAGAACGCCTCGAGCTGCTGGACGGCCGAGTCGGGCACCTCGTCCCCGTAGAGGATGAAGATTCCACCGTGCTCGAGGTCGTGCACGACGCGAGCCGGCTCGAGTTCCTCTTTGTAGATGCCAAAGATCGCAGCTTCGCCGTAGTGCGGCCCGTTCGTCGGAGGGTCGGTGTTCCACTTATCCGAGACCCCGCCCGGGCTGACCGAGTGGTCGCCGGATAAGGCCTTGACGGTCTTCAGCGTGCAGCCGGCAGCCTCGAGATCGGCACGCACCGCCACCTCGTCCGGCCCACTTCCTCCACGACCGAACGCCGCGAAAAGGACGGCTGCCACGACGAGTGCCGCCAGCAGACCACCGATGAGCAGGAGCCTCCTCGGACGGTCGGAATCGTCGGAACTGGGGGTCGCGCGCTGCTTCGGGGCCTTTACACGTGGCTTGTCTGCCATGCCGCGGGCGAATGTAGCAGCAGCTCCGTTGGGCCCAGTCGCGCGTACGCAGTGCCGTCCGTTGGCCTGATTACCGTTCATCGACCAGATGGTGATCCTCGCGCTCGTCACCGGCCTCCTCCTTGGCGCTCTTGGCGCCTATTTCGCCGTGCGCCCCGCTTTGATCGAACGCAGACGGCGTACCGACGAAGTGATCGCACTCGAGCGCGCCCTGGCCGGAGCCGAGGCGGAGCTCGCCGCGGAGAGAGCCGTCGTGGACGAACGGCTCGCCGCGGCGATCAAAACGCTGTCGTCGGAGGCACTCGATGCGAACAGCGCGCGCTTCCTCGAACTCGCCGACGCTCGGCTCTCGGGCTACGTTCGACCGCTCAAAGACTCGCTCGAGCGGATGGACCAGCAGCTCCAAGGCGTCGAACGGATCCGTCAAGAGGCGTACGGCGCCTTGCGAACGCAGGTGACGACGCTGTCGGAGCGGACCGGCAATCTCGCGAACGCGTTGCGCGCTCCCCATGTCCGCGGGCGTTGGGGAGAGGTACAGCTGCGCAACGTCGTCGAGCAGGCGGGGATGGTCGAGCACTGCGACTACGTCCGTCAGGCGACGACGTCCGACGACGAGCGCACGCTGCGGCCCGATCTCGTCGTTCGCATTCCCGGGGGGAAGCACGTGGTTGTCGACGCCAAGGCGCCGCTCGCCGCATACCTCGAAGCCTTCGAGACCGCCGACGACGAAATGCGAACGAAACACTTTGCCGACCACGCGCGCCAGGTGCGAGACCACGTCACGAAGCTTGCCGCGAAGCAGTACTGGCGGCAGTTCGAGCCGTCGCCCGACTTCGTCGTCATGTTCCTCCCTGACGAGTCGTACCTCCGGGCAGCGCATGAGCACGACGCCGCGCTGGCCGAAGATGCCTGGCGCGCGAACGTCATCCTCGCCTCGCCGAGCACGCTCGTCGCGCTCCTGCGTACGGTCGCTGCGACCTGGCAGCAAGAGACGGTCGCCGAGAGCGCAAGGGCTGTGCATGCTCTTGGACGCGAGCTCTACGAGCGCATCGGAAAGGTCGGTGACCACCTCGGAAAGCTCGGGCGTAGCCTCAACGGCACGGTGACCGCCTACAACGAGGCGGTTGGGTCACTAGAGACGCGTGTTCTCGTCACGGCGCGCAAGCTCGAGGAACACGGCATCGGCGGCGAGCTCGAGATGCCGGCCCCGGTCGATCGCACGGCGCGGCCTCTCACGGCCCCCGAGCTTGTCGAGCGGGCGCCGCTCGCAATCCTCGCAGGCGACGCCGACGCTGCCTAACGCCCGATGGGAACAGCCGACCGTCTCCGAGCGTTTCTAACGACGTGCCCCGCCATGCGGGGCTAACGTACGAAACAGGAGCAGCTCGTGAGCCAAGTCCGCGACGTGATCATCATCGGTGGTGGCCCTGCGGGGTACACGGCAGCCCTTTACACGGCTCGTGCCAACCTGAATCCGCTCGTCATCGAGGGGTTCAACTGGGGCGGCCAGCTGATGATCACAAGCGACGTCGAGAACTACCCGGGGTACGCAGACGGCGTCCTCGGGCCAGCAATGATGTCGGACTTCCGCCGCCAGGCTGAGCGCTTCGGAGCGGAGTTCGTCACCGACGACGTCACGAGCGTGGACTTCTCGGAGAGACCGTTCCGAGTGCACGTCGGAAGCGACGAGTATCGCGCCGAGGCCGTCATCGTCGCGACCGGGGCGAGCGCAAGACAGCTCGGACTGAGCTCGGAGCAAACGCTCCAGGGCCGAGGCGTCTCCTACTGTGCGACGTGCGACGGAGCCTTCTTCCGCGACAAGGTCGTCGTGGTGGCGGGCGGCGGCGACTCTGCGATGGAGGAGGCGACGTTCCTCGCGCGCTTCGCGCGAAGGGTCGTGATCGTGCACCGCCGAGACGAGTTCCGCGCGTCGCCGATCATGGTCGACCGGGCGCGCGCGAACGAGAAGATCGAGTTCGTCCTGAACGCCGTCGTCGAGGAGGTCCTCGGCGAGGCTGCGGGCCACGTCACGGGTCTCAGGCTTCGCGACACCGTCACCGGCGATGCACGCGAGATCGAGGCCGACGGCATCTTCGTCGCGATTGGACACGATCCGACCACTGCTCTCTTCCTCGATTGGCTCGACCACGACGAGCAGGGCTACCTCGTGACCGAGCCTCGCTCGACGCGGACGAACATCACCGGTGTCTTCGCCGCAGGTGACGTTCAGGATCACACGTACCGGCAGGCAGTCACTGCGGCGGGCTCGGGGACGATGGCCGCGCTCGACGTACAGCGTTACCTCGAAGAGCAACGGCACGAGCGCGAAGTCACCGCGGCCTCGGTGTAGAGCTCCGACCGCAGCCCGCGTTACCCTCGCGAGCGATGGTCGCCGCCTGGCTCGACATGGTCGATCCGACCCGTGAAGAGGTGCTGGCCGCGCTTCCCGTGCACGTCGATCCCGACGTCGTCGAGGCGCTCGCGGCTCCGAGCCGCGATCGCGACCCTCGGCCACTGCTCGTAGGTCACGGCTCATATGTGTTCGGCGTCCTCGTGGCCATGCTGCCGCTCGCCGACGAGCACGAAATCTTGCATCAAGAGATCTTCGTCGTGGCAACGCCGCAGCGTCTCGTGACGGTGCGCAAGACCCCGCCCCGAGGCCCCGCCTACGACACCTCGGTACTGGAGGCTGCCGCGACCGACGCAACGGTCGGCGTCCTGATCCATCGGCTGGTCGACGATGTAGCGGATACCTACCTCGACCTGCTCGATGCGATCTTCGCCGAGATCGACGCGCTCGAAGACCGGATCGACGAGCTGCGACCCAGCGTGGTCCGACTCCGCCTTTCGGAGCTGCGCCACGAGCTGCTCCACCGCCGCCGGACGGTGTCGGCAACACGAGGCGCCCTGCGCCGTGTGCTCGACGGCCGCGTCGACGTTGGCGACCACGCCCTCTTCCCCGCGGAGGTCGAGCGGCTCTTCGGAGACACCTACGACACGCTCGTTCGTGTTACCGAGGAACTCGATGTCGCTCGCGACCTGCTCTCGGGGGTCCGCGACCACCTCCAGTCCAAGATCGCAGAGAACCAGAATGAGGTCGGGAAGAAGTTGACGGTCATCGCATCACTCGTTCTCGTGCCGTCGCTCATCGTCGGCTTCTACGGGCAGAACTTCTCGGGGGAATTCGGGCAGGGCTTCTGGACGCTCGGCGTCTCGACCGCTCTCATCCTGGCGTCAACCGCCGTGCAACTTGCTCTGTTCCGCTGGCGTCGCTGGATCTAACGCAGCCTCGACGCCGGACACAGATCCTCGAGGACGCACTCTTCACAGCGCGGTCGTCGTGCGTCACAGACCCGTCGACCGTGCCAGATCAGAAGATGCGGGAAGCGGGCCCAGTCGGCGCGAGACACGATCCTCTGGAGATCGCGCTCGATCTTCACCGGATCGTGGTTGCGAGTCAGCCCGAGACGCTGCGAGAGCCGCCGCACGTGAGTGTCGACAACAACGCCTTGCGCATGGCCGAGCTCGGCGGCAACGACGTTCGCGGTCTTGCGCGCAACGCCCGGGAGCTTGACGAGATCCTCGAGCCGCCCCGGAACCTGTCCGTCGAACTCCTCGATCAGCATGCGCATCGTCCCTCGGATCGCCTTCGCCTTCTGGCGGAAGAAGCCCGTTGCGTAGATGTCGCGCTCGAGCTCGTCGACCGGCACGGCCAGGTAGTCCTCGGCGGAGTGGTACTTCTCGAACAGAGCCGGCGTGACGCGGTTCACGTTGACGTCGGTCGTCTGGGCCGACAGCATCACCGAGACCAGGAGCTCGAGATCCGAGCGGAAACGGAGCGCGATTTCCGCATCCGCGTGCTCTGTAGCGAGCCGCTCGATGATCGAGCCGATTCGCTCGCGCCTCCTCCCCAGGCCACGGCGGCGCGCTTCTCTGACGTAGCTACGTGCCACGGGCGGCGGACATCATCGTGTGTCGAAGGAAGAATCCTGGTTCCGAAGACGCAGCCCGGCACACAGGAGATCGAGAGCGGGGCAGTCGGCGCAGCCGAACTCGCTCGGTGTGGGCTTGAAGACGCCCGCCCGGATGCGCGCAATCGCTGCAGACAGCTCCGCTTCGAGCTCTCGGGTGTCTCGTGCCGAGAACGTTGCGGCGACGATGTCGTCCGGTCGCTCGAGGAACTGGTATGCGACCTCGGCCTCGGAGGCGCCGTCTCGAAGACACGCGAGCGCATACACGAGCCGCTGCAGACGGTACTCAGCTTCGACTACGGATGCCGGATCCGTGCCTTCCAGCGCATTCGACTTGTAGTCGACAACAAGAGCCTTCTCACCGTCGCGCCACAGCACATCGAGCCGTCCGTGTACGAGGACACCGTCGTGCTCGAAGGCAAATGGGCGCTCCGGACGAGCACCTGGCAGGAGAGAGAGGCGGCTCGCGAGATCCGATGCGCAGTAGGCGTCGACCATGTCCGAGATGCGGTCGAGCTCCGCATCGGTGACGTCTTGATACCAGCCTCGAACGGTCGTCTCGAGATCCTGACGCGGCGGCGAAACCGGTTGCTCGAGCGGTACGAGCTCGAGCAGGCGATGGACGGCGTCTCCGAGCTCCGTCGCGGCGAGGCGCCGCTCTCCGACGCTCTCATCTTCGGAGTGGTCGCGGGCGCGCGGCGCGAGGCCGAGCACGCGCTCGGCGAAGTAGCGATACGAACAGCGCTCGAACAGAGCCAGCGCGCTATAGGACAGCCTGCGCACATCATGGAGTGGCGGCGGCGGTATCTCCGTCAACTCGGGCAGCTCGATCCCCGTTCGAGCCGTGCCGGTCGGAATCTCGTCGAAGAGCGGTAACTGGCCGATCGGGACCTCCTCCGCGATCTTCGGCTCGGGGGGAGCCGCATACCGATCGACGGTCAACACGAAGCGGGCCTCACCCCGCTCGAGCTCGCTCGGCTCGTCTCCGACGGTCCCGACGGCATCGTGAGCCGCAAGCCGATCCAAGACCCAGCCGATCGGCGTCTCACGGTCGGCGGCCCGATCAAGATCGATCGCCCCCGAGACGATAAGGCGGTCGATCGCTCTCGTCATCGCAACGTAGTAGAGGCGAAGCCGCTCAGCCCGATCCCTCTCTTTCTCTGCATCTCGGACGTCGTCGTAGTCGAACACCGGCTTCCGCTCGCCGCGCGTGGGGTGAACCATTCGAAAGCCGAAGCGGCCGTCGGAGAGCGCGACGATCTCGTCGGCACCGCGGGGTCCTCCAACATCCCTGCCGGCGTCCGCGACGATCACGACCTTGAACTCGAGGCCCTTCGCGCCGTGAATCGTGAGCAACCGCACCGCGCCGGCGCCCTCTTCCTCGGCGACGGCCTCGAGCTCTTTGGCTCCCAGAGCTTCCTGCTCGCGGACGAAGCGAACGAACCCTGCGACATCGGCGCCACGGATTGCCTCGTAGTCGCGTGCGAGGCGTCCGAGCTTCATCAGATTCGCGAATCGGCGCGAGCCGTCCCAGCGTGCGAGGACGGCAAGGTCGTAGTCGTGATCGCTGATGATCCGGTCGCAGAGCGCTTCGAGACCGATTCGCGTCGATGCCCGTACCAAGCGCTCATAGCGCTGAAGGAATGCTCGGAGTAGCCGCTCGTCTGCAGCCGCCAGCTTCTCGGGCACACCTCGTTCGAGTGCGGTGAAGAGCGGTCGGCGCGTCGCGTTCCGGCGAAGCAGCACGAGCGTGTCGTTGGAGACGCCCACGAACGGCGACGCGAGCACCGTTGTCAGCGCAACGTCGTCGTAGCGGTTGTGAATCAGACGGAGGTAACCGAGGAGATCGGCGACCTGCTGCTGGCCGAAGTAGCCGCGCCCGGTAGCGCGATAGGTCGGAAGGCCCTCCAGGCGCAGGGCCTCCTCGTAGCGCTCCGCATCCGTGCCGGCCGCGAAGAGTACGACGATCTCGCCCGGGGTCGCTGCACCCATGTCGACGAGCTCGCGCACCCGCGCCGAGATCGCCCGAGCCTCGCCTGTTCGCCAGTGCTCGCCGGTGTCGCGGTAGCTCGCCTTATCGGTCACCAGAAGCTCGACCGGATGCCCGAACACGGGATCAGCGAACTCCGCCGACGCCGCTAGTGGCTGGTACTCCTCACCGAAGGCGCCTGCGAAGAGAAAGTTCACCGCCGCCAGCACCTGCGGGCGCGAGCGATAATTGCTCCGTAGAGCGAGCAGGTTCGACGCCTCCGCACGTCGTTCCCGGAAGACGTCGACGTCCGCGTGGCGGAACCCGTAGATCGATTGGAACTCGTCGCCGACCGTAAAGACGTCGGTCATCTCGGGATGCGCGACGAGCTCGATGAGCTCACACTGAAGACGGTTCGTGTCTTGGAACTCGTCGACCATCAGAAGTCGGAAGCGAAGCTGCATCGCGTCGCGGATCTCTGAGTGATCCCTCAGTAGGTCGCGAGCTGCGAGCTGGAGATCCTCGAAGTCGACCGCCGACTCACGCTGCTTCGCCCCCGCGTACTCCCTCGCGAAGCGCTCCAGAAGCTCCTGCAAGAGGTCGCGGTCATGCGCAGCGAGCTCCTCGAGACCCGCGCGTTCCGCAGCCCTGCGCGCCTGCTCGAACGAGGCAGCTCGGGTTCCCTTGCACTGGAACGCCGACAGGTCGACGAGCCGCTCAGGAAGCGACCCTTCTGTCACGACGCGAAGCACTTCGCTCGAGTTCCGGCGCTGGGTCGGCGTCGCCGACCCGTCGGCGGCAAGAAGCGCTGCCTCCGAACGGAGAGCCTCGATCGCATCGTCGAGGCCTGGGCGCTCTCCGAGCTCGAGCACGAGCTCACGCCCGGCCGATCTCAGCGTTTCGTAGACGCCGGTCAGCATTCGGCGCAGTCCCTGTGCCCGGTACGTGGCCAGCAGTCGGAGGCGCTCGGGCTCTCCAGTCGCGCAGAACTTCTCGAGAGCCCGTTCGAATGCCTCACCGCGAAGGACGGCCGCGCCGGCATCCTCGAGCTCGCGGAACCGCGGGTCGAGGCCTACGGCGAACGGGTACGTCCTCAGCAGCCGGTTGCAGAACCCGTGGATCGTCGAGATCCAGGCACCGTCGAGCTCGCGAGCAAGATCAGGGCGACCCCGAGCGCGCAGGGCGCCGCGGATCCGGCTGCGGAGCTCCGCGGCGGCTTTCCTCGTGTACGTGATGACGAGGATCGACTCGACGTCGATACCCCGATCGCAAACCGCGCGGACGTACCGCTCCACGAGCACGGATGTCTTCCCCGTTCCCGCGCCGGCTGAGACGAAGACCGATCCTGCCGCCTCGACAGCCTCGAGCTGCTCTTCGTTGAGAGGCGTGGTCGCCTCCATTACGGTCACGAGCGCTCCACGCGGCACATCGGCCAAAGGTCGCACCAACTGGGACAGCCGTCGCCCTTCGGGTCGTGCTGTACGTCACCCAGGCGGATGCGTTGTGCATTGGTGGCCGCACGCTCGCGCGCCGACTCGATCTGGGCCCAAAACGTGTCCTCATCGAGATAGTCGTCCTTCGCGAAGCCTGGAAGATCCTCACGCGCGCTCTCGCGCAGCATTCCGCGCGTAAGGCGTCGTCCGGCAAGTGCTCGGTAGACGCCTCCGAGCGGCTCCACGCCGACGAGATCTCGGAGCGCCAGAACGTACAGCGGGATCTGTAGCCGGAGCTCCCGGTCGATGTCGCGGGCGGAGTGGGCGCCTTTGCCGGACTTGTAGTCCTGGACGATCCCTCGCGCTGAGTAGGGATCGATATCGATGCGGTCGATCTTCCCGGAGAGCCACATGTCGTCGCCCAGCTGCAGGCCTCGCTGGAGCTCGGGCGCTGCGCGATCGGAGCCGAACGCGACCTCGAGCCTTCGCGGCACGAACTCCACTTCCGACACCGCCTCGTCGCGCATGAACCCCTCGAGATCCGCGAGCAGCGTGTGGTGGAGCTCTGCCTCTTGTAGCTCCGTGAGGTCGAGACGGACGCCTGAAGCGAGCGCGTCGTCCAGGCAGCGACGCATCAGCCCGAGAGCGGCGTCGAGGTTCTCCGGCGTAACGCGCTCGGCGTCGAGCTCCCGTGGAAGGGCAGCATAGAAGCGGTTCAGCGTCGTGTGAACCACCTGCCCGCGAAGGAGCGGGTCCGGCTCTGCATCGATCCGCTTCGGATCGAGTACGCGCTCGACGAGCCAGGCTGACGAGCAGTCGGCGAACCGCTCGAGCTCGGTCGCCGAGAACATCTTCCGGGCAGAGAAGGTCTCTAGGACGGCTGCGCTCCGAAGTGACGTTGAACGGTCGAAGGCCAGCTGGGCACGTTCGAGGCGGCGAGACCAGCCGTTGGCCTCCGCAAGTGCGGTCGCCCCTTTCGGATCCCCAACCGCCAGACGCGCGACGGCGCGCAGCCGCTCCCGCTCGCTCGGTGCCGACTCGATCGGCCAAGTGAATGCGGAAAGTGAACGTCGGCGGGTGGCTCGCGACACCTCACCTTCGTCGAAGAGCGACCTGACGTCGTCCCAGAACGGGCTGGGCTCGCGGGGTACGCCTTCATCGGTCGCAGCCTCGCGGACGAGCACGAGGCGTTTCAACGCGCGCGAGCCAGCGGTGTAGAAGAGGTAGCGATCACGCGCGACAGCATCGGTTCGCTCGAGCCTCCCGCCCAACGCTCGCCGGGCATCGTCATCCAGTAGAGGCGAGGGCCTGGCGCGGCGCGGAAAGGCACCCTCCTCGAGCCCCAGGAGAAAGACGAGGTCGAAGGTTCGCGTGCGCGCACTCTCGTAGTCGAGAATCGACACTCGTCCCATCTCCGCGGTCGCCGGCGGTCGAACTGTCGCGCGCTCGAGCGCAGCCACGACGTCCTCGTTCGAGAGCAGCTGCCCGTCCCGTTCGATGAACATCGCGAGGTCGTCGAGAACCCGCTCAACCGCCCGATGCGTCCTCGCGTCGACGCGAGCGTCGTCCGAAACGGGAGGTGACGTGACGCCCCACGCGTTGCGCACCATCGTGCCGAGAAGCGTCCTCGCTCCCGCGACCGGATTGTCGGCTGCTCGGAGCTCGACGAGCGCGGGCACCGGGGCGCCCCGAAGTCGCTCGGCCTCCTCCTCGACCCGGCTCGGCTCGCTGATGGCACGGCCGCGCAGGCGCCCCTCGACGAAGTCGACCGATCGTCGCTCGAGCCCCGAGTACGGCGAGCGGAGGAACGCAAAGAGATCACCGCGGCCGCCGCCGAACCAGCCGAACCGGAGCAAGGCAAGGAGTGCGCCGCCAAGAGCGGTCTCGCTGAGCCGGCGCGGGTGCTCGATCGCGTACGGAACACCAAGCTCCCCGAGGGCCGTCCCAAGCGGTGCCCGCCAGCGCTCCGGTGAGTCGCAGATGACGGCGACGCCATCTGGCGCGGCTCCCGCTCTGAGGCTGTTCACGAGCTCACTCGCAAGCAGCTCGGCCGTTCCTCGAGCTCCGGCACCTTCGAGAAAACGCAGGGAGCCGTCGAGAGCCGGCCCCGGCCGCGGCGCATCTGCGAAGAGTTCCCTCTCGAGGTGGAGCAAGGGTGCCGGCGCAACCCGCTCGGACGCTCGAGACAGCTCGAGAATCGTCCCGTCTGCGAGGCCGGTGAGATCCTCCACCGTCCGCTCGAGCGCCGCGAACACGACCCGTCCCGGTTCGTACGGAATCGAGACAGTGACTTGGGTTCGGCCGGCGAGCGCTTCGAGCAGCGCCCACTCGGCCGCCGTCAGGTCCTCGAAGCCGTAGGCGAAGACGGGCTCGTCGTGCCATGAGTCCAGATCTCGCCGAAGGCGCTCCACCGCAGTGCGCCTGAGTCCATGCCGATCTTGGAGGCCGAGTCGATCGAGCTCTGCGTGATACGCCCGCACGAGCCCGGCCAGATCGTCGTCGAGTTGATCCGGATCGACGAGCGCAGACTCGATCTCGGAGAGTGCGGCGAGCAGCGCGTCGGCGAAGCCAGGTGTGGACGCGGACGGTCCGAGACCGTTGAGTTCACTCGCGGTGATCGCCCGCCGCACTGCGAGAGCGCGCTGGGTCTCGGAGGCAACCCCTCGGGGATCCACGTCCGCGGCGACGTGCTCGAACAGGTCGTCGAACGTGCCGATCCGCCCACCGAGAAGA
>JAOUHF010000135.1 GCA_029865325.1 Thermoleophilia bacterium
TACCGGCTTGCGCCGCCCGCGCGAGATAGAACGCCGCCGACCGGTAGTGCAGGAGCGCAGGGTCACCTATCCGCAGTGCCAGCGCGACGGCAGCGTTCGACTCGTGACCGGCCGAGCCGATCGTGTAGAACGTGCGGCCGTGGTGCCCCAGCCAGCGCGCGGCGTAGTCGGTTTGCCGGCTGTCCACCTGCGCTTGCCAGATGGACTCGGCCTCGGACGGCACCGTGACTGGCGTCGAAGGCTGTCCGAGCGCCCTCAAAGAATCGAGGAGGTGTTCCTCGACCGGATCTGACTCGGCGGCCACGGGCCGCACGGCGGCCCGGCTACGCAGGGACGGGCTGCTCCATTCCCGCACTCCACTCACCGGCGGCTGCGAGCGCGTTCATGCGCGCGCGCTGCGCGAACGCCGCTTGCGCCGCGTCTGCGTTCCCGGCGTCGCCCGCCCAAACATGGAGTGCGGAGGCCTGGAGTGCTCGGCCGTATGAGAACGAGAGTGGCCACGGCCCCCCGATGTGGTTGATCGCGTTCAGGTTCTCCGTCGCCTCGACCTCCGACTGCCCCCCGGAGAGGAACACGATTCCCGGTACCGCCGCGGGCACGTGGGTCATGAAGCACTGGATAGTGAGCTCGGCGACCTGCTCGGCCGACGCCTGGGTGGCGCAGCCCTTGCCGGAGATGACCATGTTCGGCTTGAGGAGCGTGCCGCGGAGATCCACCCCTTGGACGATCAGCTCGTGAAACGTCCACTTCAGCGTGCGCGAGGTCACGTCGTAGCAGCGCTCGATCGTGTTGTCTGCATCCATGAGCACCTCGGGCTCGACGATCGGGACGATCCCGGCCTCCTGGCAGAGGGCTGCATAGCGCGCAAGCGCGTGGGCATTTGCACGAGTGCAGGCGACCGAGGGGATGCCGTCGCCGATCGCGATGACCGCACGCCACTTCGCAAACCGGGCGCCGAGGCCACGGTACTCCTCCAGGCGCGCGCGCAAGCCGTCCAGCCCCTCAGTGATCTTCTCACCCGGGAACCCGGCCTGGTCGTGAGCCCCGGTGTCGACCTTGATTCCGGGGATGACACCCTTCGAGGCGAGGACTTCCGCAAACGGCGTGCCGTCACCGGCGCTCTGGCGCAGAGTCTCGTCGTAGAGGATCACCCCTCCGATCGAGTCCTCCATCCCCGGTGTTGTGAAGAGGAGCTGACGGTAGAAGCGCCTGCTCTCCTCCGTCGACTCGACCCCGATCGAGTCGAACCGCTTCTTGATCGTTCCCGTGCTCTCGTCGGCGGCGAGGATTCCCTTGTGGTCGGCGACGATCGCCTGGGCTGTGTCGTGCAACTCGTGCGCTCCCATCAGCGCGCTCCTTTCATCAGGCTCTGAATCTTGGTCAAAGAGTGTGAGGCAACGATGCGCCTGAACGTGCCCGAGCGCGAGCGCATCACGATCGACTCGGTCTCGACGCGGTCGCCGACGACACGTACGCCGCGGAGCAACGCGCCGTTCGTCACTCCGGTCGCGGCCACGTAGATGTCCTCCCCTTGCACGAGATCGTCGGCGGTGAGGACACGGTCGATGTCGAAGCCGGCAGCGACGAGCCGCTGTCGCTCGTCGTCGTTTCGCGGCCACAGCTTTCCCTGCATCGCGCCGCCGAGGCACTTGATCGCTGCAGCTGAGATGACCCCCTCCGGCGTGCCACCGATTCCCATGAGGAGATCGACGCCCGTGCCCGTCTGGGCGGCTGCGATCGCCGGTGCGACATCGCCGTCGCGGATGAGGTTCACCCGCGCTCCCGCCTCGCGGAGCTCGGCGATGAGGTCGTCGTGCCGATCGCGCTCGAGAACGACGACGGTCAAGTCGTTCACGGCGCAGCTCTTCACCTCTGCGATCCGCTCGAGGTTCTCGGTGGGCGTCGCATCGACGTCGATCGCGTCTGCGGCCTCCGGGCCGATAGCGATCTTGTCCATGTAGAGCGCAGCTCCGGGAAAGAACATCGTCCCGCGCTCGGCCACGGCGATCACGGCGATCGCGTTCGGCATCCCGAGCGCGGTGAGCCGCGTCCCCTCAAGGGGATCGACGGCCACGTCGACCTCCGGGCCGGTCCCGTCACCCACTTCCTCACCGTTGAACAGCATCGGCGCCTCGTCCTTCTCACCCTCGCCGATGACGACCACACCGCGCATGCTGACTGTGTCGAGCATGAGGCGCATCGCGTCGACGGCGGCCTGGTCGGCAGCGATCTTGTCGCCTCGTCCTGTAAAGCGCGCCGCGAATGTGGCGGCTGCCTCGGTGACTCGAACGAGCTCGAGCGCGAGATTGCGATCGGGAATCTCTGCGCTCACATCGACGGATCCTACATCCGTTCCGGCGCGTCGACTCCGATCAAATCGAGGCAACGAGAGACGACTCCCTGCGCAGCGGCACACAAGGCGAGTCGAAACCCTTCCGAGTCCGTCCCGAGCACGCGGTGATGGTGATAGAAGCGGTGAAAGTCGTCGGCTACCCGGATCGCGTAGTTCGGGATCGCATGTGGCGCACGTCGCTCGGCGGATTCCATGGCGACCGCTGGGAACTCGAGCAGGCGCTTGACGAGCTCGCGCTCCTCGATCGCGAGCGGCCCGGCCCGGGTACCTCCGGGCTGCGCCTCCGCGTTTCGCAGGATCCCGGCGATGCGGGCGTGCGCATATTGGACGTAGTAGACAGGGTTCTTCTGCGTGCGCTGCTTCGCGAGATCGACATCGAAGTCGATCGTCTGATCGTGGCCGCGCGCCACGAGGAACCAGCGAGCTGCGTCCACCCCGATGGTGTCGAGCAGGTCGTCGAGGAAGACGACGTCGCCGCGGCGCTTGGACATCTTCTTCGCCTCGCCTTCCTCGATGAGGTTGACGAGCTGGTAGATGAGGACTTCCAGCGAGTCACGCGGGTGTCCGAGCATCTCGGCAAGCGCCTGCAGCCGTCCCACGTAGCCGTGGTGATCCGCGCCCAGCACGTAGATGAGCCGGTCGAACCCTCGGGCATATTTTCGTCTCATGTAGGCGGCGTCGGCAGCGAAGTAGCCAGCCGCTCCGTCCGAGCGAACGAGAACGCGATCCTTGTCGTCGCCGTGAGCGCTCGTACGCGCCCAGAGCGCCCCCTCCTCTTCGAACGTGTCGAGCAGCGCGATCGCCTCGGGGATCTCGGCCTCGACCGCAGTCTGGCGCTCCCAGGTGTCGAAGTGGATGCGGAAGCGCTCGAGGGTCGCCTCGATCCGCTCGAGCATGGCCGGGACGGGATCACCTGAGAGCTGCGCCAGCTCTGCGATGTACTCGCCCTGGTACCCGTCCTCGGGCGGCGCTTCGCTGCGACGTACAGCCTCGACGGACGCCTGAAAGCGCTCCATCTGAGCGCCGACGTCGTTGTAGTAGTACTCGCGCTCGACGAGGTGCCCGGCAAAGGCGAGCAGTCGAGCGACCGCGTCTCCGTAGGCGGCGTTGCGGGCGGAGGCAACCGTCAGAGGACCGGTTGGATTCGCAGAGACCATCTCGACCTGGATCCGCTCGGGGCTCGTCGTCGAGCGGGCGCCGAACGACGTGCCGGCGCTGACGATCTCCGAGACTGCGTCAGCGAGCCATGCGTCCGATACACGGAGGTTCACGAATCCGGGGCCGGCTGGCTCTGCAGCGGTGACCAATCCTCTTTGCACTGCGTCTCCCGCGATCTCCGCGGCGAGATCGAGTGGAGGTCGTCTACGAGTCGGCGCGAGCCTCAGAGCGACGTTGGTTGCGTAATCGCCGTGCTCCGCATCTCCCGGACGCTCGAGCTCGACGGGCGCGCCGGCGATCCCGGTGAGCGCCTCGGCGAGGCGCGAGACCGGGTCAGACAACCGGGCCCTCGAGCGGTACGAACAGCGCCTCGAGCTTCGCCATCTCGTCGGTCGTACCCACGCCGATGAGAACGTCGCCCCTTTCGAACAACGCGTCCGCGTCGGGCGCTGGGTTGAACGAGCCGTCGGCCTTGTGCAGTGCAATCACGAGAGCGCCCGCCCTCTCATAAATTCGAACCTCGCGGATCGATGGCCCGCACGGCTCACAGTTCCCGTTCACGATGATCTCTTCGAAGCGAAGCTCTGGCACCGGGGCCGCCCGACGCGACCGTAGCCGCAGATGATCACGTGATCGGTCAGCTGCTCCACTCGCCTCATCCGCCTCCGAGATTCCCAGGCCCCGCTCACCGTCCTGCTCACGGTGAGCTCGATGATCAGGCCGAATACGTAGAGAAAGATACCCACACCCCAGACGACGAGGACGATGGTAGGAGCTTCGCGCCGTGGTTGTCGGGCGCAGAGACCAGACCGGCGGTGTAGACGGTGATGATGGTGCGGTACAGCGCGTCGAACGGGGTCTCGACAGAGATGAGCGCGGACCCGATCGCCCCGACCAGGCAGAGAGCCGCGAACGACGCTCCCGCGATCACGACCTGGCGAACGGTGACTAGCGGGCGCTGCACCCAGCCATCGTAGGCGGGGGATCGCTACGGCTCTTTGTCGTCTGGCGAGTCGTTCGACCCCGAGCCGGATGAGCCCGAGCCGGATGAGCCCGAGGAACCGGACGATGTCCCGTGATCGTCCGAACCACTGGAGCTCGAGCCGCTCGAGTCGTTCGACCCCGAGCCGGATGAGCCCGAGGAACCGGACGAGGTCCC
>JAOUHF010000136.1 GCA_029865325.1 Thermoleophilia bacterium
CGGCGGGCCGCGTCAGCGGAGCCTGCTTCACCTTGCACCGGACGGGGTTTGGCAAGCCGGCCGTGTCGCCACGACCGCTGGTGGGCTCTTACCCCACCGTTTCACCCTTACCGACCTCGGTTGCCCTCGGCCGGCGGTCTCCTTTCTGTTCCACTTTCCGTCGGCTTTCGCCGCCTGGGGCGCCTCTCGCGAGACGAACCAGCGTCCTGCCCTGTGGTGTCCGGACTTTCCTCGAGCCTCCGTCAGCCGAAGCCAGCAGAGACCCGCGGTCACCCGGCCTGCACGACCGATGGTAGCTCGAACTCGGGCAATTCCCAGCCCTCGCTGAGGACGCTCCCTTCGGCCACGATCGAGCGGCACTCGGGGCACGCGAGCCCGGCTCGAATGTGGAGGACGAACTCACCGCAGACGAGGCACTCGAAGCTCACGCCCCGGACGAGGGCCGCGAGGTCCTGGTCGAGCGTGCGATTGAGAGCGGAAAGCGTCATCAAATGCTCCTGAAAACCCCAGTCACCTTGCCCAGAACCTCGACATGCTCGGGATAGAGAGGCGCGAGGGTGCTGTTCTCGGGCTGGAGGCGAACACGCCCGTCTTTCTCACGGTGAAACGTCTTGACGGTCGCTTCGTCGGCGGTTTCGTCATCCCCGACAAGGGCGACGACGATGTCCCCCGCACGCGCGTCTGCCTGACGATGGACCACGACGATGTCGCCGTCGAGGATGCCGGCTTCGATCATGGACTCACCCTTCACACGAAGGAGGAAGTCCGCGTTGCGGCCCAACGGCTCGGGGACTGCGATCTCGTCCTCGATCGCCTCTTCGGCAAGAAGCGGGCCGCCGGCCGCAATGCGACCGAGGAGGGGAAGGCGCGGCACCGCGTCAACAGGCGCTGCGGAGATCTTCTCGCGCTGCCGGCCGATCAGCTCGATGGCGCGCGGCTTCGTCGGGTCGCGGCGAAGTAGACCGGCACGTTCGAGGTTTGCGAGATGCGCGTGCACCGTCGAGGGAGAGGCGAGGCCAACCGCCTCACCGATTTCGCGAACGGTCGGCGGGTAACCGTGCTCGTCCACGTACTCGGCGAGGAACTGCCAGATCTCCTGTTGGCGTGTCGTGAGCATCGGAATCTCCAGTGGTCGGGGACGAACGTATGTTCGTTGCCAGAGGGTAGACCCCTCTCCGGACGACGTCAAGTCGGACGTCGCGCGACGAACACTGCATGCTCTTCCCCATTCGGATCGACGACGCCTGGATCGACGATCTCGAGCCCAGCATCAGCGAGCAAGCGGCGCCACGTCGACTCCGGGAAGAGTCCAACCGTGTGCGCATCTTGCACAACACGCGGCGGTTGGCCAGGCTCACGCATGACGACCACGTAATCGACCTCTGCCGTCGTTGCTCCAGGTTTCGGGGCGTGCGCCCACTCGAGATACCTCAGGCTGCGACCGTCGTCGCCGTCATGCCCGCCGTGATCCGTTCCCACTGCGTACGACTCGAGCGTCGCGTCCGGAACGAACACGACGACGCCGCCAGGTCGCAGGTGCACCGCTGCGGTCTCTATCGCCGCATGCAGGTCGGCCTCAGTCGTCAGGTACATCACGGCGTCGTGCACGAGCACGGCGTCGAACGCGCGCTCGAGCCGGAGCGTGCGCATGTCGCCTTGGACATGCTCGCACTCGGGATTCAGCGAGCTGCTCAACGCGAGCATCTCAGGGGAGAGATCGGTGAGTGTGCACGTGAATCGGCGCTTCAGATGACTCGCATTGTTTCCGCCGCCCGAGCCGAGCTCGAGGAGCGTCGACACCGGACCGACAGCCACAGTGTCGATGACGCGCTCGATGAAGTCCGCCTCCTCTGCGTAGTCCGAGGGGTGGGTCAACAAGTGGAACCAGGGTGCGAGGTCCGAGTAGATCCGCACGTCAGCCTGGAGGATGCACGAAGGCGGCTCGGTAGCCGCCTTCGGGACACATGCGCTGGAGAGGACTTGAACCTCCACGGCCTAAATGGCCACTAGGCCCTCAACCTAGCGCGTCTACCAATTCCGCCACCAGCGCGCGCCTGGGGTGATTCTAGAGAAGGTGGAACAGGAGCAAGGTGTTGGCTCCGAACGCGGTTGCCACGACGACCGTGAGCCGGGTGAGGTTTCGCTCGACGATGTGCGTGCCGCCCTGCGAATGAGGTGTGAACCCGAGCCCGCCCATGCCGGCTTCGCGACCCGAGTGCATGAGGACGAGGGTGATCAGAAAGGCGCTCAGCAGGACCTGGATCACGGCAAACATCTGGAGCCAAGGCATCGGGGCGCAAGGGTAGCAGCGGAGGTACGCTCAGCCCGTGTCCGAAGACGAGGCGCGCGCGAGGATCCAGAAGCTGCTCGTTACGGGTGACAACCGCCTGAAGCAGGGTGTCGATCCGGCGAAGGTTCGCGAGACGTATGAAGAGGCGTTGGTTGTTGCGCGCGAGGCCGGCCTCGAAGAGACCGTCGGGCCACTCGTCGAGCTCAGACTGGCCGATCTCGAGCGGCTCGCAAGAGGATCGCCTCCACCCTTTCCGCCTGCAGCTTGACGTCGTGATGCGCCGCCGCGTTGCGCGCGGCGAGGTTGGGGCGCGGGAGCTCGGCTGCCTGGGAAAGCCCAGCGACGAGCGCCTCTTCGTCCTCGGGATCGACGAGAACTCCCGACTCGGACGTGACGAACTCCGGCGGACCGCCGACAGTGGTCGCGACGACGGATCTTCCCGAAGCCATTGCCTCGAGCGTCGCGAGGCCGAAGGGCTCGACGAGGCTCGGCTGACAGAGGACGTCGCATGCAGCGATCCAGGCGGGTACCTCGTGGTGGCTCACGCGGCCGACCACGCGGATTCCGCGGCGCCCCTCGAGCGCTCCGCGCAATGAACCGTCACCGACGAACGCGAGTGTGCCTTCGCCTCGGCGCTCGAACGCGCGCGCGAGCCGGAGGACGTTCTTTCGCTCGGAGAGCGCGCCGAGACACAGGAACGACGCGCCGTTCGCAGGCCAGTTCAGCGCTTGCCGGGCTTCGTCGGCAGCACGGGGAGCGAAACGCTCGACGTCGACGCCGCAGTCGACGACCTCCGTCTTGCCCGCCGCCGCGGGCACAGCCAGCTCGAGCTGATCGCGCAGCCAACCGGACACGGCGATGACTGCCGCCGCCCTTCTGACGACGTACTTCGTGGCGGCCCGGGCGCCAGGGATCGAGCCGATGTTTCGAACGTCTTGGCCATGTGCTGTGACGACGAGCGGTGCGCGTGAGGAGAGGGCCGCGACAAGGCCTGCGGGAGCGAGGAAGTGCGCGTACACGACCTCGGGTCGAAAGCGCCTCGCCGAGCGAATTGCGTCGCGGGCGAGGGCGAGGTGTCGTCTTCGTCCACCGGTGCGCCGATCGACGACGGCGCGCTCGATCTCGTGTCCTCGAGCCGCCAGCTCGCGCTCGAGGTTGGCGACGAAGACGCCGAGGTCCGGGTCGTCCGGGCCGGGGTACATCTGTGAGACGAGGAGGATCTTCATCGGTGGGTCAATCGTGACGTTTTCGACACGATCTCGTCGCTCTTCGCGACATAGATTCGAATGAGTGAGCGGCAGATCCGCGAGTACTTCGAGAAGCGCAAGCGCGCGTAAGCCCTCTAGCCGCGCGTCACCTGCAGGATGCCGAGGCACATCTCGTCAGTCGTCCCCTCGCCCCAGAGGATGTAGCGCGGGGCCTTCGAAACGCCGTGCTCACCGGACCTGCGCTTGCGGACGTCATGCCGACACGTGACACGTACGACATCTCCCGCGTCGGCCTTCACGGCGCTTGCGAGCGAGTACGCGTTCTGCCAGTGGAAGTCCCAGCGGGGAATGTCGAGGAGAACGCGAGCCTTCGGGGTGCCGGGGTTCAGCTCGAGACGAATCGCAGCGCCGAGGAGGTGCATGTGGCCTGCGGCGACGTGAATCGTCGTCGGGGCCGTGATGCGCCGGTCGCAGGTCGAGACTGCAGTTGGCTTCGGGCTCGCCGCATTTCCGCGGCACAGGATGAGAAGTCCTGCGGGCACGAATGCCGCGCCCGAGCCGTACTTCCGCGAGAGCTCGAACAGGGCTTCGGTGCGGTTGCAGAGCCGACCCTGCTCGCCGGCTGCGCACCCGAGCTCGACGGGGCCCGGCAGGAGCATCGTCTTCAGCGGCGTCAGCTTTTTTGACGCGGGGGCGACTGTCAGAAGCGCACGTGATCGATCGGGCGAACGGCCGTTCAGGAGGTTGTAGTGGACCTGCATCACGATCTGGCTTCCCGCAGCCAGCGGCACTCCGGTCCCCTCAGGGAGGCGGTTCCCGCCCCAGCCGGGCGCCCAGGCCGAAACCCAGCTCGAATCGTTGAGCGTGTCAACGAACGAGCCGACGCTTTCGCCGGCGGGGAGCCCGGTTCCACCGAAGCACGACCACCCCAGGCCCGGCTCCGAGCCGTCGAGCTGCTTCGCCGCAGCGACCTGGGCAGGTGGAACGCGGAAGAGGATCACGTGGTGCACGACCTTCGGCTGTCCGGGGTCGATCCGAGCCGACGTCACCGAGACGTCTCCCGACTGCCTGGGGTCGACGAGGAAGCAGCGGTAGTCGTCAGTCACGCCTCTTTCGGCAGAGGGCCTGTACGC
>JAOUHF010000137.1 GCA_029865325.1 Thermoleophilia bacterium
TCTCGCCGGCCTCGCTTGACGACCGGCGAAGCCGGCGCTCTCTCTCGCCGAATCTCGGAGGTCGCCTTGTCCTCGCGCGACCGCAGATACACAGGTGCGCGCAGACGACTTTCCCGCGTCCACTCCGCGAACTCCACCTCCGCGACGAGTCTCGGCTCGATCCAGACCACGTCGGAGCGGCGAACCCGCGGCATCCTCGGAGTCACGGCGAGCGGCGAGTCCGTGCGCTCGAGCGGCCTCATGAGCCGGAACAGCCGGTCGATCTCCTCGTCGCCGAATCCAGTTCCGACGTTCCCGACCCAACGAAGGCCTCCGGACTCGTGTACGGCGACGACGAGCGCCCCGAAGACACCCGAGCGGCGCCCCTGCCCACGCGTGTACCCGACGACGACGACCTCTTGAGTGCGGCGAAGCTTTAGCTTCTGCCAATCGCCGCTTCGGCGCCCCGGGCGGTAGCGGGAGTCGATCCTCTTCGCGACCACCCCTTCGAGCTCCTGCGCACGCGCGGCAGCGAGCAACGCCTCGCCATCGTCGAACTGGGGCGAGACGAGAACCTGCCCGCCTTGCTTGACCAGAGCCCCGAGACGTTTCCGCCGATCCCGGAGGGGCTCGTCGAGGAGCGGCTCAGAATCCAATTCAAGGAGATCGAACAGCACGAGCGCGAACGTTCCGCTTCCTTCCTGGAGAAGCGAAAACCGGGGCCTTCCCTCTTCGTCCAGAGCACAGATCTCCCCGTCGAGGATCGCGTTCGCCGAGCGAATCGCCAGCTGCGCCGCTCGAGCAACTTCGCGAAATCGCTCCGTCAGGTCATTGCCGTTCCGACTGGTGAGCGTAACGTCGCCGCCCGCAACGGTAACGAGCGCTCGAAACCCGTCCCATTTGGGTTCATAGATCCATCCCTCACCCCTCGGAAGTCTCTCCGATGATGTCGCCAGCATGGGCGAGTAGCGAACGACCCCTTCGCTTGCACCGTCCTTCCTCAGGAGCAGCCAGTTCTTCGGATTGCCGTCGAGATGGGCCGGGACGAGCGTCCAGACGCCATGGAGACGATCTCCGTTCAGCCGAACGGTCAGGCCGCCGTCCCGCTTTTCCTCGACGAGCTCGTACGTGCCACGGTCCCAGATCTCTACGGTTCCTGCGCCGTAGTTTCCGGCCGGGATCGTCCCTTCGAAATCGGCGTACTCGAGCGGGTGGTCCTCGACGTGCACTGCGAGATGCCGCTCGCCGCGGCGAAGCGGCATACCTTTCGGCACCGCCCAGCTCGCCAAGGCGTCGTCTCGCTCGAGGCGAAAGTCGTAGTGGAGCCTTCGCGCCGCGTGTCGCTGGACGACGAAACGCGGCTGCCTACCCGAGGCTTTCGTCTTGCTGAACGGCTCAGGCGTCTCGCCGGGCTTTCGGCGACGGCGGTACTCGTCGAGACTCACCTGTGGATTGTCGCCTGAAGCGCAACGCTTTCTTTACCAAGTAGCTGCAAGAAGCCCCTTTTCCCTGCTCAGATGGCAATAGCAGCGGGGGATAAGCCTGTGGAAGATGGGGAAAAGCCGAAACAGGGCTACGCGGAGGCCAGAACGCCCATGGCCCGGTACTTGGCGCGCCGTTGGCGGCGGCGCTCCGCTGGATCGAGCCCATCGAGCTCCTCGAGCGCGGTCAGGATCCCCTGCTTCAGCAGCGCCGCGGCAGCATCGGCGTCCATGTGCGCGCCCCCTTCGGGCTCGGCGACGATGGCGTCGATGACACCGAGCTCGAGACAGTGAGCCGCGTCGGGCTTGAACGCAGCGGCCGCCTTCCGGGCCTCGGCTGCGTCTCGCCACAGGATGGCGGCGCACCCTTCGGGTGAGATGACCGAGTAGATCGAGTGCTCCTGCATGAGCACTCGATCGGCTACCGCGACCGCGACCGCTCCACCCGAGCCCCCCTCGCCGATGACGCACGCGATCGTCGGTACCGACAACCTGGCCATGGCAGCCTGCGACCGCGCTATCGCCCCGCCCTGCCCGTGCTGTTCGGCGGCGACGCCCGGATACGCGCCGGGCGTGTCGATCATCGTGATCAACGGGAAGCCGTGGCGGTCAGCAAGCGCCATCGCACGCATCGCCTTGCGGTAGCCCTCGGGATACGCCATCCCGAAGTTCCGCTTGGTCCGCTCCTTGAGGTCGCGGCCTTTCTGGTGGCCGACCAGAACAACCGTATTGTCATCGAGCTTTCCCAGGCCTGTCACGAGCGCGGGATCGTCGGCGCGACCACGATCGCCATGAAGCTCGAAGAACTCGCCGAATATGCGCTCGACGTAATCGAGGGTGTACGGCCGATCTTGATGTCGGGCGAGCTCGACCGATCGCCAGATCTCCTCCGCGGTCGGCTCGGAGCGCAAGCGGTCCAGCTGGTCCTGAAGCCTCTCGAGCTCGCCGCTGAGCTTGGTCCCTCGCAGGAGCTTCATGCCGCCGAGCTTACTGAGCCGCTCACGCAGCCGCATCTCCGCTTCACTGGCCACCGCTAGGCCTTTCCGAAAAGGCGCAGCAGGCGGGCGAGCGTGGGCCGAAGCTCGCCGCGCGGGACGATCGCGTCGAGGTGGCCAAACCGGTAGTTGGACTCCGCGAGCCCGAAGTCGTCGGGAAGCTTCTCGCGCGTCGTCTGGGCGACGACACGTGGACCTGCAAAGGACATCAGCGCGCCCGGCTCAGCCAGGACGACATCGCCGAGGCTTGCGTAGCTGGCCAGCACCCCCCCCGTCGTGGGATGGGTCAACACGGAGAGCAGCGCGCTGCCCGATTCGTGAAGCTCTTCGATGGCGCACACGGTCTTCGGGAGCTGCATCAAGGCAAGGATTCCCTCCTGCATGCGCGCTCCGCCCGACGCCGCGACCGAAACGAGCGGCACGCCGGCCGCTGCTGCGCTCTCGCATGCACGCGCGAACTTCTCGCCGACGACACTTCCCATCGAGCCGCCCATGAAGGCGAAATCCATGACCGCAAGGCGGCAACCCTCGTCTTCGATGGCGGCAGCTCCGCAGACGACCGCGTCACCGAGGCCGGTCGCAACCTCGGCCTCGGCGAGGCGCTCAGTATAGGGACGGAGATCGAAGAACCCGAGCGGATCGGCCGAGCGGAGCTCTGAATCCTCCTCGACGAAAGAGCCTGGATCCACGAGTTGGTCGACTCGATCGCGTGCGGTTACCGGGAAGTGGTGGGCGCACTGCGGACATACGCGCAGAGTCTGGGCGAGTTCCTCGTCGCGGTAGTGGGAGCCGCAGCCGGGACACGTATTCGCGTGCGCCTTACCCCGGGACGACTCGTCCGGACGCTTGCTCTCGACCTCGACGTCGACTCGACCCTGCCCGGACATGTGCTGGATACTAGTGCGGAGCCCTAAATGCCAGACGCGGCGAGCATGCGCGCCGCAAGCGCCGCGTTTCGCTCGGTCGCGAGGAAGCCGGTGACACCGATTCCCGCGATCGTCGTTTGGGCGGCAATATTCCGCAGAAGCGCTTCGATCTCGTCAGCCGATGGGCCGTCCGGCTCGGGGATGAGGACGTCGACTTCGCTCGGATCGAGCACATCGAGGTCGAGCGCGATGTAGGTGGCGTCTGCGCCCGCGAGCGCACGGTCGATCGAGTCGTCGATCCCGGCCGCTTCCATGAACGCGATCTCGGGCGGATCGAGGCTTCGCGCGCCAACAAGAGCAGCGTCATCGAAGCGACACGATCCGGCATCGAGGAGTGTCCGAAACGGCATCCCCCAGAGATTCCCCGACGGAGAGGTTTCCGGGGTGTTCAGATCTCCGTGCGCGTCGATGTAGATCACTGCGAGCCTGTCGACGCGACCCGCAAGCCCCCGCGCCGCGCCGACGTGCACGCAACAGCATCCGCCGAGCACGACCGGTCGCGGCGGAAGAGCGTCGGAAATCGCCACGCTTTGCTCGTCGAGCGTGTCTCGTTCGATGATCGCGACCTCCGGATACGGAACCGCGACGCGTGCCCCTTCGACCATCCCCTCGCCGCCGGACCCCCACGCCCGCGGAACACGCACAAGTCCCGCCGAGAACGGCGCGCCGCAGCTGTGGCACTCGTACCCTTCATCGACCGCCACCGCCGTGAACGTTCGGCAGTCGGGACAGCGCGCTCGCAAGGAGCTCACTCGAGACCCTTTTCGTGGAATGAGAAACGCGCGGAAACGTGCATCCCAACCGACTCGTAGAGCTTGTTCGCTCCGGTCGGGCTTTCCGAATCCACGCCGAGTCCGGCGCGCGTCATGCCTTGACCGCGGAACCGCCCGAAAGCGTTGAGAAGAAGCGCGCGACCGATCCCGCGTCCTCGAAACGATCTGCGCACTCCGAGAATCCGCACCCACCCTAGCTCCCGATCCACGGCGTGCGGATGACAGACCGCGAAACCGGCGGGACCATCTCGCGAAGCCGCAAGCGTGCACAACGAGGGCGCGAGCGCGTCACGCACGAGGAGCTGGCGCTTCCACTCCTCATACGTCTCCTTGATGGGCTCCCACGAGTCTTCGAAAGTCTCCTGATGTAGCTCGTAGAAGACGCGCTCGTCGCCGGACTCGAAGGTCCGCGGCTCGACGCCGTCCGGCCAGACCGCGTCCGGAGTCGGCTCGCTGAGAT
>JAOUHF010000045.1 GCA_029865325.1 Thermoleophilia bacterium
CATGGCGATCGTCATTGGTCCCACGCCGCCCGGAACCGGGGTCATGAGACCGGCCACCTCGAACACCGCGGGATCGACGTCACCGACGAGGCCGGCCTCCGTACGGTTGACGCCGACGTCGATCACGGTCGCTCCGGGCTTGACCATCTCAGGCGTGACGATCCTTGGACGGCCGACCGCGGCGACGAGAACGTCGGCTCTGCGCGTGTGCTCCGCAAGGTTCGCCGTGCGCGAGTGGCAGATCGTCACCGTCGCGTGCTCTGCGAGCAGGAGCATCGCCATGGGCTTTCCCACGATCTCGCTCCGCCCGATGACGACCGCCTCCTTCCCCTCGAGCTCGACCCCGTGCTCGGCCAGCATCACCATGACTCCGGAGGGAGTCGCAGGGACGAGGAACGGCTCGCCCAGGAAGAGGAGTCCTGCGTTCGACGGATGGAATCCGTCGACGTCCTTCGCCGGATCGACCGAGCGAAGAACCTTCGGCTCGTCCATGTGCTCCGGCAGCGGAAGCTGGACGAGGATCCCGTCCACGTCGTCATCGGCGTTCAACTCGGCAATGAGGTCGAGGATCTCGGTCTCCGGCGTTTCCGCCGGGAAGCGGTGATCGCGCGAGTCGATGCCGGCCTCGTGCGACGCCTTGTGCTTGCTCCCGACGTAGACGTGCGAAGCGGAATCGTCCCCGACGAGGATCGTCGCGAGGCACACTGGTTCTCCGAACGCCTTCACGTCCTGCGCAACCTGGGCCCGAACCGTTGCGGCGAGCGCCTTGCCGTCGATTCGAACAGCGGTCATCGAGCGCAACCCTACTCACTGATGTGCGCTGCGATCGCCCCGATCCAGCTCGACCGCCTCACCGTGCTATAAAACAACTCTACGCTTGTACAGTTGTTTGATAGAAGGAGCGATCACCGATGAGCCTTGCCCATCCTCTCCCATCGCCGCTCGTCGAGCAGATCGCCCAGCGCTTCCGCATCCTGGGCGAGCCGATGCGCATCCGCCTCCTCGATCGCCTTCGCGACGGCGAGGCGGGTGTCCAGGAACTCACCGACGCGCTCGGGACGACGCAGCAGAACATCTCGAAGCATCTGGCGGTGCTGAGCGCCGCAGGCATCGTCTCGCGGCGTCGCGAAGGGACCCGAGCGCTCTACTCGATCGCGGATGACTCCGTCTTCGAGATGTGCGAGACAGTCTGTGGTGGCCTCCGTCGTCAGGCGACGGAGCTCGACGAGCTTCTTGCTGGAGCTTCCCGATGACGCCCACGGTGGGTCCGCTCGGACGGCTCGGGTCCTGGACCGCGTCGCACATTCGCATCGTCGTGATCGGCTGGGCGGTGATCGCGATCGGACTCGGTGTCTTCGCGCCGCGCGCGGAGCACGCCCTGTCCGGCGCGGGCTGGGAAGCTTCCGGCTCGGAGTCGGTGGCCGCACGCGAGCAGATCGAGAGCTCCTTTGGCGGCCAGGGTGCGTATGCACTGATGGTCGTCGTGCACGGAGACGGCGATCTCGACCCCGCGCTCGCCCGCGTCGCGAGCATCCTCGATGGCGACCCGCGTGTCGCGTCGGTGTCAAAGCCTCAGATATCCGAGGACGGCCGCACAGCGATCGTCCAGGGAGGCGCCGCCGCGAGGCCGACCGAGATGGTGAGGGCAGCGGACGAGCTGAAGGACGACCTCGCCGACGCGGGTGACGACCGCGTGACGGTGAGCCTGACAGGAGCGCCGGGAATGTGGTCCGACTTCAACGAGGCGAACAAGTCGGCGATGCTCAAGTCGGAGCTCATCTCGTGGCCCGTGACGCTCGCGATCCTCATGCTTGCGTTCGGCTCGCTCGTCGCTGCAGGCCTCCCGTTGCTGCTCACGATCCTCGGCCTCATGGCGTCGGCCGGAAGCCTCTTCCTCATCTCCCAGGTCTTCGACGTCTCGATCTGGGCGATGAACTTCGCCCTCATGTTCGCACTGGCGCTCGGGATCGACTACGCGCTCTTCATCGTGGCCCGGTTCCGCGGCGCGCACTTCGGGTCGGACATCTCGACCCGTGATGCCGTCGCCATGACGATGGACACGGCCGGAAAGGCCGTGCTCTTCTCCGGCGTCACCGTCCTCATCTCGCTCTCCGCCGTGATGCTCGTCCCGAGCCCGGCATTTCGCTCGATGGCGCTCGGGATCATGCTCTCGGTCGCCTTCGTGCTCCTCGCTGCGCTGACCCTGCTGCCGGCCGTGCTCGCATGGCTCGGCGACCGCGTCGACAAACTCGCTCTGCCCTGGGTGCATGCGGGCGAGCACCGCTCGCCCGCGTTCGCGCGCTGGGCGGAGATTCTCTGGAGACGTCCTTGGGCATTCGGGCTTTCGTCACTGGCGATCCTCGTCGCGCTCGCCCTACCCGCGATCGGCCTCGAGACCGGCATGCCGTCGATCAAGGTCGTGCCCGAGAGCGACTCCTCGCGCCAGGGCTACACGCAGGTGCAAGACGCGTTCGGACCGGGAGCGCCCGGGACGCTCCAGGTCGTCGTCCCGGGTATGCAGGGCGAGGAGACGTCTCAGGCCCTCGCGGCCGACCCTGGCATCGCGAACGTGACTCTTGGCATTACGTCGGAGACGGGCGAGATCGCTCTCTTCCTCGCGACTCCCACCGACGACCCGTCCAACCCGGATGTCGGCGCCACCATCGATCGGCTTCGCACGTCTCTCCCGAGCGAAGCGCTCGTCGGTGGCGCGGCCGCGGAGAACCACGACCTCGAGGAAGCGCTCGCAGGCCGCACGCTGCTCGTCTTCGGTGTCGTGCTCGCTCTCGGCTTCCTGCTGCTGCTCGTGGCACTACAGGCGCCGATCATCGCCGCAGTCGGAGTCATGGCGAACCTGCTCGCGACAGCCGCGGCGTTCGGCATCGCGCGGCTGATCTTCCAGGACGGCCGGCTCGAGTCGCTCCTCGGATTCGAGTCGCAGGGCTTCCTGAACGCCTGGGGGCCTGTCTTCTTCTTCGCGATGATCTTTGCGATCTCGATGGACTACACGGTGTTCCTGCTCGCATCGGCGAAGGAGCATTACGATCTGTCGGGCGACCCGAGGGAAGCCATGATCGGCGGCCTCGCCCATTCCGGCCGAACGATCTTCGCGGCCGCCGGGGTGATGGTCGCGGTCTTCTTCACGTTTGCCCTTTCAGGCCCACTGCCGCCCAAGGAGATGGGTGTCATCCTCGGCGTCGCCGTCCTCCTGGACGCGATGCTCGTGCGCCTCGTCCTCATGCCGGTGCTGCTGAGAGTCCTCGGTCGATACGCCTGGGCGCAGCCGCAGTGGCTCGACCGCATCCTGCCGGACGTCCGCTTTGGCCACTCGTGAGGCCGAGCTGACGAACGGCTCGGCTAGCGAACGAGACCGCTTCGGAACAGCTTCAGGCTCGCCCCTCTGAGGGCGAGCTTCTTGCTGACCTGAGACTTCGAGGCAACGCCGGAGACCTGCGCCTTCGAGGCGAGGCTCGAGACCTGCGCGGTCGCAGCGAGACTCGCCGTCTGAGCCGTTGCGGCGATGCTCACCTGCGGAGCCGTCGCAGCGGCCTGGGAACTCTGGGGCACGGCCGCAAGGCTCGTCGGGGCAGCGATTGCGGCAATCGCGACCGTCGCGGCCAGCGCTCCACGCAATCCGTGCGCCTCGACATCCGGGGCGTCGAAGAGGCCGGCGAGCGCATCTCCATCGAGCGCGAAGGCGACCTCGTCCCCTGGCGAGCGCCGGAGCATCTCCTCGAGATCCGCGTGCGCGAGGTCGAGAGTCAAGCGGGCAGCGTCCTCCCCGTCGCCGAACCCGAGCTCGAACCAGAGCCGAGTCGACCCGTCGGTGTTCAGCGCCGCCTCCAGCTCGCTGCGCGCGAGCACTGCCGTGATCGGGTTCCCGCCCTCGAACGTCCCGTACTCCAGGAGGGTGGCGGATGTCGTCAGCTCCTGCATGGAACTCCTCCAGTCGAAACGCTCGGCGGCGAAGCTACGCCGCTCACCTACAAGACGGGGAACATCCCCCGGATCTTCCCATGGCTATCGCGGGTTCAAAGGTGGAAACACCGTGCGCAGCGCCTCCGCCCGGTCGCTTCGTCCCAGCTCTCCGTGTGAACCGAGCAAGGCGCCGAGCGGACTCGAACCGCTGTACGAGGCTTTGCAGGCCTCTGCCTAACCACTCGGCCACGGCGCCGCGCGGGTCATCGTAGCCGTCCTCCTGGCGGGCTACGGTTGACGCTGTGAGTGTCGAACCTCGCAGCGACACGTCCGAGCCGTGCCTTCGCTGCGGCGCTGCGATGGAGTGGCGGCACAGCACCTGGCAGTGCCCGCGTTGCCGGTTCAAACTCGGTTGCTGTGATGGAGAGACGGGCGACTGCAGGCCGGAGGGCGCGTAACCTCGCGTTCGTGACCGAGGAATACACGGAGACGGCGCTGCACTTCGAGGCCGCGCGGCTGCCCCGGCTGCTCGAGCGACACCTCCTACTCGGCCCGCTGGCGTTCGCCGACCTCGGATGCGGTGACGGCCCCCTCTTCTCGGCTCTCGTGCGCGGCGACTTCATCGGTCCGGAGCGTCCCGTGTATGCAGTCGATCTCGCAGCAGAGCGGCTCGCACGAGTCGCTGCCCGCTTCCCGTGGATCGAGATCGTCGTGGCCTCCGCGGACGCGGTGCCGGCAATTTCCGACGGGGCGCTCGACTTCGTGTGTTCGACGA
This sequence comes from Thermoleophilia bacterium, assembly GCA_029865325.1. Classification (GTDB taxonomy): domain Bacteria; phylum Actinomycetota; class Thermoleophilia; order Gaiellales; family Gaiellaceae; genus GMQP-bins7. The sequence continues at coordinate 4,694 of JAOUHF010000045.1, forward strand.
TGGTCATGGAGCACGTTCCCGACGAGGGCTCCTATCTCGCGGAGATCAAGCGCGTGCTGCGCCCCGACGGGCGCGCGTATGTCACAACCGTCTACAAGAAGACCTGGGCGTGGTATTTCCGCAAGCGGAACGGCGAATCGGTTCTCGACCCATCGCACCTCCGCGAGTACACGGATGTCGACGTCATCCGCCGTCTGATCAGCACGGCCGGCTTTCGCGAGATCGCGCTCGAGCGCCGGCTCCTCTGGTTCCCGCTCCTCGATCCGCTCCTCTTCAGACTGGGGCATCGCTTCACGGGTTTGTCGGCACGACAGTCGCTGCTGCGAGCTCTGCGCGCGCCGCGCGTGCCGATTCCTGGCTACTACAGCCTCGAGATGATCCTCGAACGCTGACATTCGGTGAACGCGCCGCTGTAGCGTCCTCACGATGGCTTCTGGTAACCAACTCGTCCACGAGAAGCTCGATCAGGCTGTCGGGATCCTTCGCGAGCAGGACGTCGACCTCTGGCTCACGCTCGTACGCGAGACCCTGCTGACAAGCGATCCCAGCCTTGACCTGATCGCCGGTACCTACTGCGCTTGGCAGGGTGCTTTCCTCGTCTCGGCGACCGGGGAGCGGATTGCCATTGTCGGCCGCTTCGATGTCCCGAGCGTCGAGGAGCTCGGCGCGTATTCAGAGGTCGTCGGATACGACGAGAGCATTCGCCCCGCGTTGCGCTCCGCAATCGAGCGACTCGATCCTCGATCGATCGCGCTCAACTACTCGGAGAGCGATCCCGCCGCCGACGGCCTCTCGCACGGGCTCTGGCTCGTGCTCTCCGAGACGCTCGCCGGGAGCCCGTACGCCGGTCGGCTCGTCTCCTCCGAAAGAATCGTGAACGCCCTGCGCGGGCGAAAGTCGCCCTTCGAAGTCGCACGGATCAAGGCCGCTGCCGAAGCGACGGAGGAGATCTTCGAGGTCGTGACGCGCGGCCTCGGTCCCGAAATGTCAGAGCTCGAGATCGCGGCTCTCATACACGAGGAGGTCTCGCAGCGCGGGCTCGGCTATGCCTGGGATCGCGATCACTGCCCCGCTGTCAACGCGGGTCCAGAGAAGAAAGTCGGTCACAGCGCGCCCGGCGAGCTTCGAACGCGCCGAGGCGAGCTCTTACACATCGACTTCGGTGTCGAGCGCGACGACTACTGCAGCGATCTGCAGCGCGTGTGGTACTGCCTTGACGAGAGCGAGACTGTCCCTCCACCGGACGTGGAGCAAGCGTGGCGCGCGTTGTGGGAGTCCGTCGATGCGGGCATCACAGCGCTGCGGCCCGGCGTGACCGGATGGGAAGTCGACGCCGCCGCGCGCGAGAGCCTCGTCGCAGCCGGCTACCCGGAGCCCATGTACGCCCTCGGCCACCAGCTCGGCCGAACGGCGCACGACGGCGGCACGGTTCTCGCGCCGCGGTGGGACCGCTATGGCACGGCGCCGTTCGGGATCGTCGAAGAGGGGAACGTCTTCACCGTCGAGTACGGCACCGCCGTTCCCGGACGCGGCTATGTCGGGCTGGAGGAGGATGTCGTCGTCACCCGGGACGGCGTCGAGTGGCTGAGCACTCCGCAGCGCGAGCTCTGGCTCGTGCCGTAGCGCTCCGATCGCGTCCCTCCATGTCCTTCAGCGCCTTCTCGACGCGCCAGCACGGATGCCCGCGAATCTTCACGGGCTGGGCCGAGCAGCGCAGGAGCCTGACTGCCACGCTCTCCACGAATCGACGAGACGACGTTCCGATCTACGATCGCTTGGTGCAGCCCGACGACTACCGGCGTTCGAGCCTCGAGACGTGGGGAGCAATGGCGTGCGGCTGGGAACGGTGGCGCGCCGAGATCGAGGCAACGAGCGCACCGATTCGCGACTGGATGCTGAAATCGCTCGCACTCGAGCCGGGCGACACCGTTCTCGAACTGGCCGCCGGCCCCGGGGATACGGGTTTCAGCGCGGCGGCGATCGTCGGCGAGACCGGGCGCCTGATCTCGACCGACTTCTCTCCCGACATGGTCGAAGTCGCCAGACGACGGAGCGCAGAGCTCGGCCTCGGGAACGTCGAGCATCGCATCATGAACGCCGAGCACATGGAGCTCGAAGACGACTCGGTGGATGGCGTTCTGTGTCGCTTCGGATTCATGCTCATGGCCGACGCCGCTGCAGCGCTCTCGGAGACACGGCGTGTCCTTCGGCCCGGCGGCCGCCTTGCGCTGGCCGTCTGGTGCAGCGCCGAGCGCAACCCTTGGATCTCGATCGCTGGGCGAATGCTCGTCGAGCGCGGTCATGTACCAGCGCCAGAGCCCGGCTCTCCGGGGATGTTCACGATGGCAAACGCAGAGCGCACCCGACGCCTCCTCGAGGACGCGGGCTTCGCAGACGTGCGCACGAAGGAAGTACCAGTGCGATTCACGTATCGCAGCCTCGACGAGTACGTGCACCGGGCGAGAGACACGGGCGGCGTGTTCTCCAAGGCGTTCGCGGAGGCGGACGACGACGAGCGAGCCGCACTGGAGGCGGAGCTCGGCACCCGATTCGCCCCGTTTGCGGCGGGCAGTTGCTACGAGTTTCCCGGCGTCGCGCTCGCCGTCATCGCGGATTGAGGCTCGGCGCGCCGTTCACGCGTGGGATGGGCGCGCGACGGCTACCTTCGAATGGTGGATGAGCGGAGAGTCGGCCTTTGAACTTCGTCACGGTGCTCCGTGTCGCGCTGGTCCTCTTTGTCTTCGCCTGGATCTTCGGACCGCGCGAGCTGCGATCGGCAGTGCCCGTCTGGATCGTCTTTCTCATCGCGCTCGGTCTGGAGGTGCACTTCTTCGCCGGTGCTCTCCGTCGCACTCCTCCGCCGCTCCCTGACAGGAGGCCGCAGACCGTCGATCGGGAGCGTTACGGCTACGCCGAAGAGGCCGGCGATCTCCTTCTCGTGCGCGAGGGAGACGAGGAGCTCTGGATCCCGTACTCGGGCGAGCGCGACGACGAGGTCGACGTGCTCATCGCGACGATGCGCGAGCAACTCGACGACGATGCACCGGTCACTGCCACGTCGGCCGAACGGCGCCCGCTCTGGCCGGCAGTTCGCCGCTTCCTCACCGGGCTTGGCGTCATCGCCGTGCTTGCACTCGTGCTGTGGTTCGTCGAGGGCCGCACGGGCTGGGACTCGGTCGACGGGGACACGCGCGCCGAGGCCGTGGCACGTTTCTCGGACGAGGCATCGCGCATCGCCGAGAAGCCGGTCACGATCCGCTGCGACGAATCACGCGACTACGTCGGTCTCGTCCAGCACGCCGACGGCGTTGCCGCGGTCGGAGGCGACCGCGCGTACCTGACTCCGGAGCGTTGTCACGATCTCTACCGTCTCGCGTTCGACGGCGAGGTCACGTCGAGCCAGACCGCCCGAGCGCTCGCCGTTCTCGCCCACGAGGCCTGGCACCTTCGCGGCGTGAGCGACGAAGGAACGACCGAGTGCTACGCGCTCCAGTCCGGTGTGACGCTCGGGCAGCGGCTCGGACTCTCGGAGGGCACCGCGAGGCAGATGATGCGGCAGCAGCTCACCGAGAATGCGCTGCGTGCTCGTGGAGCGTTCGAGTATCTGGTCCCGCCGGAGTGTCGCGACGGCGGCCGTCTAGACCTCGACCGTGGCGACACCCGATTCCCCTGAGAAAAACGCGCGACTAGCCGTTTTCTTAAGTGGATTTCCGGGGACGAAGTCCGGATCGTCCATTGTGCGATTCTCCGGAGCACGATCAGGGACGAAACGCAGCGTGGCGTCTTACTTCGGTGTTTGCCCGGGCCTCCGACTGGGACGAACTGGCACCTGTACCACATCTCGTCTCGTCGCCACGTGTGGTTGCCCCGAGTGGCGCTGAGTCGCAATTCGGAATAGGCTCCCGGAGGGATGAACGGGCGCTCGGAAGCGACGACGACGAGGTTGGCTTCGACTCGCTATACGATCGCCGAGGCAAGCGGGCTTACGGGCCTTTCGAAACGCGCGCTGGCACGGCGAATCGAGAGAGGGCAGTTGCCGGCGACCAGGGAGGGGCGCCTGCGCTACGTCGAAGCTGGAGCCTTGGTCGAGGCCGGGTTGCTCGACCCTGCAACGGGAGCGCCGCCGTCGTGGGCGCAGAAATCCATGAGTCCGGACGTCGTCGCCCGTGAAGTTGTGCAGACGCTCGTTCGCCAAAGCGTTGAACTTCACGAAATGCACGGCCACATCCGGTCTCTCATCGATGAATCACGCCGCGAGGACGTCGCGCTCCGCGACGAGCTCGAACGAGCGCGAAAAGAGAGACGCGACCTACGACGCGCTCTCGAGGACGTCAAGGCGGAGATCGCCTCGCTCGACCTGGGGCGCGCGCGAGGGTGAACATCTGGGACTACCACGCGTTGCCCGGAGCTCCCAAGCAAGTGCTAGCGAGACCATGGCCGGCATGACGTTCGAACGTGTGGGGAAGGTCTATGCCGATGGCACGCGGGCGTTGTCCGGCATGGACCTTTCGATCGAGGACGGCGAGTTGATGGTGCTCGTCGGCCCATCCGGCTGCGGCAAGACGACAGCGCTCCGGATGGCGGCGGGTCTCGAGGAGATCTCGGAAGGGATCGTCAAGATCGGCGACCGCGTCGTCAACAACGTTCCGGCCCGTAACCGGGACATCGCGATGGTGTTCCAGAGCTATGCGCTCTATCCACACCTCTCCGTGTACGAGAACATCGCCTTCGGCCTCCGCCTGCGCAAGACCCCCAAAGAGATCGTCGACGAGCGCGTGCGTGGTGCAGCGCGCATGCTCGGGCTCGAGGAGCTTCTCGAGCGCAAGCCCCGGGCGCTCTCCGGCGGGCAGCGGCAGCGCGTCGCCATGGGTAGGGCGATCGTGCGCGAGCCGGAGGTGTTCCTCATGGACGAGCCCCTGTCGAACCTGGACGCGAAGCTTCGCGTGCAGATGCGGGCCGAGATCAGCCAGTTGCAGAGTCGGCTCGGCGTGACGACGATCTACGTCACGCACGACCAGGTCGAGGCGATGACACTCGGGGACCGGGTGGCGGTCATGCGAAAGGGGGAGTTGCAGCAGGTTGGCGCCCCGCACGAGCTCTACAGCCACCCGGTCAATCTCTTCGTGGGTGGTTTCATCGGCAGCCCGGCTATGAACATGCTGGAGGCGCAGCTCGAGACGGAGGACGGACGGCTCGTAGCCGACGTCGGGGGTCAGAAGCTCGAGCTCGACGACGAGCTCGTGGCCGATCGACCCGGCCTTGGCGCGTACGCCGGCCGCACGTTGGTGCTCGGCGTTCGACCGGAGAATCTGGAGGACAGCGCCCTCCTTCCCGCCCACCCGCGCGAGCGCCGCCTCCGCGGCATCGTGGAGCTCCGTGAAGACCTCGGCTCGGATGTCGTCGTACACGTCGTGGTCGATGCGAAGCCGGCGCTGACAGAGGACGTTCGCGAGCTCGCGCGCGACGTCGGCGCGGAAGAACGGCTGCAGGAAACGGGGCACGCGACGATCGTCGGCAGGTTCGGTGCCCAATCCGCCCTCGACGACGGGGACGCGGTGGAGATCGTCGTGGACACACGGGCACTTCACTTCTTCGACCTCGAGACAGGACATGGAATCTACGACCGGGTGTAACCCGGCGAAAGGAGTACTTGTGAGCAAGAAACGTTTTCCAATCAAAGCGACCTTCCTGACAGTCGTTCTCGGGCTCGCGCTCGTCGCTGCAGGCTGCGGGGGCGGGGACGACAACGGGGCGACCGGCAGCGAGGACGTCACCGGGTCGCTGTCCATCGTGGCAATCTGGGGCGGCACTGAGCAGGAGTCGTTCCAGGCCGTGATCGACGGCTTCACTGAGCTGTACCCGAACGTGACCGTGCAGTACACATCGGGCGGGGACAACACACCACAGCTTCTCTCGACGGCGGTCGAAGGCGGCAATCCGCCCGACATCGCCGCGGTGGGCCAGCCCGGCCTGATGAAGGACTTCGTCGACAAGGGTGCGCTGCAGCCGCTCGACGATCTGGAAGGAGCTGTCGTCGACAACTTCGGTCAGTCCATCGCCGACGTCGGATCGGTCGACGGCACCCTCTACGGGATCATGTTCAAGGGCGCGAACAAGTCGACCGTCTGGTACAACGTCGCGTCCTTCGACGACGCCGGCGTCTCTGCGCCGGAGACCTGGGACGACCTACAGTCCACCGCGACGACGCTGGGGGATTCCGGCATTTCGGCGTACTCGATCGGAGGCGCCGACGGCTGGACGCTGACGGACCTCTTCGAGAACATCTACATCCGGACTGCGGGAGCCGAGAAGTACGACCAGCTCGCCAGTCACGAGATTCCCTGGACCGACCAGTCCGTGAAAGATGCGCTCGCCGAGATGGCGAAGGTTGTCGGTGACTACGCCGTGATCGCGGGTGGGAAGGACGGTGCGCTGCAGACGGACTTCACGACGTCCGTGAGCAACGTCCTTACCGATTCCCCGAAGGCTGCCATGGTCATCGAGGGCGACTTCGTGCCGGGCGTCGTGGAGACGACGCTCCAGCCGGAGACCGGGTACAACGTGTTCACGTTCCCGTCGATCGGCGGCTCGGCGCCAGCCGTCGTGGGCGGTGGTGACTTCTTCGTGGAGTTCAAATCGAGCCCGGCTGCGACGGCGTTCATGGAGTACTTGACGACGCCGGAAGCGGCCGAGATCTGGGCGGCGCGAGGCGGGTTCTCGTCGCCGAACAAGAACGTCGACGCGAGCGTCTATCCGGACGCGTTGACGGAGGCGACCGCCTCCGGCCTGGCGGAAGCCGAGACGTTCCGCTTCGACCTCTCCGATCTCCAGCCTTCTGCGTTCGGCGGGACGGTCGGGCAGGGTCTGTTCAAGCTGTTCCCGGACTTCGTCGCCAACCCGAGCGACATCGACGGGATCACCCAGCAGATGGAAGACGAGGCCCAGAAGGCGTTTGGATAGCCGACGCGCGTGACGACCGCGACGGATACGGCGGAGCCCCCACCTTCGGGGGCTCCGCCCACCGTGACGGGGTGGGGGCGGTCGACCCTCACTGCCGCCGCGTTCTTGGCGCCCGCAGCGATCCTGCTCGGCGTCTGGATCGTCTACCCGATGATCTGGACGATCTCTCGCAGTTTCTTCGACCGCAGCGGTGACGGGTTCATCTGGTTCGAGAACTACCAGACACTCTTCAGGGACGACAGGCTCTTCACCGCCCTGAAGAACAATGCGCTCTGGGTTGCCGTGGTTCCGATGCTCGTGACGACCATCGGACTCGTCTTCGGAGTGCTCACCGAACGTGTTCGGTTCGGTGTCGCATTCAAGATCGCCGTGTTCATGCCCATGGCGATATCCCTGTTCGCCGCAGGCGTGATCTGGCGCCTGATGTATGAGAAGAGCCCGGAGCGTGGAACGGTCAACGCAGCGATCGCGGTCGTCAGGGACGCGGTCGACCCGCCGGGCGTGCTCTCCGCCGCCCGGCCTTCGACCGAGGCCCTGCGCGGCACGCCGAAGGGTGGTCTCGTCCTTGCCGACGGGGTCGAGGCCGGGAGTGTCGCGCGGCTCGGGCTCACGGGAATCAGTACTGCGGACATTCCCGCCGGTGCAGAGGAGGCCGTCGTCCCAGAGCCGCTCCAGGGTGGGATCACAGGGGTGGTCTGGCGCGACTTCACGCCGGGTGGGGGAACGGCAGGCGAGATCGACGAGGGTGAGCTCGGGCTCTCGGGTGTCACCGTCGAGCTCCGTGACCAGGCCGGCGCCAAGGTAGCCGAGGTCGAGACTGAGGCAAATGGGACGTTCGTGCTCGACGACGTGGGAAGCGGTCTCTACCAGCCGGCGATCGGACCGGCGACGTTCGCCGAGCCGTATGCGGGCGTGTCGTGGCTCGGTGCCAGCCTGATAACGCCGGCCGTGATGATGGCGTACATGTGGGTCTGGGCTGGGTTCGCGATGGTGTTGATCGCCGCGGGGCTCGCGGCGATCCCGCGCGACCTGCTCGAGGCAGCCCGCACGGACGGCGGCACCGAATGGCAGGTGTTTCGCCGTGTGACGGTGCCGCTGCTCGCTCCCGTGCTCTCGGTCGTCTTCATCACGATGATCATCAACGTCCTCAAGGTGTTCGACATCGTGATCGCGATCGCTCCGGGGTCGGTGCAGGACGACGCGAACGTCATCGCGCTGGCCATGTGGCGAACGTCGTTCGGGGGCGTGAACGACTTCGGGCTTGGCTCAGCGATCGCGGTCTTCTTGTTCTTGCTCGTTATCCCCGTGCTCGTCCTCAACATCCGCCGCTTTCGGAGGGAGCTCTAGTGACGACCGTCTCCGTCGATGCCGAGGCGGCACCCGTCGTCGTCGTCGCAGAGAGCGTTGCCCGGCGGCTCACCCGCCTCGCGGCGAAAACGCCCGTCTACGTCTTTCTCGTCGTCATCGGTCTCCTCTGGCTCGTGCCGACGTTCGGGCTCTTCGTCCAATCACTCATCGCCCCTTCGAAGATAAACAGTGCCGGCTGGTGGGAGGTCTTCTCGACCCCGAGTCTCATCACCTTCGACAACTACCGCTCGATCTTCGCGGACGATGCGATCCCGTCGGCCCTACTGACCACAGTGTGGATTGCGCTCGGGGGGACGATCCTGCCGATCATCGTTGCCGCCCTCGCCGGCTACGCGTTCGCGTGGCTCGAGTTCCCTGGGCGGGACTGGCTCTTCTTGTTGGTCGTGGCCCTGCTGGTCGTACCGCTGCAGATGGCGCTGATACCGATCTTCTCGTTGTATTCGGACATCGGCCTCTTCGACACGGTTTTTGGCCTGATCCTCTTCCACACGGCGTTCGCGCTGCCGTTTGCGATCTTCCTCCTCCGGAACTTCTTCATCGGTATCCCGCGCGACCTGCTCGAGGCTGCCCGCATCGACGGCGCATCCGAACTTACGATCTTCGTTCGCGTGATTCTTCCGCTCGGGTTGCCGGCGATCGCATCACTCGCAATCTTCCAGTTCCTCTGGGTGTGGAACGATCTACTTGTCGCGCTGACGTTCGGGCGCAACACACAGCCGATAACGGTCGCGATCTTCTCGCAGATGCGCGAGTTCAGTGCGAACCTGGAGGTCATTGCTCCTGCAGCGTTCATCTCGCTCGCCATTCCGCTCGTCGTATTCCTGATGTTCCAGCGCTACTTCGTGCAGGGGCTGCTCGCGGGGTCGGTGAAGTGACGGACGAGGCCGAACGCGGGCTGGCGCGCCTGGCGCTCTCCTTCACCGTCCTCGTGGCAGTGATGGCCGCGCACGAGTTCGAGCACGTGACCCAAGTGTTCCAGAAGGATGTCGCCGGAGCTGCGTGCCCGAACGACTGCCGTGGGCTCCTCGGCTTCGCGTTCGACCTCGAATGGGTGCACTTCGCCTACAACGTGACGATCTTCGTCGCCCTCGTGGGGATCTACATCGCGGGTCGCATGTGGCGCTCGGAGTGGCGCGCGCGATTCGGCTGGGTCCTTCTCTCCGCTGGCGTCGTCCTCCAGGGGTACCACGTGGTCGAGCACGTAAAGAAGCTCGATCAATGGCTCATGAACGGGCACAACTCGCCGACGCCCGGCTTGCTCGGGCAGCGGTTCAGCCTGGTCGAGCTGCACTTTGCGCTGAACACGCTCGTCTTCCTGCTCGTCGTCGGCGGCTACCTCGGGCTCGGCTTCCACCGGCGCGTCTGGGTGGGACGAACACCCGTCCGGCTCGCGACTGCCGCAGCGCTGGCCCTCGTAGCTCTCGTGGGGAGCGCATGGATCTGGACGGAGCGCCCACCCACTGTGCGCCTCGCCGCAGGAGTGCACCGAGGACCGATCATTCTCGACCGCGCTCAGCGGCTCGTGGGGGAGCCGGGCGCGATCGTGCACGGCGGCATCGTCATCACCGCCGACGACGTCGTCGTCCGTGATCTCGCGGTCCGAGGCGGCGAGTACGGGATTGCCGTGGAAGGAGCCAAGAACGTGCTCCTTCAGGACATTGCGATCACCGGCGCGTCCATGGACGGCATCAATGCCCGTCGCAGCTCGGTGACGGTTCGCCGCTGCAACATTCGCATGGTCGGCGAGTACACACAAGGGATCGACATCTCGTTCGCCTTCGACCTTGCTCCGAGCCTGGTCACGGGGTGCACCTTCGTCGGAGGGCAGGAGGGGATCGTCTCGCACATGGCCAGGGTGGACTTCCGGAACAACCACGTACGCGAGACGACTCTGCGAGGCATCACGGTGACTGAGATGTCGATGGGCACTGTCAGCCGGAACCAGATCGAGAATGTGACCGGCGTCGGCATCTACTGCGGCGACTACGCTCACTGCGAGATCAGGGGTAACGCGGTTCGAGGTGCCAGGCCGGACGTGCTGTCGGGTGACGGCATGCGCCAGGGATACGCGATCCTCTCGCACTTCGGGGCACGAGCTCGCCTCGCGGATAACACCATCGCCGACAGTCCCGGGCATATTCGCGCAGCGAACGGTGCAACGATCGAGGGGGGCTAGCTGTATGTCTCAGGGACGTTCCGTTCCAAGTCCAGCTCACATCGTTCGGCGACCCATGGAGAAAACAGCAGAGGTGAAGGGGGTTAGGGCAGGCTTATTCTTGTGACGCCTGGCGTCGCCGTGTCGCGCGTACCTGCCTTATCGCTAGGCCGGCGCGACGTGCGATGGTCGGGGTCGTCGCCGCGTCCCTCCTCGATGAAGCGCTCGGCTTCCTCGCGGCGGATGAATGTCTCGACTTCGTCACCGAGCGGGTGGTAGGCGACGGAGCGGAAGTCGATGACGACGTCGACGAGCACTGGAGAGTCGGTCACCGGACTCGACGTCCGCCGCCCGGGCGAGCGGCAAGGAGCAGTGGTCGCTACGTCACTGAGCCGGCTAGGCTCGTCGCGGTGTAGGGCGGGCGTTTAAGTCCTGGGGAGATCCTTGCCCGACCAGGCGGGGTAGTGGCCATCGGCCGGCCAGGAAGAAAGGATCAAGACGACCCGGGCGCCGCCCTGCCTTGCGACGCTGTGGCGCTCGCCGGGTTCGAAAGTGAGCAGCGTGCCCGATTCTGCCTCGACTGCGTTTTCGCCGGCCGCGATACGCGCCGACCCCTTCGACCACCATCAACCAGGCCCGCTCGCGCACGTGGTGGTCGCCCAGCTCCTCACCAGGCGCGAGGCGGATGATGATCGCCCGCGCTCCATCGACGGTCTCGAGGACGGCCGCCAGGCAGGTCCCCTCGGGTGCTTCGATCTGTGTCACGTCCCACGACTGCACGACGCGGATACGAGAAGGGAGTAAGATGTTTGGACTGGCCCTGCGGCCAGAACCCCGGCCGAAAGCCCGCAATCTCCCGACGCGCTTTGGCGCGCGAGACGTAGGAGCCCAGGCGAACAGGATTCGACGCGCAGGGCCAGCACTTCGTTGTGCCGAGCAGGATTCGACTGGAGCGACTGGGTGGGCTGGAACGACACCCTGGGCGAAGACCTAGCCAAACACTCGAACGGCGATGCAGAGAACTTCTGTGCGCATAGAAGAAGCCCCGATTTACGGGGCTTTTCTTCAAGCGGACGAAGGGGCTCGAACCCTCGGCCCTTCTGCATGGCACGCATGTGGTAATCGAGACCTAGAGAGCGCCAGAACCGTCATCACTAAGCGGAATCCGGCGCTCTCGCTTCCCGCTTTGAGAGGGCCGCCGATTACCGCAGTCCCCCGGTTGCTTTCGGGGTGTGGGCACAAGAACCGCACTTGTGCCCAAACGCTTCCTCGCGGTCTTCCCGGGAACTCCCGGCTCCCAGCATTCCGAGCAGAGGGCCTGTCGTCGTCTGCGCTGGCGGCTGCTAGTGACGATTGCTTGATCCGCGTGGGTCGTCTCCGGACAGGGAAGATGCTGAATCATAATCTCCGGACATGGAAGATGCTGAAGCAATCGCCCAGGAGTTGAGCGCTCTCGGCGAGAAGGTGCGCAGCCTTGAGGAGCGCTTGGCCGACGTTGAGAAGGTGAACGCGCAGCTGGAAGACGCGGCACTGATCACGTCCCGAGCCCTGCAAGAGGTTTCAGGCCATTGGGACGCAGTGTACGAGGCTATGCGCCGCGAAGAGAAGGCCCACCCGGAGGAATCGTCCGAGCGCGACCGCGCGGCGAGCAAGGCGCGTCGCGAGGGCAGGTAGAGCGCGGCTCTCTCGCGTCCGTCTGAAACGGGAACCAAGAAGACCCCGCTACCCAGGAACGACCGAACTTCCGCTTCCAGCACTCCAGCAGGCCGTGATCATCTACGCCGTCGTCGACCGTCGGTACAAGAACACACGGCGGAGGTTTGGATCGAAGAGCGGAAGCTCGAGGTGGGTGGGCGGACCTGGGAAGCCGAACCCGCTGACCCCGCTTACGCGGAACTGCTGAGGGATCAGGGCTTCAGCGTCCAGAGGACGGCCCTATGGGGGAGAAGGCCCGTGTCAGATGGCGGGCCTTCTCCGCGTTCGAGCTCCTAATCGGCTGCGCCCGCGCAGTGCTCGCCGCCCTCGCCCTTGGCGTTGCCGGGCGTTCCGACGGGCGGAAGCGGGAGGCTCTGAGCCGGGTTGTGAGCGGTGATCGCCGCCTTCGCCATGCCGTTGTTGTTCGACGGACTGCCAGCGTTCTCACTCGCGCAGACAGTCGACGGGAGGCCGCCGTGATGGAACGCCGACGCAGCGGCCGGCACGGCGAGTGCCACAGTCACGGTCATGAGTGCAACGATCCTTCGCATCTGTCCTCTCCTTTGGATGACGGTGCCTCCTCATACGCGGCGGCCGCTCGATCGGATTGGCGGCGCGTGGTTCTCCGCTCGACATTTCCACGCTGGCCACATCGCCGAGGTACGCGGCGACGATCCCGACCTCGCGCGTTATCTGCGGATCGACGAGCGCGAACTCGAGGCGGGCGGGCGGAGCTGAAGAGTTGAACGCCCCGGGGCCGTCGGACGGTCGCGGGGGCGCGGTGCCGCTACCGGGCGCGACGTGGGCTCAGGGCCGGAGCGGCACGCTTTGCGAGGTGACGCGGAGGCCGTCGACCTTGACGCTGATCGTGAGTACGCCCTCGCCAACTCAGAAATCGAGAGCGCGATTGCCACCAGCACCCTCCTTCAGAGCCAGCATGCCCACGACGCGAGGCGCCGCATCAAGGGCGCCGCGGACTGATGCACGGAGATTCCCGCATCGTCCTCGGATGCTGCGTCTGCCCACGGCCACTCCGGGAGAAGCCGCAACTCAGATCGGGTCGACCACCGATGTCACACCACGGCGTGTGCGCGATGGTCACTCCATGCCCGTTACGCAGAAGAGGGAGCGTCGTCAGCGCGAGAGACGCTGGGAGGATCGCCACGCGCGTTATCGGCAGGGCAGTCGGAGCCGCAATCGCCGTCACGGGGCCCGGAGGTCTAGGCCATGAGCGGCCTGTCTTCTCCTCGCGAGGAGGTCGTCTGTTTGAACCTCGACCTCGGCTCGTACGAGCTCGGAGTCGGCGAGTGTCGTGAGCTGATTCGACTCCTTCATAGGCGCCGCGAGCGGCCTGACGGCGCCGCCGCGGATGCGTCTGCCCGCCGGCTGGAAGCGCTCCTCTACCGCCGCGCTGGCCCCTCGGCCGGAAACATGACGGAAGACGAGCTGGACGCCATCGCGAACTCGGCCTGGGACTGGCTTGAGCGGGTCGGCCCCGACACGTTTCCGGAGCGCGTTCTGTTGGTGCTCGACGTGCTGCGAGCCCGACACGTTCACGAATAAGTTCCCTGCCCGCTCGGCAGGATGAGGCGGGCCGTCGCGCGGTGACCGGCTACGTCTCGGGCATGTCGGGCACCGCCAGCTTGAGGGTGCCGAAGCGGTCCCTGTTCATCTCGATCCAGGCCGCGCCGCCGGGGGAGTAGTCGAAGGCCTCC
>JAOUHF010000138.1 GCA_029865325.1 Thermoleophilia bacterium
GCCTCGGCCTTGAGCATCGCCTCCGTGCGGTCAGACATTCTGTGGGCCACCTCCAGCACCGAGCGCCAGCGCCCGCTGGAGAGCAGTCTCCGGCGAGTCCATCATCTGCGATCCAGGCTCTCCTCCGCCCGGCCCGGCGGTGATACCGAGGCTTTCACCACCGGCTCCCGCTCCTTGTCCAGGCCCAGGAGGACTACCCTGCTGTGCCACCTGACCCTGTGGAGGTTTGGCGACGAAGAACCGCGCGATGTCCTCGATCCCGAGGGCCTTGAGGTTCTCCTCCACGAAGGCGTCGATGTTGAGCATCTTGGCCGCTCCCATCTGCGAAAGCGGCAATACGACCGGGACAGCTTGCAGGGCCACCTGGAGTGCGCCCTGCCACTTCGCCAGCTCCTGCTGCTGCATGATGGCGTCCGGGATCGGCTCCTGTTCGTAGTGGAAGTCGCCCTGGAGTAGCTCGGGCCAGATGATCCGCAGCTCCTCTTCACCGTCGGCCCCGATTACAGAGGCGGCGGTCGGCTCCGTGATGAACTGGTTGTTGAGCACCAGCTTGTCGTTGCCGATGTCCTCCAGCGCCTCGAAGACCGGCTGCTTGGCCAGGTCGATGCTGCGCTGCGCGAGGCCGGTCACGAGAGATGCGCCGGTTGCCGTCTTCTGATCGACGGTCTGCGACTCTGCTCCCGAGCTGAACGGGAAGGAGCCTGCCAGGTTCTGCATGTCGCCCTTGAGAAGCCCCTCGCGGTTGAGCGAGATTTCGGCGGGCATCGGGCTGGGCGTCCACATCTGCACCTGCGCCGGATCCTCCAGCGGCCACATCGCGCGAGGAGCGTACTCCAGCGCGTCGGGATCTTCCACGTCCGGTCGGTAGATCGTGATGGCGTTGTTGATGAGGATGAGGTTGTCGAGGGACTGGTTCTGGATTCCCCAGAGCATCTCCTGGAGTGCCTGCACCTTCTCTATCTGAGCGATGCCGACCACCTCGAAGAGGCCGGGCTGCGTCGTGCAGACAGTAAAGGGAGTGCGCTCGTGGAAGTAGGGGAAGTCCTCCTTGTAGGCGATCAGGCTCTTGCGATTGACGAACGTGACCACCTCGTGCTTGAAGTTGTCCCAGACTTCGAGGATCTCCAGCTTGTCCTTGTCGTGGACTTGGTCGCGGCGCTCGCCCCATCTACTCACTGTGTCGCGCATTTCGCGGGCAGTGCCGAGATCCATCTGTACCTGCTTCCACGTCCATCCCCCGTGATCGGGGCCGTACATGCCGTCTGCCTTGAACTCGCGCTCCAACTCCTCGCGGCTCATCCAGACACGATGTCCGACGTAGCGGGCTTCCTTGATGTCTCGGGCGTTCTCCGGCCAGAAGAAGTCGTGTACGTCCACCACTTCGGTGAGGGGGCCGTCGTAGACCGGAAGCGACTCAACTCGCTCCGTGAGATGCGGGTAGGACATCGGGCCGTGCATCGGGTGCATGATCTGATCGCCCGCCTCGGTTGTAAGGGGACGATCTTCGGCCACCATCCGCCGACGGCGCTCTACGCGCTCAACCCATGTCGTCTTGGCAACCGTGATCCCCGCGATGGCGTTCTGGAGAAGGAAGGGACGCTGTATCCGCGTGAACTTCGACTGCCGGTTCTGCCAGTCCATGAGGATCTGGTGTGCCTCGGCACCCTGCCGCAGGCGCTCGTCAGCCTCTGGATCCCAGAGGTCTTCCAGCGTCTTGCGCGGACGGATCTTGTAGCGCAGCCGGTCTTCCACCATCGACGCGAGCGTGGTTTCCACGATGTGCATGGCGTACTTGCCATACATGCGGGACTCCCAGCCCTTGTCGGCCTGGCGCTTGAGGATGCCGTGGTATGCGTCGGCGCGGTCGTCCACGCCTCGCATGACCTCATCGTGATGTTGCTGACAAGCCTCGATGAAGCCAACGGCGCGGTCGAGCACGTCCTGGTTGGGACGCTTCGCCATGACTCAGTACGCCCCAGCTTCGGCAGGCGCTCCAGCCATCGACTTGCGGATCCCGGCGGGGGATGACTTACCCTGGAGCATGGAGTCTTCTTCGGCCTGGTTCTTGGCAAGGATCTGCTGCAACTTGGCCGAACACTGACGCATCACCTGCTGATCTTCCTGATCGGCTTCGGCTGCGATGGCCTCGTCCAGTAGGGCGATGGCCTCTTCGAGCGGATCCTGTCCGCCGCCAGGGGCACCATCACTGGGGAGTGGTGCGCCCTCCTGCGGGGGGCCACCGGCCCCACCGAGCAGAGCTGCGATGTCGGGGGGCATCGGGCCTGCGGGGGCACCCGGCCCACCACCTCCGCCCATGAGGGCCTGCTGCATGTCGGGTGGGAACATCTGGCTCATGCTGATCTCCTGTTCCTCGGATCGAGCGGCCCGTAGGAACGACTCCGTGGGGCCTTCGTGTGCTTCTTGCGGTCGAACTTGTGTCCGACTCCGTATCGTTGGTACATGGCGAGGGCGATGCCCCACGCCAAGATCGTGTCGTCGTTCGTGCCGTCCTCAGCTCGGGGGGAAGTCCCGGTCATCTGCCGGACGAACGTGCGGGCCTCGGTGCGGAAGCGGCGAGTGAGCCACGGCCACACGCGACCGTTGATCCACTCGTTCAACTCCGAGATCACCATAGCCCGGTTCTGCTTGTTCATCGGGAACCCGTAGTGCGCCTTGCGGCGTCGGGCCGGATCCACGAACTCCTCGTCCCGATAGAGCAACGGGTAAGGCTTACGGCCCTCGTGCCCGTCACGAAGGTACGCGATGACTACATCCCCGTAGCCTCCCCCGCGCTCGACGGCGATCCGGGCGTGGTTGTACCACAGCCCGAGAAAGTGGAGCTGTCGAGTGAAGTCCTTGTAGTCAGCCTTCATCCTCAACTCCGCTACGGGCGCACCGTCGTTGAGTGAAATCACTCCGGCCACTGAGTAATCCGCACCGGATCCGGTAGCCACGTCTGCTCCGATTCCGTACAACCCATCCTTCTCGGGAGCGCGGTACACGTCGATGCAGCCGCCGCCCTTCTCGAAGCGGGCGCTGGCTTTGTTGTTCGAGTACGTCTTGAACTCGCCCTGGAACTTCGGCTCGACCTTCCCGTCGCGGGAGTAATACTGGAGAGCCTTGAGATCGAAGAACGGGTTGCCGGTGAGCAGGAACGCTTCGTCCTCGTCCAGCGGGTACTGCTCCGCCTTCGAGGAGGGGTCGAGGTTGAGGTTGTCGTACCACTTCTGGTCGCGCATCGGGTGCGTGAACGCGCTCAGGAAGCGAGCCTGCACCTCGGGGTAGTCCACGCCTCCCGCGCCCGTGTACACCTCGTGGAAGAAGTTGCCTCCCCCAGCACCATCCGACATGCCGTTGGCGGTGGAGACGGCCCCGACGTTACCGCCGAGATCGCCCGCTGCGGGGATGATGGCCTTCCAGAGCTGGCGAGCGTAATCCTGATGTGCGGCCTCATCGAAGAGGACGCGCCGGGCGACTTGCCCGTGGCCCGCCTTCTTTGTGGCTGGCATCCCTGTGACGGTGCTGACGCGCCCATCAGGGTGTTCAATCTCGATTCGATTCGACGGGCGGCTGTTCTGCCCATAGGGCTTGAGTATGCGCAGCGTGGACTTCATGTACTCGGGGACGGAGAGGTAGAGATCCCAGATCCTGTTGATCTGCTCGTTGGCGTCGTCTTCCTTGATCGAGTAGATCAGGTCGTCTATGCCCGCGAAGAAGATGAGATCCCAGAGGATCACCGCGTCCCAGATCCAGGAGATCCCGAGCTGTCGCGCCTTGAGCGTGGCGGTGAAGGGGTTGTCGAGGATCCAGTCGATGTAGTCGCGCTGCCAGAGCCAGCTCGTCTCACCTACGGGGTCGCGGCCCTTGTAGAGATCCTTCCCGAGGAAGGGCATCTGGAGCCACTCGGCCTCTATTTCATTCAGGGTCGCAAACTGAAATAGCTCACCTCTCCTACTATCGGGAGCTACAAGATGTGGAAGGAAGTAGCGGGGGTGGGACTTGGCTGCGTAGTAACGCCCGTACTCCAGCTTCAACTCTGGAGTCACAGCAAGATCCGCTCCGCCAGTTCGGGGCCTGCGGCTTTCATGACGCGCTCGGCCCTGTGTAGGTCGATGCTGCGGTCGTGGGCGATCTTCTCGGCCAGGTGCAGCGGTGCTCCGGCAAAGACAAGCACGCGCGTACGCCAACCGTAGACACGGTCGTCTGGAGAGAAATCTTCCAGGTCGGGTATCTGCTGCTGGGGTTCGTCTGGTCGCTTGAACATCATCCACCTAGCGTCATGTGGTCTACAAGGAAAGCGATGATCCCTATGGAGATCCCCGCAAGTGCGAAGGTCTGCGCCCAGAGCCATCGCTTGTACTTGCCCACCTCGGACAGCGCGAGATTGGCTTGCCTAAGTTCCTCGATCTCACCGAGAATCGGACTGTCCTGCGTGACGGCTCTCTGCTCCAAGATGGTGAGCCGAGCATCGTTCTTGTTGACTCGCTCGGAGATTTGTTCCTGGATAATGCGGTCAGCTTTCTGGGCGAGAGCACCGTTGAGTCTGTCCACCAGGCGCAACTCCATCGCCGTCAGCTCTGCTCGAAGTTGGGACAGGCTGACACT
>JAOUHF010000139.1 GCA_029865325.1 Thermoleophilia bacterium
GAAGCAGTGCGCGCCGTGGCGGCCGGGGAGAGATACGTGCACCCGGCGCTAGGAGCTCGGCTTGTCGCGGCCGAGACCGAGGAGCGAAAGCGAGCAGAATCGGACCCGCTCTCCGAACGGGAGCGAGAGGTGCTCCGGCTACTCGCTCTCGGCCATACCAACCAGGAGATCGCGGCACTGCTCTACATCTCCGTTCGCACGGCCGAGACGCATCGGGCGCACATCATGCAGAAGCTCAGCCTCTCAAGCCGCGCCGAACTCGTGCGCTACGCGCTCGACCACGGCTTGATCGAGGGCTGACTTTCAGCCGACCACGAGGACGTTGCAGGCGGCGCGCCGTACGACCTCGGCGCTGACGGAGCCCGGAGCAGGCTCGCCATCCTCGCTTCGCCGGCCCACGACGAGGAGATCGGCTCCCAATTCGGTCGCAACCGTGACAAGCTCATTGGCCGCGTCACCGGCACGGCGCACATACGACGCAGTCACGAGTCGTTCGAGTAGCCAAGCTCGTGCCTCTGCCAGAACATCGGGTTCGGTCCGCACTCCGTTCGGATCGACGCTCACCACGGTGAGCGTCGATCCGTATCCGATCAGGTGCGCAGCGGCGTGGAGTGCGCGCTGCGCGCCCTGACTCCCGTCGAAGCCTACGATGATGTTCTTCGGCTGCGCAGCCACCGCTACATCGTGCTTCCTATCTTCTTCCGCGACCTCCGCGGTCGACCCGATTCCGGGCGCGGAAAACTACGCAAGCCGAGGGGCGGCTCTCGCCGCCCCTCGGACTACTCCGGGAGGTCGGAGCTCTTTTGATCCGAGGGCCTCCCGCCTTCCCCGGATCAGCCCGTGACCGGCGTCGTCGACGCCTTCTGTCGTTCGGGCTCCACCGCGGGCAACACCCGGCTGAACACCAAGAATGCGAGGATGACGAGCCCGATCCCCGTGAGCAGCAGCGCGACCCCGACAACGATGCCGAACACAGCCAGCCGCTCGGCCATGTAGCTCACGTTCAAGGCCGTCGTGAGCGCGGTCTCGGTCACCCAGAGGTCCCGGGCGCCGTTCGACACCGGTTGCCCGCTCTTGTCCTTCGCGGCGGCCGTAGGATCGTTCGTTCCGGCTGGATCGGAGGGATCTGCAGCCGACTCGTAGCGACCCATCTCCGAATAGGTCAGGCCGCCCGAACTCTCGAGCGTGTGCTCACGCATGATCTGTGCAAATGCACGCGCCTGATCTCCGTTCGTAACCTGCTCTCCGGCCCACTGATCCGCGTACTTGGCCACTGCAGGGTCGTCGGCCGAGCCGAAGGTAATGCCCTCGTCCTTAATCGCGTCGCGAGTCGTGGTGAACCCGGTGACGCCCATGAAGATCGCGACGACCCCGAAGAGGACCATCACACCACCGGCGATGAATCCGCCGATCTCCAGAAGCTTCTTGTACCTCATCGCTCCACCTCCTGAGCGCTAGTGACTAATTGCGCCCAGACTCGTCGCATCGAAGCGACACCGCATCGGGAGAAGCACGAGCGACGGTTTCGTGGAACCCGCCCGACCAGTGCGGAGAAGTACGCAGGCGCCAGCTACCAGGTCTTCGTACGCGTGACCGCATGCGGGGCTCGGACTCGAATCCGCGCATCGACGACCACGCAGCGATCTGGAAGCGCAAGCACCGGATTCAGATCGAGCTCGGCGACAGCCGGAGAGTCCACGCTCAGTTGCGCGAGTCGATGAACGAGATCCGTCAAGGCTGAGACGCTGGCAGCCGGCGAACCGCGGAACCCTGCGACGAGCCTGCCTGCCTTTCCTTCGGTCACCATCTCCGCAGCGTCGACGTCGGTGAGCGGCGCAATCCGAAACGTCGCATCGCCGATCAACTCGGCGTACACACCTCCCGGACCGAATGCGACCAGAGGGCCGAACACCAGGTCTTGGACCACCCCGGCGAGGAGCTCTGCTCCTCCGGAGATCATCGGCTGAACCACGACGGGGCAGCCGATGCGGACCGCAGCGTCACGCACGGCGACTTCGTCTTCCAGCTCGAGCGCGATCCCGCCGGTCTCGGTCTTGTGCGCACCTGGCGTCGCCGTCTTGACCACGACCGGGAAACCGAGCGCGCGCGCGGCCTCAGCCGCTTCGTCGGGGGTGCCCGCGAGAGACTCGGGAACAACAGGAACGCCGTAGGCGAGCAGCACTTCTCGCACGTCGGAGGGATCGAGCCACGCGTCGTCCGCGCGACCCAGCGCGCTTTCGATCACGCGACGAGCACTCTCGCCGTCGATGCCGTCGGTAACCGGGACCGCACCGTGGGGACGGCGGAGCCAGTCGGCGCGCTCGGCAGCCCGTCCGAGCGCTCGGGCAGCCGATTCCGGATATCCGAACGCAGCGACATGCCGAGATCCGCGGAGCACTCCAGGGATCCCTTCCGATGACATGATCGCCGCGAGTACTGGCTTGTCGCCACTCGCGCTCCGAGCAGCGCGTTCGACGGCGTCGGCTACGTCATCCGCGGTCGCACTGACGGCGGGCACGAACAGCACGATGACCGCGTCGAGACGAGGATCGGCGATGAGGTGCCGCAGCATCAGGGCGTATGTCTCCGCCGTCGCACCGCCCAACATGTCGACGGGATTGGCGACGCTCGCCTCGATCGGGAGATCGCTGCGCAGCGCTGCCGCAGTGGTATCGCTCAGAGGCGGCAGCTCCAAACCGACGGCTTCGCAGGCATCGGCGCACAGGATTCCCAACCCTCCGGCGTTGGTCAGGACCCCAACCGAGCGACCCGAGAGCCGAGGCTGGCTCGAGAGCAACCCCGCGGTGTCGATGAGCTCTTCGAGCGATCCCGCGCGAATCACACCCGCTTGTCGGAAGAGCGCGTTGACAGCGGCTTCCGAGCCGGCCAGAGCGGCAGTGTGTGAGGTTGCGGCGCGCTGGCCACTCGCCGACGTTCCACTCTTCAGCGCGAGAATGGGCTTCCGGCGCGCGACTCGGCGAGCAAGACGACCGAAGCGGCGGGGGTTGCCGAAGGACTCGACGTAGAGCAGGATCGCCTCGGTCGTCTCGTCGTCCTCCCACCACTCGAGCAGGTCATTCGTGGATACGTCCGCCTTGTTTCCGATCGATACGAACGCCGACAAGCCCAAGCCGCGCGTCACCGCAGCCTCGAGCAGCGCCAGTCCCAGCGCTCCACTCTGTGACGAGAAACCGATGTTCCCAGGGGGCGCGGCACGGCCGGCGAACGTCGCATTCAGGTTTGGGCCCGCGACGGAGATCCCGAGGCAGTTCGGCCCGATGAGCCGTGCGCCATAAGCGCGGACGAGTGCCAGAAGCTCTTCTTGCCTCTCGGCGCCTTCACTGCCCGTCTCGGCGAAGCCCGCCGAAATGACGACGAGTGCGCGAACGCCCCGCTCGAGCGCTTCCCGGGCGGCATCCAACACTCCGATCGCCGGAACGCAGATGACGGCAAGGTCGACCTCGTCCGGCACTTCGCCGATGGTGCGGTAGCCACGCACACCAGCGACGGCCGCGCCGTCCCGGTTCACCGGATACGCAGCACCTGCGAAGTCCGCGGCGAGGATGTTCCGAAAGAGCTCGCCCCCGATCGTCCCGTGGCGCCGGGAGGCCCCGATCACGGCAACGCTGCGCGGCTCGAAAAACGGCCGGAGCGAGGCTGAGACGGCAACGTGATCCCGCTCGTCGACGCGTTCCTCGTACCGCGCCGTGAGCGCGATCGGGAACGTGATCTCGATCTCGCCCCCTGCGAGCTCCCTCGTGAGCTCAAACCCGATCGCCTCGAAGACTCCGAGCATGTCGCGGTTGCTCGCGAGTACTTCGGCGACGATCCTCTCGATCCCCTGGCGGCCGGCCTGCTCAGCGAGTTGCTCGACGAGTCGCGTCCCGATGCCCCTTCGCTGGTACGTGTCCGCTACCGCGAAAGCCGCCTCTGCGATCGTGGGATCGCGCAATCGCTCATAGTTGCCGACGGCGACGACCCGCTCGTCGCCGTCCTCGAGAAAGGTCCCGAGCAGCGCGCCGCGGTCACGCCAGTTGGTGTCGATGAGCTGCTCGACGAGCTCAGGTCCGAGACGGGGGAAGCCGTGGAATCGCAGGTAGAGACTGCGCTGCGAGAGCGCGCCGAAGAACGCGAGCAACTCGTCCGTGTCTTCGCGGCGCGGGGGGCGCAGCCGCAGAGTGGCCCCATCACGAAGGATTACGTCGACGACGTCAGCCGCCACGGAACTCATTCCGCGCCCGGGAGGTCAGATCTGCACAACCTCGGCGCGCGGCTCCGACAACGACACGACTTGTTCGGCGAACGCATGAATCGCATCCCAGTCGCGTGCGTCGGTCGCAGGGAGTAGTGAGAAGGGGAACCGCAACTTCGCCGATCGACGACACACCGAAGATCGCGGTGAGGGTCGGAGTCACTGTCGGCGTCCTCGCGAGCGCGGCGTCGAGCTGCGCTCGAGCTCCTGCGACGTCGCCTTCTTCGAGCGTCTTCGGGCCTATGGCGAAGACCGCGAGAGGAATGCGCTCGAGCGCCCGCGCATGTCTCTTCAGAAGCGCTCGCGCATCGCCGTGCCAGCGACCGGTGTAGAGCGCGCCGCCCAGAACGAC
>JAOUHF010000140.1 GCA_029865325.1 Thermoleophilia bacterium
CAGCGTCATCCCGAGGTTGGTGTCATCCGTCGCGGATGGTGACATCACCCTCAGGCAATACGAACAGCTGGCCGGATACCTGTTGGCTGAGCGCGGCGGTCTCGTCGGCGCGCTCTACAAAGGGCACCCCGATCAGCTGTCTCGGCGCGCGCGACTGGCGAGAGAGCTAGCGGTGGTGCGGGATGGGGCGAAGTCGGCGGGCGAGATCGGCATCGATCTGCACGATGTGATGACAGAGTGCCGAACAGGACTGGTCGACCCCCCACCCGCCGGTGGAGCGGCAGCTGATGTCTTGGCCGTTCCTACCCGGTAGACGTTTGGGGTATAGGAATGGACGAAACCCGGACGGGAGATTCCCGGTAAGTGCGCTCAGGCGAGAGCACACTCGCGCACGCCAGTGTGCTTAAATGTTCCCCCATATGGTGCGAGCGGGCGTGTATGCGCGGATCTCGTCGGATCGTGAGGGCGACGGGCTTGCGATCGGGAGGCAGTTAGAGGACTGCGAGGAGCTAGCCGAGCGCCGCGGCTGGCGCGTCGTGGATCGCTACGTCGACCAGGATGTGAGCGCGTACAGCGGTCGGCTACGACCGGAGTACCGGCGCCTGCTGGGCGACATCGAGTCGCGGGCGCTCGATGCGGTCGTGGTCTGGCATGTCGATCGCTTGCACCGACAGCCGAAGGAGTTGGAGGAGTTCCTCGACGCATGCGACGAGGCCGGGTTGGCCGAGCTTGCCTCCGTGGCAGGCACGGTTGACCTGGCGACGCATGACGGCAGGTTCACGGCCCGTATCTTGGGTGCGGTGGCCAAGAAGGAGAGCGACGACAAGAGCCGCAGGATCCGGCGCAAGCATGAGGAGATCGCGCTTGCGGGGCGGGTCTCCGGCGGCGGGACGCGACCCTTCGGGTTCGAGTCCGACCGCCGCAGCCTCCGCCCCGACGAGGCAGCGATCGTCCGCGAGTGTGCACGCCGTCTGCTCGCCGGCCAGGCGTTGCGGGCGATCTGCATCGACTTGAACGAGCGCGGCGTGGCGACGGTGACCGGGGCGCAGTGGACGTCGCAGACGCTGCGGAGGATGTTGGCCTCGCCGCGGATCGCCGGCCAGCGCGAGCACAAAGGCGAAATCGTCGCCCAGGCCGAGTGGCCCGCGATCATCACCGCGGCCGAGAGCGAACGCATCCGCGCCCTACTCTCCGATCCTTCCAGGCGCACGAACAGAGCCGCGCGCCGCTACCTGCTCGCGCGGCTGTTGCGTTGCGGCCTCTGCGGATCGACGCTTGTCGCCCGGCCGCGCAGCGACGGCACCCGCCGCTACGTCTGCGCGAGCGGCCCCGGCCTGCCAGGCTGCGGGAAGATCACGATCGTCGCCGATAGCCTCGAGCAGTTTGTCGTCGAAGCCGTGCTCTACCGGCTCGACACTCCCGAGCTCGCCGCGATATTCGCCGGCCGCCAGGACGACCCGGCGGCCGAGCAGTGGCAGGGCGAGGTCGAGCGCGCCCAGGCACACCTGGACGAGCTTGCCCGCGCCTACGCCGACGAGCAGATCGGCCTGCAAGAGTGGCTGACCGCCCGCAGCCCGATCGAGCAGCGCCTCCAGGCCGCCCGCAAACGACTCGCCCAGCTCAACCGCACCGCGGCACTCGACGAATACATCGGCAACGCAGCCGGCCTCCGCGAACGCTGGCAGGCCCTGCCCCTGAGCGGCCAGGCTGCGATCGTCGCCGCCGTCCTCGACCATCTCATCGTCAACCCCGGCACCCGCGGCCTCAACCGCCTCGACCCGGCCCGGCTCACACCCGTCTGGCGCGTCTGAACCGACCGGCACACTGCCGCCGCCTTACGGTCTGCGCCCGGCCCCGTCGCTCGCCTCCGGCTCACGCCGGGCCCCCAAGCCGGACGCAGCCCGGCCGCAGCGCCGGCGGCGGCCCATCACAACGCCCCGAAGGACGGCCCTCAGCCGGGACGAGTTACGTTGCTAATACAAGGGAAGAGAGCGCCTACTCTTGCTTCGCCGACGCGAGACGAACGCGGCGACCGTTGACTCTCGCGCAGTCCAGATGAGAGGGTTGTGCGCAAACCCGACCGAGGAGGCGTGTCGCGTGTCACCGAAGGCCATCGCTGTTGCCGGTCTAAGCGCAATCGCACTCGCGGCGAGCGGCTGCGGCGGAGACTCCGACCCCGAAGCGGAGTTCCGCGCCGCGTTCAAAGAGAAGTTCGGTGAGGCAACGTGGTACCACCACATCACCGGGATCGAGGTGAAGGACATGGGGATCGAAATCACAACGGACCTTGACCCGAAGAGCGCCGGTTGGGGCCCGATCTGCTCGGCGGCCTACGGGCTTGCGGTCGACAACGAGACAATCGATGGGGGTGAAGGCGTCGGTTTGATAGGCAGGGGCGGCGTCGGGCTGGGCGGCTGCGCGTGACATGAGAGGACGCTGAGCGCAGGGCTGCTCATCTAGCCAGGCAGTAGTGGCTGGTCGGTACCCGCTGCCCGCAGCTTGCTCGGGAAGTCGAAGCAGCCTGATGATCCAGCTCTCGCTCGGGATCCTTCGTGGCACGAGCTCAAGGGGCATTCCTCACACGTCAGTACGCCGGACCCGATTGCAGCGTGTCAAGCGACATTCCCTATCACTCGCCCAGGCAACCGTCCTCGCTGTAGACCCTGAATCCTGAGACATCGTCACGAGCGTGGCAGCGGGAGCCGCCAAACCGTCGTCGCGTCGTTCAGCGCTGCACCGCTTGATCGTCATCGGCAGATCCAATAGTGTCCGCGCCGATGCGCGTGCGACAGATCGTCGTGCTCATGGTGGTCCTCGGCACAGCAACGCTGGCGGGCTGTGGCGGCAATGACGAGTCATCCTCGCCCGAGACTCTGGTATCTCCCGGCCTCGATGGCACGTACGAAATGACGGTTGCGGAGGACGATGCCGCGGTAACCGGCGGCGCGTCACCCGGTCGATGGACGTTAACCATCAATGCTGGGGATGCGACCTTCGACGGCCCCGGCGGTCGCCACATTCCATTGATGCCGACCGAGATTTCCGAGACTCGGATGATCGTGCCCGCGGATGCGAACTGTCCGAACAACGACCCTGCACCCGGTGAAGGCGAGTACGAGTTGGAGTCGAGTGGTGACTCGCTCACGTTCACCAAAGTCCAGGACCCCTGCGGCGACCGCGCTTTCACGTTCACCATCCATACCTGGCAGCGCAGCGCTCCCTGACTTTCCGCGGTTAGCGGAGCGCGCTTCGAAGCGTACGTGGAACATGGCTTTCCGCTCACGCGGGAGGCTCGAGGGACATTTCCGATCACTCGCACATCCGGGCTTCCTTTCCCGGGTCGTGCCCCCGGCACTTCGTCGTTGATCTGCGGCGTGTGCAGGTAGAGAATCGGCCCCATGGAAGAGGACGCCGCGGTCCGGTTCCTTGAGGCGTTCAACGCCCACGACCTCGCAGCGATAGAAGCGATGCTCGCGCCCGACGTGCGGTGTGTGTTGCGAAGTGGTGCGACGATCGAGGGTCGAGACGCGCTCATGAGCGCGCTTGCCGCCGAGGGGCGACCGGGTAGCAAGCTCGACGAGCTGACGGTGTCTGTTGCCGGTCGGACGATCGAGGTAGTCGACGACACCGTCACGTCGACCGTGCGGCGGGACTACCACTGGGAGGAGTCGGGCGAGTTGTCCCACTCGATGTTGGCAAGAACGTCCCTGACGTTTCGCGCTGACGAGATCGCGGTGATCGAAGAGTTCGCTGCTGAGCGCGTCGAGAGCTGACGGACTTCGTCAAGCGACATTCCCGCACGCTGGCGCACGCGAAGCGTGGGCCGCAATCGAGTGGTCTCCGTCCCGCCGGGCATCGGGTTACGGCGCTCGCGTTAGGGGCGTCGCCACCCGCACCGTCTTTGCGCTCGCCGGTTTCCGCACTTACCTGTGGTCCGACCGGAGCTGATACGTTCGCCGCTCGGCAAAGAAGGACACGGAGGTGTGTTGGTGGGAACGATCACGATCTTCGCGCGCATGGGCGTCAAACCCGAGAACGTCGAGAAACTGAAGTCGCTCGCTGCTGAGGCATGCAAGGTTGCCGCCGAAGAGCCGGGCACGCTGACCTACGACTGGCACTACTCAGAGGAGCACGGAAGCCTCGTCCTGCTCGAGACCTACGCCGACTCGTCCGCTCACCTCTCTCACATGCAGGCGGACGGTCACGGTGAACTCATGGGCAGCCTCATGGCGCTGATCGACTCGCTCGAGTTCTTTGTCCTCGGCGAACCGACCGCTGAACACGCCGAAGCCCTCGCATCCGTCCCGGGAGCACAGTTCTACTCAGAGCTCGCGAGTAAGTAGGTCGTTCGCCAGCGCGTCGTCCGTGCAGAGCGCGACACGCACCCGCTGGTGCTCTGATGACACTCCAATGTACCCCTAGGCACGCCGAGTTCGAGCGCTGCCCCGTTCGCGACGCCTCGAGAGACATTCGTGAACACTCGCGCAGCGGGCGGTCCTTTCGCCTGGCAGCAGCCTAGGTCAGCTTGCCACGAGGATGCTGATCTCGCGCTTCTCACCCCGAACGATCGGTTCCCCGCCGGTGATTGGGGCGATCACCTCA
>JAOUHF010000141.1 GCA_029865325.1 Thermoleophilia bacterium
CGTTATTCGCTATGGGAGGAGTGACGGCGCGCTCGAGGCGCGGCACTATGTCGACGAGAGCTACACGCCCGTCAACGTGCCGCTGGTCGTGGCCAAGCCCGGGACGGCACTGCATGACGCCACCTTCTGGCAGCCGCTCGCGCTTGACGAGACCGTGGCCCAGAACGGGCTCGCCGTCCCCGGAAACGTGCAGACGTTCGTCGGCGCCCGCTGGGGGTACGTGCGCGGATTTGCACTGCCGCCCTCGAAAAAGGGGGTGCCGATCGAGACGGGCCCGCCACCGATCGGAACGCCGAGAACTGCCGCCTACAAGCAGGCAGCCGTCGACGTCATCCGCAAGAGCGCAGAGCTCGACCCCGCGGACGGGCAAACCATCGACATCGGACTCGGCGTCCGGGGCGGCAACCCACTCGGGACGAGCAACGGCCACGGCTACCCGCTGAATCCCGCGACGGGGGAGCCGTACGCACCCGAGATCGTCCTCCGGGCCGACTACGCGCGCATCCTCGCCGAGTTCTGGGCCGATGGGCCTAACTCCGAGACCCCTCCCGGGCACTGGAACGTGCTGGCCAACGAGGTCTCCGACTCCCCTGGGCTGGCAACTCGGATCGGCACCGGCGACGCCAACCGCCTGCGCTGGGACGTGCAGCTCTACTTCGCCCTGAATGGAGCTGCACACGACGCCGCAATCGCCGCTTGGGGGCTCAAGCGCGCCTACCAGTCCGTGCGGCCTATATCGATGATCCGCCATCTCGCGGGGAAAGGTCAGTCCAGCGAGCGAAGTCTCCGTTCGTACGACCCCGACGGCCTGCCGCTGATTCCGGAGTTAGTCGAGCTCGTCACTTCCGAGTCGAGCGCGCCCGGCGAGCGCCACGCGGCGCTCGCCGACCACGTGGGCGAGATCGCGATTCGAACCTGGCGCGGCCCCCCGAAGGACCCGACCAACGAGAGCGGCGTGGGATGGATCCTCGGCGAGCGCTGGGTGCCCTACCAGAAGGCGACCTTCGTCACGCCAGCGTTTCCGGGCTTCGTCTCCGGGCACAGCACTTTCAGCCGCGCCGGCGCGGAAGTGCTGGCCGCCGTCACCGGCAGCCCGTTCTTCCCCGGGGGCTTGTTCGAGCAGAGGTTCTCGCCCGGCTACCTCAAGTTCGAGCACGGACCGAGCGAGCCCATCACGCTCCAGTGGGCGACCTACTACGACGCGTCCGACGAGGCAGGCATCTCGCGCCTCTACGGCGGCATCCACGTCGCTGCGGACGACTTCGCCGGCCGCCGCGTCGGCTCGAGAGTCGGCACGCAGGCGTGGGCGCTTGCCCAGCGCTACTTCGCCGGCACGGCGCACCGGTAAGACTCAGCGTCCGGCTTGCTGCTGCAGGCGCCGGGCGATCGTGTCCAGGGTCACGGCGAAGAGCAGGATGGCGCCCGTGACGATGTAGATAGTCCCGGTCTTGTAGCCACCGGTGTTGAGGCCGTTCGCAATCGTCGCGATGACGAGCGAGCCGAGGAGCGCGCCGCGCACCTCGCCGCGGCCGCCGAACAGGCTCACGCCGCCGATGACTGCCGCGGAGATGGAGTCGAGCAGAAGCGTCCCCCCTCCGACGTTCAGGTTCACGGACTGGAGCCGTGCGGACAGGATGATCCCCCCGACGCCGGCCATGATCCCCGAGATCGCGAAGACGAGGATCCTCACGCGGGCGACGTTGATGCCGGCGCGCCTGGCAGCCTCCGCGTTGCCGCCGACGGCGTAGACGTGGCGGCCGAAGGTCGTGCGCTTGGCGAGGAAGGTGAGCCCGACGAGGAAGATGATCATGAGCAGACCGGCGAGCGGCAGCCCGAGCGACTGCGTGCAGTTCACGGTGAGCGGCGTGCCCTCGGCGCATGGGGCCGGCCTCATGGCGTGAGTGCAGATCGCAATCGTGCCGAAGCACGCGATCGCGACCCCCGCAACCTTCGCTAGTGCGAGCCACGGGCGAAGAGCAAGACCCGCCCGGCGCTGGCCGGCGATACCTACGAGCACGATGAGCACGTAAGCACCCGTGATCACCGCGGCGATGATCCAGCTGGCAGTGGCGGAGAAGTAGTACGTCGCCGTCTTGTTGATCCAGTCTTCCTCGATGATGATCACGCCGCGCAGCTCGAGCACCCGCAGGATGACTCCCTGCCAGATGAGGAGCCCCGCCAGCGTGACGACGAACGCGGGCACGCCCACCTTCGCGACGAACGTTCCCTGAGCGGCTCCGATCACGGCCACGAGGGAGATTGCGATCAGAATCGCGAGCCAGCCCGGGTAGTTCCTCCCGTCGGGCAGCTGGAGCTGGGCCGCGGTCAGCGCGCCGATGCCGCTGAGATACCCGATCGAGAGGTCGATCTCGGCGATCAGGAGAACGAAAACGACACCGAAGGCGATCATCGTCACGCCAGCCATCTGGAGGATCACGTTGACGAAGTTCCCAGCAGTGAAGAAGTTCGTCGCGGTGAAGCTGAAGAACGCGACGATCAAGACCTCTCCGATCACGACGGGCAGCACACCGAGGTTCCCCGACTTCAGATTGTCGACAGCGCGCCGCCAGATGCCCGCCTGCTCGTCGACACCTTGCGGCCCGAGATCGGGTGCCGCGATGTCGACGGTGCTCACGACACGACCGTCCCGGTCTCGGCGACTCCGGCCACCTTGGTCGGGATACCGGCCGTGATCGCGTGCACGACCTCCTGCTGGGTCGTCTTCTCGCGCTCGTAGACGCCGACGTCCCGGCCGAGGCGGAGGACGGTGATCCGCGTGGCGGCCTCGAAGATGTCGTGCAGGTTGTGCGAGATGAGGACGACTCCAAGCCCCTGCTCCGCGAGCCTCTTGACGAGCTCTAGCACTTGTCGCGTCTGAGCGACGCCGAGCGCGGCGGTCGGCTCGTCCAGGATGACGAGCCTCGAGTTCCACTGCACGGCCTTCGCGACCGCGACCGATTGACGTTGGCCACCCGAGAGCGAGGCCACGGGTTGGCGAATCGAGCGGATCGTGGTAACGGCCAGGGAGCTGAGCGTCTCGGCGGTACGCTGCTCCATGATCGGCTCTTTCAACCGGAAGAACCAGTCGCGTTCCTCGCGACCGAGGAACATGTTCTGGACGACGTCGAGGTTGTCGCAGAGCGCGAGATCCTGGTACACGACCTCGATTCCGAGCCTCGCCGCGTCCTTTGGACCGTGGATGTGAACCTCGTTGCCGTCGAAGAGGACCTTGCCGGAGTCGTACCCGTGGATTCCGGCGACGCACTTGATCAGCGTCGACTTTCCCGCGCCGTTGTCGCCGACGAGCGCCATGACCTCGCCGGGCAGAACTTCGAAGTCGACTTCGGCCAGCGCTTGCACCGAGCCGAACGTCTTCGTCAGGCCACGAACCTCGAGGAGTGCCGTGTCGGTCACAGGTAGGGGCGATCCTACGACAGGCGGGTGGGGGCGCCTAGAGGCGCCCCCACCCATCGGTCCAATCGACTACTTGCAGTACTTCTTGTACTCCCCGGAGCACACCGCGCTCCGCTTGAGGAACTTGTCCTTGAAGAGCCGCGTGTAGTTCTTCTTGGTGATCGAGGTCACCGGGATGACGAACGTCGGCATCTTCTTCTTGCCGTTCGGCCGCGTTGTGTTCGACGGCGGCTTCTTGCCTTTGAACAGGGCGATGGCAGCCGCTGCGGCGGCATTGGCCTCGGCGGGCACGTACTTGTAGACCGTGTTGGTCTGCCAGCCCGAGATGATGTTCTGCACACCCTGAACCGTCGCATCCTGCCCCGACAGCGCGATCGGCTTCAGCCCCTTCGCCTTCAGCGTCGCAACGACAGCACCTGCGATGTTGTCGTTCGCCCCGACGACGCCCTGGATGTTGTTGTTCGTCTGGACGAGCATCTGCTCGAAGATCGTCTGAGCGTTCTTCGCGTCCCACTCCGGAACGAACTTCGCCGGGCCCTTCTTCACGATGCCCTTCTTGAAGACCGGGTTCAGGATGTCGTCGTTGCCGCTCTTGAACCAGAACGCGTTCGCATCCGTCGGCCCACCCCAGAGCTGGGCGAGGACGCCGTTCTTGTTGTACGTGCCCTTCGCCTTCATGCCGGCGATGACGCCGCGAGCCTGCTGGCGCCCGACGAGGTTGCCGTCGAAGGTCACGTACACGGAACCGGTGCCGCCGACAATCAGGCGGTCATAGTCGATCGTCTTCCCACCTGCCGCCGTGAACTTCTTCTGGATCGCGATCGAGGTGCCGGTGTCGATCGACACGATCACGCCGACCTTGGCGCCGGCGCCGATGCACTGCTCGGCCTGCGAGAGCTGCTTCTGCGGGTCGTTGAGCGCGTTGACGATGGTGGCGGAGAGTCCCGCCTTCTTGAACGCCTTGGCAAACCCTGGCCTGTCGAACTGCTCCCAGCGCACGGACGACTTGGTGTCCGGCAGTAGGACGCACACCTGCGTCGCCGAGGTCCTGGCTGTGGCGCCCGAGGCCAACACCGAGACCGCGAGAGCGGCCAGGGCTACGGTGGCACCTACGGCCGCCGACTTGCGAACGAGACTCTTCACTGCACCCTC
>JAOUHF010000046.1 GCA_029865325.1 Thermoleophilia bacterium
GGGCGCCGCTCATGACCTCGGTGTAGGTGAGACCTGACCCGAGACGAAGGACACCGTTTTCACGGGACCACACGCGCAGCTCAGATACCTCGTTGAGGTTGAGCAGCGTCTCGGGTCGCGCACGATCGAAGTTGAGTGCGACCATCACGTCGGTACCCCCTTGGATCGGGAGCGCGCCTGGGTTCTCGGCTTTCAGTCGGAGGGCATCGTCGAGCGAGCGGGGGGTGAGAACGTCCACGTCCGTCGTGTTCTACCGCTCTTCGCGCACATAGGGAATGCCGAGAGCAGCGGGAGCGCCGAGCCGCCGCTTCGCAAGACTCGTCGACACGACGACGAGTACGACGATCGTCATGACATACGGGAGCGAATAGAGAAACTCGGGCGGGATCGTCACGCCGTGAGCCTGCAGCGCCGACGGAAGTGCTGACAGACCTCCGAACAGGTACGCGCCCACGAGACAGATACCAGGACGCCAGAACGCGAAGATCACGAGCGCGATCGCGATCCACCCCGCCCCGTTGACGAGCGAATCGCCCGCGAACCAGTTCGGGATGATGGACAGGCTGAAGCACGCGCCGCCGATCCCTGCGAGGGCTCCCCCGACGAGGACGTGGATGTAGCGGTAGCGGGTCACATTGATCCCCATCGCATCCGCCGAAGCCGGCGCCTCGCCGACGGCACGGACGTTCAACCCCCAGCGAGTCCGCCCCAGATACACGGCAACGAGGAGAGTGAGAACCCACGAGGCATAGACCAATGCCGATTGGTCGAAGAGGATCGGGCCGAGCACGGGGAGATCCGCAAGCCCGAGCACGTCAAGCGATGCGAACTGATGGGTCACGGGCAGGCTGGCTAAGTCCAACTCGGCACCGAAGTAGGCCGATAGTCCCAGACCACCGGCGAAGATCGTGAGGGCGAGTCCAGAAACGATCTGGCTTGCCCGCAGCGTGATCGTGAGGAAAGCGTGGATGGCCGCCATCGCCGCTCCGGACAGCGCCGCGCCCACCAACGCCAAGACGAGCACCGGCGCGTCTGCGCCATGCACGCTCTGTGTAACCCAGTATCCGACCGCGGCCCCGAAAAGCATCATCCCCTCGACGCCGAGGTTCAGCACGCCCGATCGCTCGGCGAGCAGTTCGCCGAGAGCCGCGTAGAGAAGAGGTGTCCCGTATAGGACCGCCTGCGCGAGAACGACGACCACGAGGCTGTCGTTGACACTCACCGCGCGGGCTCCGCAGCCGAACCGGTGTCGGCTCGCGCCCTCGCCCGACGACTGATGGTGACGCGATAGCGAATGAGAAGCTCTCCGCCGAGAGCACAGAAGAGGATGATCCCCTGCATCACGCCGACGAGCCCGGAGGGAAAGTCGGGCCCTTGGAGCGTGAAGCCGGCGTTCTGGAGCCCCCCGAGGAGCACCGCCACCAGACAGACCGCGAACGGGTTGTAACGGGCGAGCGCGGCGACAACGATCCCCGTGTAGCCGAACGCGGCGCCCTGGAGACCGGTCGGGTCGAGCGTGTGCGTGAAATCGCCGATCTGGCTGGCGCCGCCGATACCGGCGATGCCACCCGAGATCGCCATCACCGCCAGGATCTTGCGGCGCGTCCGCATGCCGGCATAGCGCGCTGCGCGGGGTGAGTCCGCGATCACGCTCACCTCGAAACCGAACCGGGTTCGTGAATACAGCATCCACAGCGACGCCGCGACGCCGAGCCCGATCAGGAAGCCGAGCGGAACGACGACGCTCGAACCGAACGTCGGCCACTCGGCGCCCGCCGGCATCGGCTTCCCCTGGGGAAACGATTGTGCTTGGAGCGTCGATACGTCGCGCCAGTAGGAGGAGCTGTCGAAGATCAGGTACGTGATCAGGAAGCCCGCCACGTAGTTGAGCATCAGCGACGTGATGATCTCGTTGGTATTGGCGAAGGCGCGGAGCACACCCGGAATCAGCGCCCACAGCGCGCCCATCACTCCGGCTGCCACGCACATCGCGAGTACGTAGAGGGGCGTCGAGCCGGCATCCCCGTCACCGAGCTTGAGCGCGATCCACGACGCGCCGACGGCGCCCAGATAGAGCTGCCCCTCCGCCCCGATGTTGAAGAGCTGCATGCGGAACGCCGCGGCCGCGGCCAGGCCGGTGAACAGGATCGGCGTCGCCGATAGCAGCGTCGCGGAGAACGCACCGTTGCCCGTGAAGCCCGCCTCGAGCATCTGTCGATAGGTGTGGCCCGGGGCGTGGCCGGTCACGGCGAGGATGACGGCCATGATCGCGAAGGCGGCGATCAGCGAACCGACTGGGACGGCGACGGACAACCACTTCGGCTGATCTAGCCGCCGTTCGAGCCTGATCACCGAGCTTCTCCTCCGGCCATCAGGTAGCCGAGTTCCTCGACCGTCGCGCTGGCGGCGTCGAGCTCCCCGACGATCGCGCCCTCGTACATGACGACGACGCGATCGGCGAGCGCGAGGATCTCGTCGAGGTCCTCACTGATAAGGAGCACGGCGACACCGTTGCTCGCCGCATCTCGTAGGAATCCGTGCACGGTCTCGATCGCTCCGACGTCCAGTCCTCGTGTTGGCTGAGCGGCAATGAGAACCTTCGGGTCTCCATGGAACTCTCGGCCGAGCATGAGCTTTTGCAGGTTGCCGCCCGACAGGTTCCGCGCAGGCGTCTCAGGCCCCGGCGCCTTGACGTCGTAGCGCTTGATGAGCGACCGGGCCAGCTCGGCCATGCGCTTCACAGCGAGGAACGGTCCCCACGAGATCGGCGCCGTCCGGTACGTCTTGAACGCCGCGTTGCGTGAGATGCTCAGGCTCGGCGCGAGACCGGTCCCAAGCCGGTCCTCGGGTATGTGAGCCACCCCGGCCTTGATGGCATCGCGCGGATCGCCCGGGTGAAGCTCGCGTGCGCCAACCCGAATCGTCCCCGCTGAAGACGCTCGCATGCCGGAGATCGTCTCCGCCAGCTCGCGCTGCCCGTTCCCGGCGACTCCGGCAACAGCCACGATCTCCCCGGAGCGCAGGACGAGGGCAACGCCCTTGAGCGCCTCCCCGCCGCGGTCGCCCGGCACCCGCACGCCGTCGAGCTCGAGCACGACGTCGCCACTCGGCTTCTGCTTGCGCTCCGGGCTGCGGCCCAGATCCACCTCACGGCCGACCATGAGCGCTGCAAGCGAGCGCTGCGTCGCGTCCGACGCCATGACAGTCTCGACGGTGCGACCTCCTCGTAGAACCGTGACGCGGTCGGCGACGGCCGTCACCTCGTGCAGCTTGTGCGAGATGAAGATAACCGTCTTGCCCTCCTCCGCCATCGCGCGCAAGGTCACGAAGAGCGCCTCTGCCTCCTGCGGGGTGAGCACGGCAGTCGGCTCGTCCATGATCAGAATGCGCGCCTCGCGATAGAGCGCCTTGAGAATCTCGACGCGCTGCTGCTCACCGACAGAGAGCTGCCAGATGCGTGAGCGCGGATGAACTCCGAGGCCGTATTGCTCTCCGAGTTCCGCGACCCGGCGCTCGATCGCGGGCGAGTGGACGAAGAAGCTCTTACCCTCCGAGCGATGGTCGCCGAGAACGACGTTCTCCGCCACCGTGAACGGCTCGACCAGACGAAAGTGCTGGTGCACCATGCAGATTCCTGCGTCGAGGGCGTCGCGGGGCGAATGGAAGTGGACGGCCTCCCCGAAGAGCTCGATCTGACCCTCGTCGGGGCGGTAGAGCCCTGTGAGGATGTTCGACAGGGTCGTCTTTCCAGCGCCGTTCTCTCCGAGCAGCGCGTGCACCTCGCCTGGGGCTGCCTCGAAGCTGACAGCGTCGTTCGCAAGGACGCCCGGAAACCGCTTCGTGACCTCGACCATACGTACCGCGGGAATCGGAGAGGCGCCGGATGACCCGGCGCCTCTCCCGTTAGCACCTCTGACGGGGGTCGATTCCCCCATGTCTAGCCCGGCGGGAAGACCTTCGAAACTTTCCCGACCACGCCCTTGACCAGCCACTGCATGGCGTAGAGGTCCGGCAGAAGCTTCAGCTTCTTGCCGGCGGGCACCATCAGCTTGTTCTTCTGGTCGTAGAGCGGTCCCTGGAAGACACTGAACTTGCCCGAGACGATCGCCTTCTGCTTCGCCGCGATCAGCTTCTTCGTCTTCGCGGTCACTTTCGGCCCGTACGGCGCGAGGCTGGTAAAGCCGTCATTGATCGAGCCGTAGTAGAAACCGGACTTCCAAGTGCCGTTCATCGCAGCCTTGACTCGCCTCAGGTAGTACGGCCCCCAGTTGTACACGGCCGCGGTGAGCCACTGCGTCGGGGCGGACTTTTGCGCATTCGAGTCGTAGCCAACCCACGGAATGCCCTTCTTCTCTGCGTAGACGCCCGCAGCCGGACTGTCGACGTTCTGGCCCAGCACGTCCGCGCCGGCGGAAATGAGGTTCGCCGCCGCAGCAGTCTCCTTGGGCGGTGAGTACCACGCATTGGTCCAGATCAGCTTCACCTTTGCTCCAGGATGCGTCACCTGGGCACCGAGTGCGAAGGCGTTGGCGTGCCGCACGACCTCGGGGATTCCGAACGGGACGATGTAGCCGATCACGCCCTTCTTGGTCGCGGCGCCTGCAGCCATGCCCGAGAGGTAGATCGTGTCCTCGCCGGCGCCGAAGTACTCAGACTGGTTCTTCTTGATCTGCAACCCGGTCGCCTGCTCGAAGAGAACGTCAGGGTACTTCTTGTACAGCTGACCGTTGACGCCGTTTTCGAACATGCCGAACGACGCGCCGAAAATCATCTGGTAGCCCTGACGCACGAGTCCGGCAACGATCTGCGGTACCTGCGCGTTCGAGAAGATGTTCTCCTTGTACGTCGTTTGAACCTTGCCGCCCAGCTTCTTCTCGAGGTACAGGCGTCCGTCCTCGTGCGCCTGCGCCCAGCCACCATCGTTGTGCGCGGCCGGATAGAGAAACGCCACCTTGTAGGGCTTCTGCTCGGGCTTCGCAGAGACCGCCGCCGCGAGCACAAGTCCCGTCGCAACGAGTGCGAGCACGAGCCCGCCCAGTACGTACTTCCTTCTCATTTGCTCCTCCTGTCCCGCCTGCCGACTGACGGGGCGACTATACGACAGCGCGAACCGCCACGAGCGCGGCGGGTGATCAGGCGTTCGCGGTATTAGGCTCTCTCGCGATGGAGTCTGTCCAGCGCCGTTTGGCGGTCGCCCGCGGAGACGAGCCCGCCGATCTCGTCGTGCGGGGTGGTCGCGTGCTCTCCGTGTTCACGAGAGAGTGGCTGGAAGTGGACATCGCCATCGCCGACGGCGTCGTCGCGGGCCTGGGTACCTACGAGGGTCGCGACATGCTCGACGCCAGCGGCAGGTACGTCGTCCCCGGATTCATCGACGCGCACATGCACCTGGAGTCGGTCAAGCTCATGGTCGACGAGTTCGCCCGCCTCGTGCTGCCGCTCGGAACCACGGCGGTCGTGGCTGATCCGCACGAGATCGCGAACGTGCTCGGCGTCGACGGCGTGCACTGGCTGCTCGACGCTACGGCGGATCTCCAGCTCGACGTCTTCTTCATGGCGCCGTCATGCGTGCCGGCCTCCCCCTTCGAATCGCCGCGTCGCCCTCTGACGCCCGGGGATCTCGAGTCGCTCATGCGCCGGCGCCGTGTGCTCGGGCTCGCCGAGATGATGAACTTCCCCGGCGTCATCCAAGGCTCGGACTCAGAGCTCGAGAAGCTCTCACTCGACGGAGCGCAACACGTGGACGGGCACGCGCCGGGAATCCTCGGAAAGGAGCTGCAGGCATACGCAGCAGCCGGGATCTACTCCGACCACGAGGCGTTGACGGTGGAAGAGGGGCGGGAGCGCCTGCGCGCGGGCATGTGGCTCCTCGTCCGCGAGGCCTCGATGGCGCGCAACCTGCGAGCTCTCCTTCCGCTCGTGCAGGAGTACGGACCGAACCGGATCGCGTTCTGCACGGACGACCGCGACCCCGAGGACATCGCCGACTCGGGGCATGTGAACGGCATGGTGCGCACGGCGGTTGCCGAAGGGATCACACCCGAGGACGCGCTGCTGATGGGCACGCTGCATCCCGCGCTGTGGCACGGCCTTCGCCGACACGGCGCGATCGCACCCGGCTATCTCGCCGACCTGCTCGTCCTGCCGGACCTCACGAGCTTTCAGCCCGAGACGGTGCTGAAGCGCGGGCGGCCGATCGCAGACGTGCCGCAGGTTCAGACGCCTGACTGGGTGCGCCAATCGGTTCGAATTGGCGATCTCGACTCCACCGCCTTCGCGATCCCCTGGAGCGGAGGGAGCGCACGCGCGATCGGGTTGATCGAGGATCAGGTGGTCACCGAGTCTCTGGTTCGCGAGCCGACGGTCGAGCGTGGCCTGGCAGTCGCCGACCCGGAGAGCGACCTCGCGAAGATCGCCGTCGTCGAGCGGCACCTGGCCACGGGACGGATGGGCCTGGGATTCGTGTCGGGCTCTGGATTGCGGCGCGGCGCGCTGGCCTCGAGCGTCGCCCACGACGCCCACAACCTGGTCGTTGTCGGCATGAGCGATCCGGACATGACATTCGCGGTCGAGCACTTGGCGGAGATCGGGGGAGGAATCGTCGTGGTCGACGACCTCCGCGTGCTCGCGGAATGCCCGCTTCCGATCGCCGGCCTCCTGTCGGACGCGCCACTCGCTGACGTGATCGCTCAGAGCCGCGCCTGCAACGAGGCCGCCCGGGAGCTTGGCTGGACCGGAGCAACGCCGTTCCTGACCTTGGCGTTCCTCGCGCTCTCCGTGATCCCGCACCTCAAGATCACGGACCGCGGGCTCGTCGACGTCGACCGCTTCGAGATCGTTCCGCTCGCGCTATGAGCACTCTCTACGCCGGCGGCTGGATCGTGACGTGCGACGACGCAGGATCCGAGCACGCGTCCGGATGGCTGCTCGTCAACGACGGCTCCATCACGGCGGTAGGCGGCGAGGAGGAGCCCGACGCGGACGAGCGGTTCGATCTCGGCGGCGCGGTCGTCACGCCCGGGCTCGTCAACACGCACCACCACCTGTTCCAGACGCTCACGCGCGCCCGAGCGCAGCAGGCCGACCTGTTCTCCTGGCTGCGCGAGCTCTACCCGGTGTGGGCGGAGATAGATGCGGAGTCCGAATACGCCGCAGCGCGAACGGGCCTCGCCGAGCTCGCACTCTCGGGCTGCTCGACGGTCTTCGACCACCACTACGTGTTCCCACGTGGGCGTGAGGGACTGATCGAGGCCGAGGTTCAAGCCGCGCGAGAGCTCGGCGTGCGCATCGTCGCCTCGCGCGGCTCGATGGATCACGGCGTCTCAGACGGAGGCTTGCCGCCCGACGAGCTCGTCGAGAGCATCGACACGATTCTCTCGGACACCGAGCGCCTCGCCGACGGATTGCACCAGTCGGGCGCTGGAGCGCGCGTGCAGATCGCAGTCGCCCCCTGCTCGCCCTTCTCCGTTACCAAGCACCTGATGACGGAGTCGGCAGAGCTCGCGCGGCGGCTCGGGCTCGTACTTCACACGCATCTCGCCGAAACGCGGGAGGAAGAGGCGTACTGCATGGAGCTCTACGGGTGCACGCCCGTGGGGTACCTCACCGACCTCGGTTGGCTGGGCGACGACGTCTGGTGCGCGCACTGCGTCCACCTTTCCGCCGACGACATCGCCGATTTCTCCGGCTCCGACACGGGAGTCGCCCACTGCCCGACATCGAACCTCAGATTGGGCGCGGGCATCGCGCCTGTTCGCCAGTACCTGGATGCTGGGATCAGGGTCGGCCTCGGCGTTGACGGCTCCGCTTCGAACGAGCGGAGCGACCTTCTCCTCGAGGTGAAGCAGGCGCTTCTCGTCGCCCGAGGCCGCGGCGGGCCCGACGCCATGACCGTGCGCGAGGCCCTGCGCCTGGGAACACGAGGAGGCGCGGCGGTGCTCGGGCGGGACGACATCGGCTCCCTCGAGCCCGGTAAGTGCGCCGACTTCGCGGTGTGGCGAACGGACGGGCTCGAGCTCGGGGGAGCGGAGGACCAGGTCGCGGGACTCGTCTTCTCCGCGCCACATCGAGTCGATCGCCTAGTCGTCGGCGGAGACGATGTCGTCCGAGGCGGGGCGCTCGTACACGCGGACGAGGCGGAGATTGCACGTGACCATCGGGTGCAGGCGCGAAGATTCGCGGCATGAGTGTCTCCATCTCAACCCACGTACTCGATACGGCAGTCGGAAGGCCGGCGGCCCAAGTTCAGGTCGAGCTGTTCCAGGGTGCCGGCCCCGTCGCGTCCGGGGAGACGGACGTCGACGGTCGCATAGTCAATCTTGCTGATGGCCTGGAGCCCGGCAGCTACTCGCTCATCTTTCATCCGCGCTCGCCGTTCTTCACGCGCGTCGAGCTCGAGGTGGAGCTCGTGGAGGGCCACTACCACGTCCCGCTCCTGGTCTCCCCCTACGGATGCGCGAGCTACCGCGGAAGCTGACCACGCACGAGCTCGCCGAGCTCTTCGAGGGCCGCACCCATTTGGTCGAACTGCTCGCCGAGATCGACGATCCCTTGGGTCGCGCAGAGGAGGTCCTGATGACGCTTGGTCACAAGGACAAGCTCGAGGCATTGAGCGCGCATCCGGCTGTCGGCCAACGGGCAGGTCTTTCGACACGCTCCGCTGCAGAGCAGGGTGACGATGCCGACCAGGAGGTGCTCGACGAGCTCGCGCGCTTGAACGCCGAGTACGAGGAGCGGTTCGGCTTTCGCTTCGTCGTCTTCGTCAACCGCCGGCCGAAGCCCGAGATCCTCGACGTGCTGAGAGAGCGAATCGGCCGAACACCTGAGGAGGAGCTCGACAGCGGCTGCCGCGAACTCGTCGCGATCGCAAGGGACCGATGGATCCGTACCTGAGAGACGTACTCGACGTCTGCATCCGCATGCTCCACGTGATCGCGGGCATCGCCTGGATCGGAGCGTCCTTCTACTTCGTGCGACTCGATCTTGCGCTCAGACCGCCGAAGGAGCGCGGGGACGCGGAAGCGGGGGTCGCGGGCGAGTTTTGGGGAGTGCACGGCGGTGGCCTCTACCACTCCCGGAAGTACCGGCTCGCACCGGCCGAGATGCCCGAGCCGCTGCACTGGTTCAAGTGGGAGGCCTATACGACCTGGCTCTCGGGGTTCGCGCTCCTCGTCGTCCTCTACTACTTAGACGCCGACGTTCGGCTAGTCGATCCGCAGGTTGCCGACCTCGCCGCCTGGCAAGCGGTGGCAGTGAGTGTCGGCGGGCTCGCGCTCGGATGGGTGGTCTACGACCTCCTGTGTCGCGCGGTCGGTGCGAGGAGTCAGATCCTGCTCGCTGTCGTAGGAACCGGGCTCGTCGCGATCGCGGCCTGGGGGGCCGGCGAGTTGTTCGCGCCGCGTGCGGCCTACCTCCAGGTTGGCGCGATGCTCGGGACGATCATGGTCGCGAATGTCCTCTTCGTGATCATTCCGGCGCACCGCAAGCTCGTGGCGGCGATGGAGGAGAAGCGCGAGCCGGACCCCACGCCGCTACTCCGCGCGAAGAACCGGTCCGTCCACAACAACTATCTGACCCTCCCAGTGCTGTTCACGATGCTCATCGGGCACTTCGCGTTCGTCTTCGGCGCTGACGAGGCATGGCTCGTCTTCGTGCTCGTCGCGGTGCTCACGGCATTCATCCGTGTCTTCTTCAACTTCTGGCACACAGGGCGTCGCGTCTGGTGGATCCCGGTCGCCGCCGGCGTCGGGATCGTCGCACTTGCAGTTTGGCTCGAGCCGGACACACCCGCCCCCACACGGACGGATCCTGTGTCGATCGCCGAGGTTCAGGGCGTGATCGCCGAGCGCTGCGCGACGTGCCACTCAGGGGTCTCCGCACCGCTCGGGATCACGTTCGAGACCGCCGAGCAGATCGAGGCTCGCGCCGACGACATCGAGCGCCAAGCAGTGCTCACGAGAGCGATGCCGCCGGGGAATGCCACAGGGATCACCGACGAGGAGCGAGACCTCCTGGCCGCCTGGGTGGCACA
The DNA here is from genome assembly GCA_029865325.1 of Thermoleophilia bacterium. Lineage (GTDB taxonomy): Bacteria > Actinomycetota > Thermoleophilia > Gaiellales > Gaiellaceae > GMQP-bins7. The sequence continues at coordinate 10,031 of JAOUHF010000046.1, forward strand.
GAGAGGTTAGGGTCGGCGCATGTTGGAGATCACCGCAGGGGACTTCTCGTTCACAGCGCGCTTCGAGGAGGAGGCCGCGCCAACAACGGTCGCCGCCTTTCGGCGGATGCTCCCGTACGACTCGAAGATCATCCACGTTCGCTGGTCGGGTGAGGGTGGCTGGATCCCGATGGGCGACCTCGACGTCGGGATAGGCGCGGAGAACGCCACGAGGTACCCGAACCCCGGCGAGCTCATCTTCTACCCGGGTGGCGTGAGCGAGACCGAGCTGCTCCTTGCCTATGGCTACGTGGCGTTTGCGAGCAAGGCGGGCGCGCTCGCCGGAAACCACTTCGCAACGATCGTCGCGGGTAACGAGAACCTGCGCGAGCTCGGACGCCGAATGCTCTGGGCCGGCGCCCAGACGATCTCCTTCCGGGAGGCCTGACCGAGAACGGGTGATACGGCTAGGGCTGGATCCGCACCACCTGGTCGTGCTGTCGGACCCAGATCGACCCGAACCCGAAGGCGATGCTGTAGGCGCAGTCGTTCCAGACCGCCTCGAGCGGAAGGACCCGGTGACCGCGCCACTCGCCGGATCGATCCGAACCAGTGGACCGGCTTGGGCCCATACGGAGCCGAGTCCTACTGCAACTCCGAGAACCCCTTGTCCCGTTGCGCGCGGCATTGGGATCGTTCGCGCGATCGCGTTTGTCCGCGTGTCGATTCGGCGGATCGAAGTGCAGTCGGCAACCCAGACCCCCGACGTGTCAGCCGCCGACCCCCCTTCGGCGCAGGCGAGCTTCTTCACCTCGGTGACGACGGATCCGGTCGCCGGGTCGACGCGAACGACCGACTTGGTGCTCAGGATGCCGACCCAAACGGCTTCGCCGGTCGCCGCGACCGCCCTCGGCCCGAAGTCTGAGGGACTCGCGCCGAGGGCGACTCTCTCCACGATCGCGTTGAGCCGCGGGTCGATGCGGACGACCGAGCCGTTGGGCGACTCCGTCGTTCCCCAGGTGTTCGCAACCCAGACAGCATCGGGTGTGACGGCGATGCCGAGAGGGCCCGAGCTGAACTGTGTGGGCGAGCCCAGCGGGATCGGCACCGATACCCGGTTCAATTGCGGGTCGATCCGTAGAACGCTGCTGGACAGCCCGTCGACCACCCACAAGGAACCGTGACCGAACGCGACGCGTGTTAGGCCCCATTGGAAATCCGGTTCGCCGAGCGAGATCGTCGCGACGACGGCGTTGCTTTCGGGGTCGATCCGCGTGACCGTGCGCGGATTCATGTTCGCGACCCATACGGCTCCCCCACCCACCGCGATTCCGCCGACCGCGGGGACGGGAATGGTGGCGACGACCTTTCCGGCCGGAGGAGTGCTCGCCAAGCGCCCGGAGTGGCAGTGGAGCCAGTAGCTGTGGTACTGACCGTCGAGACGCTTCGAGCAGCGCTGTCGCTTACGTGAGCAGACGCGCTTAGTCGCGATGACCGCATCGACGGTGCCTCCAGTGCAGCGAGCACCGTCGATCTTCGAGTCGTTCGCCGATCCATGCGCTGACCCGATGGCTACGACGATGGCTGTCAACCCGGCCGCGACGACAGCCGCGACCAACCGTGCAGCGCGCACGCGGTGGTCACCGTATCGGCCCCACGAGCGGGACCCTACGCGCTTGGTCGTCGGGCGCCTCCTTCAGGTCGCGAGGGACTCTCTACGAAAGTTGCCAAACGCACAAGGGAACCTCTGCGGAGTGTTCGCTTACGAAGACGACGCGAGGCGGCGCAGCGTGTCGGTCAGCACCTCGACCGCCAGCTCGACATCCTCCGCGCTCGACAGCTCGTCCGGAGAGTGGCTGATCCCACCGTTCAAGCTACGAACGAACAGCATCCCCGAGTCGGCCTTGGCCGCCGCCAGGATCCCCGCGTCGTGGCCTGCGCCCGAGGCAAGCTCGACGACCTCGATCCCGCGCTCGGCAATCGACTCGCGCAGAGCCGCTCGAACGCCCGCGCCAAGCTCGACGGGCTCGACGCGATAAGAGGGGACGAAGGCGATTGACTCGATGAGCGCATCGAGGCGCGCGACGTCGGGGGCCCGGGCATCGAGGCTCATCCGAACCCGGTCCGGGATCACGTTCGCTCCGCCCGGGGAAACCTCCAGCTTCCCCACCGTTGCAACGGCTCCCGAGATCCCGAGCGCGGCGTCTCTAATGCGGAGGATCTCGGCGGCGGCGCTCACGAGTGCGTCGTCTCGGTGTGTCATCGGCGTGGTCCCCGCGTGGCCGGCGGTGCCTTCGAGGACGAGCTCGCCGCGCGCATAGCCGACGATTCCGGTGACGACGCCGAGCGGCACGTCGCGCTGAGCAAGAACCGGCCCTTGCTCGATATGAAGCTCGAGAAACGCCTGCGGAAGAGAGTCGCCGCGGACGACGAGCGCTCGGCTGCCGACACATCCGACCTCCTCGCCGCGAAACGCGACGACCGACCCGAGACCCGTTCGCTCAACTGCCTCGATCGCCGCCACCACACCGAGCGCGCCGTCAAACTTCCCTCCGACGGGAACCGTGTCGAGGTGCGACCCGACCCAGACTTCGGACGAAGCTGCTGCTCGACCAACGAGGTTGCCGCTCGGATCCGTCTCGACAGCGAGCCCCGCTTCCTCGAGCCAGCCGGCGACAAGCTCATGAGCTTCGTCCTCGGCGTCGCTCGGATGCGGACGGTTGGCGCCGGGGCCACCGCCGATCGCATGGAGCTCCTCGAGTCGCCGGTGGATCCTCACCTCACGCACCCTAGTAGGCGCGCAGCGGGCGCAGCGCGCTCCAACCGATCACGCTCAGCACGCCGGCGAAGAGAAATGCGGCACCCCACGAGGCCGACGAGACCGTCACGGCGAAGAGCACGGGGGCGAGCACACCGAGCCCCGAGAGTACGGACTGCTGAAACCCGATTGCGGCGCCACTTCGCGCAGTGCCCGCGAGTTCTGCCGCGGCAGTGAAGGACAGTCCGTTCCACGCCATCGAGAGCCCGCCTGCGAGTGCGACCGCAGGCACGAGCAACCAGAGTGGCCCACCCGCGAGCAACGCGGTGAGGACCAGCGAGACGGCAAGTGCCAGCCCCGCTCGGCGCATCGGGACGACACGAGAACCGAGGACATCCGACCAATGCCCCAGACCCACACGCAGGGCGACGGCAAGCACCAGCGACGCGGCTATGACGAGCGCAGCATCGGAGTCCGACAGTCCGTGCTCGTCGTGGAGGAACAGAACACCGAACCCGATGACTGCGACCTGCGCGTAGAGATACAGCGCACTGCCGAGTGAGAGTCGCCACAGTCGACCGTCGCGAAGCGTCTGAGCGACCGAGCCGACCTCGATGCCGTCGCCACCGTCCCCACTTTTCAGGACGAGACCACCAACCAGAGCACCGACTCCAGCGCATGCAGCGAGGAACAGGAACGCCGCCTTGGAACCTCCTGAACCGGCAAGTCCGGGAACAACGATCGCAACGACGAGTCCACCGAGGGGAATCGCAGTCTGGCGAATTCCGAAAGCGAAACCCCGCTGAGCTGGCGCGAACCACTGCATCACCGCTCGACCGCTCGCGGAGTTCACGCTCGCGCCCGTCGCACCCGAGAGCACAAGCAGCGCCAGCAGAACCTCGAAGCTCCCGGCGTTGGCGGCGCCGACGAGGCACGCGGCCGACCCGAGCAGGCCGAGCACGAGAGCGACCCGCTCGCCGTACCGATCCGCCGCCAACCCCCAGAGGAGAAGCGTCGCCGTGGCGCCAAGCCAGGCAGCCGAGAGCAGAACGCCGACCTGACGCAAGGACAGCCCGTACTCCTCGCGTAGCGTAGGAGCCAGGACCGCGAGGCCGATCGTGATGGCGGAGAAGCTCGCCTGGGCGACGGTCCCGGCGGCCAGAACCGCCCAGCGGTAGGGCCGAGGCGCTACAGCCCGAGGGGGTTGCGGTCGGTAGCGACGGCCATCGGGCCAATCTACCGCCTAACCACATGCGTGGACTTGCGCGTCTTGAAGACGCGCTCAGATCACCGTAGGATCGCGCAGTTCATGTCGACGTACGAGATCCTGCTGTTCCTGCACCTCTTCGCCGCCGGACTGCTAATCGCAGGGGAGGGCGTGGCGGTGGCAACTGGGATCGGAATGTCGCGAACCTCCGATACGAAGACGTTGGGGATGCTGGCTGAACTCTCCGTCAAGGCCGAACGCTTCGCGCTCATCCCAGGCGCGCTCGGAGCAATCGTCTTCGGCACCTGGCTCGTCGGCGAAACCGCATACGACTTCGGTGAGACCTGGCTCGTCGCAGCCTACGTCCTCTGGGCGATCGCCTTCGTGGTGGGCGCGTTCGTGCTCGGCCCCCACGGACGGCGAGTCACGCAGCACGCCGCGGCGCTCGTCGGAGACGGCGTGCGCGAGAGCGAGGAGCTACACGCGGAGGCGACAAAGCCCGCGATGACCATGCTCGGAATGCTCGAGGCCGTGATCATCGTGGCATTCCTCTTCGTCATGGCCGTGAAGCCCGGCGCGTAGTTCAGCGCTCGAACAGAGCGGCCACACCCTGGCCTACGCCGACGCACATGGTCGCGAGTCCATAGCGGCCGTCGCGGCGCCGTAGCTCGTGCAGGAGCGTGACGACGAGGCGCGCGCCGCTCATCCCGAGAGGATGACCGATCGCAATCGCGCCTCCGTTGACGTTCACTCTCTCCTCGTCGAGACCGAGCTCGCGAACGACGGCGAGACTCTGGGACGCAAACGCCTCGTTCAGCTCGACGAGGTCGAGCCGGCTCGCGTCGATCCCGGTACGAGTCAGAAGCTTCCGGACGGCCGGGATCGGCCCGACGCCCATCACGCGGGGATCGACTCCCGCGACGGCCGATCCTACGAACGCCCCGAGATGCTCGATCCCGAGCTTGCGTGCTCGCTCCTCGCTGGTGATCACGAGTGCCGCCGCCCCGTCGTTGATCCCGCTCGCGTTCCCCGCGGTGACGCTTCCGCCCTTCCGGAAGGCTGGCTTGAGCCCTGCGAGCGCGTCGGCGCTCGTCTGCGGGCGTGGATGTTCGTCGACCCGTACCTCGCCGACGGGAACCAGTTCGTCCGCGAAGCGCCCGGCCGCATTCGCCTTGGCCCAGCGCTGCTGCGAACGGAGCGCGAAAGCGTCCTGGTCCTCGCGCGTGACGCCGTACTGCTCGGCCACGTTCTCGCCTGTCTCACCCATGGACTCGAGCGGGAAAAGCTCCTCGTGACGCGGGTTCGGGAAGCGCCACCCGAGCGTCGAGTCCCACACCGTCTGGTTACCGCGGGGAAACGCGGCCTCGGGCTTCGCCAGGACGAGCGGGGCACGGCTCATCGACTCGACTCCGCCGGCGATCGCGACCTCGGCATCGCCTGCCATGACGGCGTGGCTCGCCGAGACGACGGCGCTGAGCCCCGACGCGCAGAGTCGGTTGAGCGTGACTCCGGCAACCGAGTCCGGTAACCCGGCGAGCAGGACGGCCATTCGTGCGACGTTGCGGTTGTCCTCGCCGGCTTGATTGGCGCAACCGAAATAGACGTCGTCGACCGAGCCGGGCTCGATCCCGGCCCGCTCGACCGCGGCGGCGATCGCAACGCCGGCCAAGTCGTCGGGTCGCACGTGCGCGAGGGCGCCGCCGTAACGGCCGATCGGCGTTCGGACGGCAGAGAGGACGACAGCGCGAGCCATGCGCCGCGACGTTAGCTGACGAAGTCGATCTGAACCGGCGAGGGAAAGGCTCCCAGCGCCTCGCCGCGGCGAAGGAGCTCCGTCACGGCCTTCCGGCCCTCGTCGCCGTAGTCCTGAGTGAGCTCGTTGACGTACATCGAGACGAAGCGATCAGCCACCGCGGCGTCGATCCCCCGCCCGAACTGAAGCGCGTACTCGAGCGCCTCCGCTCGGTTGTCGAGCCCGCACTGGATGGCCTCTCGAAGTACTTCAGAGACGTCCGCGAGCACGTTCTCGCCGAGGTCACGGCGAGCGACGTTGACACCGAGCGGGAGCGGAAGGCCCGTCTCAAGTAGCCACCACTCCCCGAGGTCGAGCACCTTGACGAGGCCGTAGTCCTCGAAGGTCAGCTGCCCTTCGTGGATCAGGAGCCCGACGTCTGCACGCCCGGACGCAACCTCGTCGGGGATCTCGTCGAACGCAAGCTCGCGGTAGCGGAACTCTCCGAGAACGAGGCGAAGTGCGAGGAACGACGTCGTCAGCGCCCCGGGAACGACGATCTCGCAACCGACCAACTCCTCGCGCGTCAGCGGCTCCCGCGCGACGACGACAGGTCCGTACCCAGAGCCGATGCTCGCACCGTGCGGCAGCAGGATGTAGTCCTCCTGCACGAACGGATAAGCCGCCAGGGAGATCGCGGTCACTTCGAGCCGCGCGGCGCGCGCCCACTGGTTCAGCGTCTGGATGTCGGAGAGGACTTGCTCGAACTCGTGCCCCCGAGTGTCCACGGCGTCCGTCGTCAACGCCCAGTACATGAAGGCGTCGTCGGGGTCTGGACTGTGTCCGACTCGGATCCGCACGAACGCGCGGAAGCTAGCACTGCTGACGCGAGACCTCGTCCGACAACCAACACGACCCCGCTGGCATTGGAGGGGGCGCCTGCAGCGTCAGCGGTTGAAGAACCAGCGCTCCAGGAGGGGAAGAACTTCCTTTCGGGTGAAGGGCCGCGCGTCAGCGGGAAGCCCGTCCCCCTCGAGCACGCTGACGTCGTCCTCCAGAGCCTCGTTGGCACGTTCGAGCGCATCTTCGAGCTCGTATCCGTCGAAGATCACGTCCTCCTGACGGGGTGCATCGGATTCGCGGAGATGCGGGTTGACGACACGCCCGACGACCCAGACCGCTCCCGCCCGGCGCTCGATCCAGATCGCGATCCGCTCCTCCTCGCCCACGTCGTCCACGCCCACCAACGTGCGCTCGGCGTACCGACCCTCGCGTGAGCTCCGCCTCATGCACTGAAGATACAATCGCTTCTGGTGTCTTCGTTCAAGAACATGTTCTCGTTCCTCTTCCAGCGGAGCTCCGCGGAAGAGCACGTTGCGAGGTACGTGATCCGAGAGCACGACGGCGGGCGCTCGCTCGACGAGATCCTCAAGGACAAGTACGTACAGAACCGCTTGACGCCCGAGCAGCAGCGGCGCCTCCTCGACCGGCCTGAGATCATCGAGGGGATCTCGGGCGACATGCTCGAGGCGACGAAGGCCTCGATCGCTGCGAGCTAGAGCGTCCTTCCCACCCCTAGCTCGCGGGCGCGACGAAGCACCTCGGCTCCAAGCGCCACATCCCACGCGGCCAGGCCATTCGACTTGAAGAGGACGACGTCGTCGTCCGACTGCCGTCCCGCGATCGCACCCGCCACGACCTCGTGCAATTCGTGCACCTCGAGCCAGTCGAGGACGCCCGCGGCAACCGGGTCGATGAGGTCACCCGACTCGAGCCGAGCCTGCTCGAGCCAATCGCAGCAGACGAACGTCGCGCGCTCGAGCACGGCGTTGTCGAGCTCGCGACGACTCGCGACGTTCGCGCCCGCTGCGATCACGAGCGCCCCGGGGGACAGCCACTCGCCACGTAGGACCGGGTCTCGCGAGCTCGTGATCGTCACGACAACATCCTGCGCGCCGACGTCACGGTGGCTGATGCCGGGCTCCGCGCCCGTACGCTCGCAGAAGGCGGCGAGCCGCTCCTCAGTCCTGCAGTAGGCGACCACGCGGTCGATGGACGGCAGGGCCGCGCGAATGCAGTCGACCTGTGTCACGGCCTGGTGCCCGCACCCGATAACGCCGAGCGATGTCGCACCGCTTCGCGCCAGATATTTCGCCGCGACGCCGCTCGCAGCGCCTGTCCGGAGACAGCCGAGTCGATCGGCCTCGATCACCGCGGCGAGCGCGGACGTCTCGGAGTCGAAGAGACAGACGACGAAGGTCGCGCTCTCCGGGGTCGCCGCGTAGAGCTTTCCGCCGGCCAGACCGAGCCCGAGATCCGCGGCGGCCATGTCGGCAAGCGCCCCCTCCGGAAGCCGGAGCCGCCTGCGTGGCGCGATCTCCACCTCGCCCGCCGCGATCCGGAGAAGACACGCCTCGATCACCTCGACGGAGTCGGGGGGACCGACTAACGCGGAGACGTCGGACTCCGTCAGGTAGAGCGGCACGGGTGCGAAGTGTATGAACGCCCCGGCGCTCCGCCGTAAACTCGTTCTGCTCTGAATAGCGACAACTACCTCGACCTGCGGCTCGGTGAGCTTCTCGAGCGGCTCTCGGCTGACGGGAGCGCTCCCGGAGGCGGATCTGCGGCT
>JAOUHF010000142.1 GCA_029865325.1 Thermoleophilia bacterium
GTAGCAGATACCTGCCTGATCCACTAAGTCGTGGTCGAGCGCGATCCGAAGTGCCTGCTCGAGCAACGCCTCCATCTCTTTGGGGTGTCCTCGGCTATGGGTCACGGCAGACTTCGCGCGCAGCGCCGTTGCAAGCGCTGCCGGGTACGCGTGCATCTCGGCGATGTCGAGCGCGAGCTCGGCCCGTTCGGTCGCGCGGTCGAGATCGCCGCTGAACCAGTAGGCGAGTGAGAGCTGTGCGGCGAGCAGCGCGAGATCCTCGTCCGGCTCGTCTTGTGAGATGACCTCGAGTGCCCGCTCCTGGCGAGCTATCGACTCGTCGCGGCGTCCCGCTGCCGCGTCGACTCTCGCGAGCTTGAGGAGAACACGGGCTTTGGCATGCGTGTCGCTCCGCTCCTCGTGGAGCTCGATCGACCGCTCGAGAAGCTGCCGCGCAGCGTCTGGGTCGCCGGCTCGCGCGGCCATCTCGCCCGCGGTACCGAGAAGGCCTGCCTTATCCGCCGAATCGTCGGTCAGCTCCGACGCCTGCTCGAAGTAGCGCCTTGCCTCTGCTGCCGCTGCGAGTGATTCCGCGCGCGCGCCGGCTCGCACGAGCGCAGCCTGCGCCTTGCCTCTGATCTCGTCTGCGTCCTCGGCGTCCGGAGCGGCCTCGTGGGCCGCGACGAAGTGTGAGGCGATGACCTCGACCACCTCGTCCTCGTCCTCCGCGAACGTAGCGCTCAGGTGAGCTGCGGCTGCGAGGTGCCTGGTCCGACGCTCCTTCTTCGAGAGCGTCTCGTAGGCGACGTGGCGCACGAGGTCTTGGAGGAAGCCGTACTGGCCGTGCTCGGGCGAGCGCGGATCTGCCTGCACCCCGAGCACCTCCTTGCGCGCGAGAGCTGTGAGAAGCGGCTGGATCTCGACATCGGAGCCTGCGAGCGCTGCGAGCGCGTCTTGAGTGAAGGTCTTGCCGAGCACCGCTGCGTCCTGGAGGAGTCGCCGCTCCTCCGCGGAGAGGCCGTCGAGGCGGGCCGCGATGAGCGCGTGCAGCGTCTCGGGCACTTCGAGCGCCTCGACCTCGCCAGTCAGCCGATAGGCGGAGCCCTCTTGTACGAGCAGGCCGCGGTCGAGCAGCATGCGCACCGTCTCGACCGCGTACAGGGGGATACCCTCGGCGCGCGCGAGGATGCGGTCACGGACCTCCGGGGGAAGACCCGGCACGAGGCCGGCCAGGAGCTCTTCCATCGCCTGCTGCGAGAGCGGCTCCAGGTAAAGGGACGTGAAGCTCCGCTGCCCGGCACCCCAGGTCGGACGGCGTTCGAGCAGCTCGGGCCGCGCGAGCGTGACGACGAAGATCGGGTGGTTCCGCGACCAGTCGAGCAGGTACTCGACGAAGTCGAGCAGGCTCGCGTCCGCCCACTGCATGTCCTCGAAGGCAAGCACCGTCGGGTAGCTCTCGGCCAGGCGCTCGAAGAAGAGGCGCCAGGCGGCGAAGAGGTCCTGCTGGTCGCGGGCCTGGTACTCGGCCAGCCCGAGCAGATGTGCGAGCCGAGGTTCGAGGAGGTCGCGCTCTTCGGTATCGAGGATGTGCTCCTCGAGTGTCGCGTGCAGCTTGGCCAGCGCGGACGCCGGCTCTTCCTCCTCGGAGATGCGGCAGCGCATGCGGACCATGTCGGCGAGCGCCCAGTAGGTCACGCCCTCGCCGTAGGAGAGGCAACGGCCGCGGTGCCATGCGACGGTCTCGGCGATGCCGTCGAAGTACTTGTAGAACTCCCACGCGAGGCGCGACTTGCCGATGCCGGCGATGCCGGTGACGGAGACGAGGTGCGCCTTCTTCTCGTCGGCCGAGGTGTGGAAGAGATCCTTGATCTGCCGCAGCTCGCGGTCGCGCCCCACGAACGGCGCCTCGAGCCCTTGCGACTTGAGAGAGCCGCGCAATCCGGAGACGACGCGCTGCGCCTTCCACAGCGGCGTGAGTCCCTCCTTGCCCTTGAGCTCGAAGGAGCCCGCGTCCTCGTAGACGATCGTCTGCTCCGTCGAGCGCCGCGTGGACTCGCCCACGTACACGGTGCCGGGGTCGGCGGCCGATTGCACGCGCGAGGCCGTGTTGACGAGGTCGCCCGCGACCATGCCTTGGCCTTCCGCACCGATCGTGACGGCGGCCTCGCCGGTCAGAACTCCTGCTCGAGCCCGTAGCTCGGGGGCGTCCACTTCGTCGCCGAGCGCGGAGACCGCCGCGACGAGATCGAGGGCTGCGCGTACAGCGCGCTCCGCGTCGTCTTCGGTGGCCGTCGGCGCGCCCCAAACGGCCATGACCGCGTCGCCGATGAATTTCTCGACGGTGCCGCCGTAGAGCTCGATCAGGCGGCGGCTCGTGTCGAAGTAGCGCGAGAGGAGTTCTCGCGTGTCCTCGGCGTCGCGTTGCTCCGACGCGGCCGTGAAGCCGACGAGGTCGGCAAAGAGGACGGAGACGAGGCGGCGCTCCGCCGTGGGGGCGGCGGTCTGCGCCGGAACCGGTGTTCCAGGTGTTGCCGAAGCCGCGAGCAGCGTCCCGCACTCACCGCAGAACTTCTCACTCCCCGAGAGTGACGCGCCGCACGACGAGCACGCGACGGCGAGCGCTGTTCCGCACTCCGTGCAGAAGCGCTTCCCGGCCTCGTTCTCGGCAGCGCAGCTCGGGCAGGTCATGCGGTCATCGGTTCAGCGACGCCGATCTTCTCGGCCCGCTCGAGCCAGGGGGCGGCGTTCAGTTCCCCAAAGATCGTCCGCGCCTCTTCGAGCAGCGGTGCCGCGTCCTCGCCTCGACTCTGCGCCGTGAGCCATTCGGCGTGCTCGAGCTCCACCACGGCGAGGTAGAAGGGCATCGCCAGCTCGCGGAAGAGAGCTACGGCACGTTTGAAGAGGCGCTCGGCGTCCGCGTCACCTTCGAGACCTGTGAGGCGAGCGCGGAACCGCAGAGCCTGGGCGTGAAGGAACTGCGGCCGGCTCCCGACTGGGAGGTTCTCGATGATGGCGAGAAGCTCCTCGGCGCGAGCTGTGTCGCGCAGATCCAGCGTCGCCTCGAGCGCATTGACAAGGCTTTCCTTGACGTACTCCTGCGTGAGCCCCATCTCTTCGCTCATCTCGACGCCGACCTGCGCGACTTGAAGCGCCTCTGCAGCGTCGCCGCGTGCCAAGAGCAATCGAGATTTTCCGCAGGCGTGACCTGCCCGTTCTTGCGCATCCGCGGACGAGGCGAATTCGTCGAGAAGCGTCGCGACCCGGTCGGCTTCTTCGAGGCTGCCTTGGTGTACGAGCACCGTGACGCACACGCTCGAGACGGTCGAGTACGCCTGCCTCGCGGTCATCCAGTCTTCCGGAAGATCCTCCGCCCACTCGAGTGCCTCGTCCCACTTGCCAAGGGCGAAGAGTGCATAGCTCTGGCCGAGGAAGAGGAGCTCCTGGTAGCGGTTCCCGACGCGCCGTGAGAAGGCGAGACCGTCGCGGACGCATACCTCGGCCTCCTCGTATCGGTCCGCCTGGCTCAGGCTGTCCGCGAGGTTGAAGTATCCCCGCAGAGCAGCCGACGGCTTGTCGTGCTCGAGTGCCACTTCGAGCGCATAGCGCAGCAGTGAAAGCCCTTCGAGCTTGCGACCATGCGAGATGAGCAGGATCGCCTTCGTATTGAGAGCCTGCGAGAACGTCTCCGGGAGTGCGAGGCCTTCGGCAAGCTCGAGCGCGGACTCGATGCGGTCCATCGCAAGGTCGTGGCGTCCAGCGAAGAAGAGGAAGCGTCCGAGCTGCGCAGCGAGCTCGGCGAGATCCTCATCTGGCTCCTCCTGCGACAGCTCCTGGTACGAGCGATCCATCCGCTCGAGCCCCTCTTCGAGTCGCCCGCGATCCCACATGATCTGTGCGAGCCTTGCTTCGACGCGAGCGCGGGCGTGAGTCTCTCCCGCTTCGTTGAAGAGCGCGATTGCATCCTCGAAATGTGTTCCCGCCTGGTCCGGCCGAGCGCCCTCGAACGCCATCAGCCCGGCCCTCTCGTGCAGGTCGGCCTGGACGCCCGGTTCGTCGGAGAGCTCTATCGCGCGCTCGTATGCGTGTTGCGCTGCGGAACTTGCGGCCAGTGACGCGGCGCGTTCGCCTGCGCGCACGAGCATCTCGAGTGCGCGGGCTCGGATCGCGTCCGCGTCGTCGTCGTCTGGTGCGGCGCTCCACGCGTCCACGTAGTGCGTCGCGATCACCTCGACGATCTCGCCCTCGTCGGCGCTCGGCAGTGACTCGAGGAACTGCGCGGCGCCGAGATGCTTGGCCTTCCGCTCCCGGCGAGAGAGCGTCTCGTAGGCGACGTGGCGCACGATGTCCTGCAGGAATGCGTACTGGCCGCGCTCGGGCGAGCGGGGGTCTGCCTGGATCGCAAGTACTTCCTTGCGTACGAGCGCGCCGAGGAGCGGCTCGAGGTCGGCCTCCGCAAGACCCGTGAGCGACGCCAATCCCAGTCTCGTAAACGTCTTCCCGAGCACTGCTCCGTCCTGTACGAGGCGGCGTTCCTCCACCGAGAGGCCATCCAAGCGCGCCGCGATGAGC
>JAOUHF010000143.1 GCA_029865325.1 Thermoleophilia bacterium
TCGGCCCGCGACGTCGAGCGTCACATTCGGCACGCGGGCACGGGCTTGCGCCACCGCTCGTAGCAGCACGAGATGACCCTTGATCGGGATGAGGCGACCGATGCACAGCAGGCGCGGCTCACCGCCCGCGTAGGGCACGGCAGCACCATCAGCTGCGATGCCGTAGTGGACGATCTCGAAGTTCTCCTCGTCGAACCCCTCCGTCTCAGCGAGGTACTGGGCGAGGCCCTGGGAGATCGCGATGTGGACGTGCGCCAGCGAGCCCACGGAGCGATCCGCGAACCCGAACCACCGGCCTTCACGGAACTCGTTGAACCCGTGCTTCGTCGAGAGCCGAAACGGTACGCGGGTGAGGGATCCGGCGAGCTGCCCGTAGACGTCGGCGTGGACGAGGTGCGTGTGCAGAATGCGGGGCCTCGTGTGCGAGAGATAGGCGACGACCTCCCCGAACGCGATCGGGTCGACGTCCGCTCGAAGCTTGATGCCGTCCACTGGCACGCCGCGTGCGCGGAGCTCGTCAGCGAACTCCCACGCCCCCGGCTCGTCCTCGTGCAGCATCAGGAAGCGGATGTCCCACCCTCTCTCGCGAAGGTCGGGCAGCAGCTGAAGCAGGTGCGCCTCCGAGCCGGAGATGCCCGCGACCTTCTGGGTGTGGAGGACGACGCCGTCGGTCACGTGATTCCCGCCGCGTCGAGGATGCCACGCGCCCACGACTGCACCGAATGATCCGCCTCGACCCGCTCGCGGAGGCGGCGCCCTATCTCGGCACGCTGGTTTCCGCTCATGCCGGCCAGCGCGCGCATGCGCTCGGCCAGCGCGCCGGGCTCCTCCCGCGGGAAGAGCTGCTCCTCGTCGAGAAGCGAGTCGAATACAGGGTTCGACGCCAGTACCGCAAGACAGCCGGCTCCGGCCTCGTAGACCACCTTGTCCGGCGCCCCGGCGCGCATGTTGTTGACAAGCGCGTCGTGGGTCGCAAAGAGAGCGGGAATCTCGGTCCTCGGCACTGGATCGCCGAGCCGGACGCGGCCGTCCAGCCCCAGCTCGGTGGCCAGGCGCTCGAGCGCAGCCCGGTGTGCACGCTCCTCCTCGGAGAGCGACGGCCCGTATACGTCGAGGGTGACATCCGCGTCCGTCGCGGCGACGGCGCGCAACACGACGTCGAGGCCCTTGGCCGGGGAATAGCGACCGAGCGCCAGCAGTCGGAACCCCTCGCCGTCGCGGCAGGGAGCACATGCGAACTCCGAAAGATCGATGCCGTGCCCGATCGCGTGCACCTTTCGCGATTCGAACGGGAAGGAACGGGCGTCCACGCTCGCCACCGCCGTCGAGACACGCTCGGCGACATGCAGGAGTCGGCTCTCCCGCCAGTGCGTGAACCACACGACGAGCGGAACGCCGAGAGGTCGCACAAGAGGCGCGGCAAGCACCGCATAGATCGGGCACATGTGCGCCACAACCGCGCCGCCACGAAGGCCCCGGAGCTCTCGCGTGAGCGCCGCCTCGAAACGGACGCCGCGGCCCGCCTTGTGGCTCGCCCGAAAGGTACGAAGGCGGCAGTTCGCAGGCAGAACGTCTTCGGCTGCGCCATCAGCGAGCACCACGATCTCGTCGACGAGCCCCGCAAGAGCACGAAGCTTGGGAACGGTCGCGGCGAGCGCCGGGTGCTCAGGATCGACCTGCTGCGTGATGAAGACGATCTTGGCCATCTCTAGAAGAAGTCGAAGTCGCCGAGCGTGAAGTGCCACGCGTCTGCGCCTACGGCCACATGCACGCCGTCGTGGAGTGGCTTGCCGATGAACCGAAGCTTCTTGTTCGTGGGCGCGAAGCCTGCTCCCACGAGCGCGCGACGTTGCGCACGAGACGGCGGTGGAAGAAGCACGAGCGCGTCCGCACCCCCTCGCACCTCGGCGAGAGCCCGCGACAGCAGCGCTCGCGTCTCCTCGCGACCGTCCGGTGCAGCGACGAGGTCAGCCAGGAATCCCGCGGAGACACCGTGCTTGAACGTGTGCCCGACGACCGCGACACCCACGAGCTCACTACCGCGGTACGCACCGAAGCAGCGATAGTCGCGGGGCGAGTCGAGGTAACGCCAGTTGAAGTACTCGGCGTCACGGACGAAGTGGCTCCCGTACCCCGTCGCGGCGCGCCGGCCGAGCTCGTCCATCTCGGGGCCGAAGCGGTCGACGAGCCTGACCTCGAGGCCACGAATCGTCCGCCGAGGGGGGTCGGGTGCCCTCATGCCCCCTTCCCGACCCGATCTCCCGAGGGCATACCGAACGACCGCGCCGGCCCTCAGCGGCCGCGCCCAGAGACGAAGCCGAGGCAGGTCGATCCAGCCGAGACGGCTCATGAAGATCGGATAGGACGCCCCGTTGGGAAAGGTCACGGTGAGCGGCGAGCCCGACGCGGCAGCAGCGGCTTCGTTCTCCCGCTCCAGCGTCGAGAAGACACCCTGCCCTCGATAGCGCGGATCGGTCGCGACGTTGACCGGGATCGCAAGGCGAGTCTCGACACCGTTCAGGGCAGTCCGGAAGAAGCTCATGGCTGCGACTCCAACCACCTCGCCCTCGTCCACCGCGAGGGAGACGATCCCCTCTCCGGCTGGGTTGCGCTCAAACCACCAGGCGAACTCCTCGTCCGAAAGCTGCGTCGTCCCAACCCGCGCGAGAAGCGAGACGAGGGCGCCCCGGTGCTCCGATGAATAGCGAATCGTTTGGAAGCTCATCGGGTGGCAGTGCCGAGCACCGAGTTGAACGCACGACGCGCGTAGGTGCCCGGCACCGTGTCCTTCACGGAGATGAGGTCGCACGCGCCCGAGAGGACGAGCTCGAACGTTCGGGCCGGGTACGGCTCGATGTTGTAGCGCCGGAGCCGAAACCGATCGCTGCCGGGAGCATTCGCGCCGGAAACCGACGTGAACGCGAGTTTGTAGCCCGCCTGCTGCACGAGGCTCGCATGCTCGGGTCTGTAGTCCGCGAGTGAGCCCTTTACGAAGGCGAACGCCTCGACCTCGCGGCCGAGCCGCTTCTCGAGCCGAAGCTTGGAGAGCGCGATCTCGCGCGCGGCCTCGGCTTGTCCGAGCTCCGAAACCGGCCGATGCCCGATCCCGTGCGACTCGACGCGGACGCCTCCGGCCTCGAGCTCGGCGAGCTCATCCCATCCCACCGTCTCGTTCCGGATTCCGAGCCGCCGAAGCGCCTCCTCGTGAGGCAGCGGACGATCGCCGTCCAGGAACCCGATTGGAACGAAGACGACCGCTGGGTACCCGTGCCGCTTGAGGATCGGTAACGCGTTCTCGAGGTTGTCCCGGTACCCGTCGTCGAATGTGATGAGCACCGCGCGCGGTGGAAGAGGCGTGCCGTCGAGGTAGTGATCTCGTACCGCTTCGAGCGGGACCGGTTCGTAGCCGAGAGTGCCGAGCAACGCCATCTGCTCCTCGAACACGGCGATGGGAACGGCGGTCGGATTCGGCCACTGGTCGTTGACCTTGTGGTACATGAGCACGCGCAACGTGCGCTCGGCCTCGCCGTCGAGCGCGCCCGCGCCGGTCACCGCCTCGCCGATCGCGCGGTAGACGCCGTTCTTCAGGAGCTGCTTCGCTCGATCCGCTCGCACCGGCGTGAGTGTAGGTGCGCGGCTCTGCAACGATCGCTCGATGCAGAGACCCGTCGGGCCTGGACGCAGTCCCCACCTCGAAATGAGCGCAGAGGACGTCGTCACTCTGATGGACTCGATCGAAGGCGCTGGAATCGCCGTCTGGCTCGACGGTGGTTGGGCCGTGGACGCAGCCCTGGAGGCGCAGACTCGCCCACACGATGACCTGGATCTGGTCATCGAGCTCAACGATGTCGCGAGACTGCAGGAAGTCCTCGGGGATCTCGGATTTCTGCTGGCGGGTGGCGGTGCGCCCAAGAGCTTCGAGATGACGGACTCCGAGGGTCGCCAGATCGACGTGCACCCGGTCGTGCTCTCAGCGTCGGGCGACGGCGTCTACCTGATGGAAGACGGAGAAGCGTGGATCTACCCGGCCTCCGGCTTCGCGGGAACGGGTCTTGTGCTCGACAGGCACGTGCGCTGTCTCACACCCGAGGCACAAGTTCTTTGTCACGGCGGCTACGAGCCGCACCTCGCTTCCTACGACGACGTGTGGGCCTTGAGCCGCCGCTTCGAGATCCCCGTCCCCGCCGAGTACCGTCGCCCGCGGGACTCGTACCCGCTGCGCCGGCCCTAGCCGGGCTTCGTGCCGCAGACCTTCTCGACGAGATCGCGGATCTGACGCGCGTACTCCTCGGGCGCGGCAAGCCACGGCTCCACCGCAACTCGCGCGGAAGCGCCGAGTCGCTCCGTGAGCCCACGTTCCGAGAGCGCCCGCACGAGCGCACCGGCCAGCGCCGTCGCATCTCCAGGCGCCACGAGGAGGCCCGTCGTCCCGTCCTCGACGATGTCCGGAATGCCACCGACGCGACTCGCCACGACTCCGCGGCCGCGGCAGAAGGCCTCGACCACGACGCGCCCGAGCC
>JAOUHF010000144.1 GCA_029865325.1 Thermoleophilia bacterium
GTTTGTCCACGCTAGACGCCGGCGAAAACGCACACGAGCATCTCCTCGGGCACGACGATGAAGAAGCTTGAACGTCGGTTCTGAGCTCACTCGGCTTCGACGTGGATGCGCTTCTTCGCGTCCTTGAGGAATCCGCCCTCACGCTGCCCGCGCACGGCCAGGATCTCGGAGAGGATCGAGAGCGCAGTCTCCTCCTGTGTGTCAGCGCCGATGTCGAGGCCGCACGGTCCCATGATCCGCCCCAGCTCCGCCTCCGCCACACCGGCCTCGAGCAGCCGCTCTTTCCGGCGCTCCTGGTTGCGGCGAGAGCCGAGCGCCCCGACGTAGAACGCCTCCGTGCCGAGCGCTCCGATCAGGGCTGGCTCGTCGAACTTGTCGTCATGTGTCAGAACGACGATCGCCGTTTGATGGTCGGGCTGCACCTGCGCGTACGCCTCGTCGGGCCAGGCGACGATGAGCTCGTCGGCCGACGGGATGCGCTCGCGCGTCGCGAACTTCGCGCGCGCGTCGGCCACGATCGAATGCCAGCCCAAAAGCTTCGCGCAGCGGCACATGGCCTCGGCGGTGTCGACGGCGCCGTAGACGAAAAGGCGCGGCGGCGGCCCGTACCACTCGGCGAACACCTTGGATCCGTCGTCGAGCACGAGCAGACGGTTTCGTCCGCGGCGGATCAGCTCGTCGAACTGCCCGACGGCATCCTCGAGCCCCTCGCCGACGCGCTCACCCGACTCGAACACGAGCACCTTGGTCCCGACCTCGTCCCCCTCGACCGCGGTGAACAGGATCCCGCGATCCTCGGACTCGCGCAGCTCCGCAAGTCGCTCGAGCAACCTCACTCCACGACCTCCAGGAAGACGTCGATCTCGCCGCCGCACGGAAGCCCGACGCTCCATGCGACGTCGTCGTCGATCCCGTACGAGAGCATCTTCGGCTCACCGCTCGCGAACACTTCCTGCGCGTTCTCGAACACGTCGCTCTCGACGCAACCGCCCGAGACGGAGCCGCACATCTTTCCCGACTCGGAGATCGCGAGGCTCGCGCCGATCGGTCGCGGCGCTGACCGTCTCGTAGCGACGACGGTTGCGACGACGATCTTCTCGCCGTCCTTCCTCCACTGCTCGACCTCGGGCAGGATCTCCTTCACGCTGCGTGCCTCCTTTCGATGCCGGCGAGCACTGCTCCCAGCTCTTCGAGACTCCGGAGATTATGGCCAGGAAGGAATCGATCGACGAAGGGCAGCGCCGACCGCATGCCGCCGGCGAGGGGCTGGTACTCCGGATTGCCCTTCAGCGGATTCACCCAGACGACCGCGTAGGCGGCGCGAGCCAGCTTCGCCATCTCCCTCCCGATGAGGTCGGGATCATCACGCTCCCAGCCGTCCGAGACGATGACGACGACGGCTCCGCGTGAGAGCGCACGCCGTCCGTAGACGGTGTTGAACTCGGCAAGCGACGCGCCGATGCGCGTCCCGCTTCCCCAGTCGATGGCGATCTCGGTTGCACGCGCGAGCGCGGCCTCGGGATCACGCGTGGCCAGGTCCGGCGTCAGACGAGTTAGTCGTGTGCCGAAGGCGAAGGCTTCGACGCCGGTGCCCGTTCCGACGATCGCGTGCAGGTAGAAGAGCAGTGCCCGGGCGTAGGCGTCCATCGAGCCGGAGACGTCGCATAGGACGACGAGCTTGCGGTGCACGGTCTTTCGCGCTCTCCACGTCTGCTCGACCGGGTCGCCGCCCGTGCGCAACGACTTTCGACAGAGGCGGCGCATGTCGAGCCGGTCGCCGCGAGGATCGGGTGAGCGGCGGCGCGAAGTTCGCCGCGGCCGGGTGCGCGCGATCGCCGCCATGAGACGACGGACGCGCTCGAACTCCTCGGGCATCATCTCGGCGAAGTCCTTCTCGCGCAACAACTCGTGCGCCGAAGCGCCGCGCTCGAGCGGGTCGCCGGACTCGAAGACCTCCTCCTCCTCGTCCCGCTTGGACTCGAGGGTGTCCCGCACCGTGCTGTCGGCGAAGCGGCGGCGCTCCTTCTGGCGCACGAGCGGAGCGATCGGACCACGCAGAAACCAGGCGACGAACGCGCGATCGAAGAGCTCGAGCTCGTCGTGCCGCGAGACGAGGGTCTGCCGCAGCGTGAAGTAGACATCCTCCTGGCGCGTGAGATCCACACTGCCCAGACCGCGCATCGCATCGGCGACGCGACCGGGACCGACCTCGATCCCCACCTCGCGCAGCACGCGGCCGAACGTGACGACGTGCCGGACGATCGCGGTTCCTGGCACGGACTACGTCTTCGCCGTGGCGCGGGCTTCTTCGATGAGGTCCACGAGGGTCTCGTCGCGCACCATCTCGATGTCCTCGCGGTACTTGAGCACGGAGCCGAGCGTCTGCTCGACGACCTCGGCGTCGATCTCCTCGCGGCCGAGCGCAGCGAGCGCCTGTGCCCAGTCGATCGTCTCCGCAACACCGGGCGGCTTCGCAAGGTCGAGCCCGCGGAGCCCGCGCACGAACGAAGCTGCCTCCTTGGCGAGGCGCTCAGGAACCCCGGGTACGCGCAGACGGACGATCTCGACCTCGCGTTCGAGCGACGGATGCCCGATCCAGTGGAAGAGCGCTCGCCGCTTGAGAGCGTCGTGCAGCTCACGGGTGCGGTTCGACGTGAGTACGACCGCAGGCTTGCGACGTGCGCGGATCGTTCCGAGCTCGGGAATCGTGATCTGGAAGTCCGAGAGGATCTCGAGCAGGAACGCCTCGAACTCCTCGTCTGCGCGATCGATCTCGTCGATCAGGAGCACGACCTGCTCGTCCGAGTCGATCGCCTCGAGAAGCGGGCGTCGGATGAGGAATTCCGGCCCGAAGAGCTCCTCCTCGGACACGGTCCCCTCCTGGGCGGCCCTGATATGCAGCAGCTGCCGCGGGTAGTTCCATTCGTAGACCGCGTGCGACACGTCGAGGCCCTCGTAGCACTGGAGACGGATCAAGCGCGCATCGAGAGCCGTCGCCAGTGCCTTGGCGGCCTCAGTCTTCCCCACGCCAGCCTCGCCTTCGAGCAGGACGGGCTTCTCCAGTGCCAGCGAGAGGAACAGTGCCGTCGCAAGCCCGCGATCGGGCAAATAGTCCGCCTCTCGCAGCCCAGCGTGGAGCTCGTCGATCGTGCGGAAGGTCATGACCGCAGCGTAGACGAGCGAAACACAGGGAGACTCGACTCGGCGCATACCATCGATCCTGGTGACGTCTCAACTGCCATCACGTTGGCTCGACGAGCTGGGCGAGTTCCTCGCCATCCCGAGCGTGAGCGCCGATCCGGCACACGCGGGCGACGTCACGCGGGCTGCCGAGTGGGTTGCTGGCACCGTTCGGCGCCTCGGCGGCGAGATGGACGTCCTCGAGGGCGGACGACTCGTCGCCGGCGAGATCCCCGGACCGCCGGGGGCGCCGACCGTCCTCGTCTACGGGCACTACGACGTGCAGCCACCGGATCCGCTCGAGCTGTGGGAGAGCGACCCATTCACGGCGGATGCGCGGGGCGAGTGGCTCTACGCGCGCGGTGTGGCGGACGACAAGGGTCAGCTCTGGATGCAGCTGAAGGCGATCGAGTCGCTCGTCGGCGAAGGCCCGCTGCCCGTCAACTTCCGCATCGTCTGTGACGGCGAGGAGGAGACGGGGGGCGATGCGATCAACCGCTACCTCGCGAGCGCCGAGGGGCAAGCGGACGCATGCGTCGTCCTCGACGGCTGGATGAAGAGACGGAACACCCCCGAGTTCGTTGTCGCCACGCGTGGCCTGATCGCGCTCGACCTCGAGGTGCGAACGGGCGAGCGCGACCTCCACTCCGGCCACTACGGCGGCACCGCGCTGAACGCGATCCACGCGCTCGCGCAGGCCCTCACCGCGCTCTTCTCGCACGATGGTCGCTTGCCCGAGCCGCTCCGCGCCGGCGTCACCCTACCCAGCGAGGACGAGATCGACGGCTGGCGCGACCTACCGTCCGGCGTGGAGGAGCTCGAGCGGGTCGGCGCCGTACCCCTCGACGCCAGCGCCGCCGACGAGTTCTACATCCGCGCGTTCGTGGAACCGTCGCTCGACGTAACGGGGATTCTCGGAGGCAAGCCGGGCGTCCGGAACACGACGCTCGTCTCGCGTGCGTCGGCCGGAGTGACCATTCGCGTCGCACCGGGGCAAGATCCTGCGACGCTCGCGACTGCGGCCGAGCGACTGCTCCGCGAGGCGCTTCCGCCCGGGGCTGCGCTCGACGTCCAAGCAGAGCACACGCCGCCCGCGGTGCTTCCACAGGAGTCCGAAGCCCTGCGTGTTGCACGCGAGGCGTTCGCCCGCGTCTTCGGCCGCACGCCCCTGATCGTGCGGGCCGGCGGAACGCTGCCGGTCCTGGCCGCGCTCGCCCAACGCGAGATCCCAACGGTCATGGCCGGGCTCGCGCTTCCTGACAGCCACACGCACTCGCCGAACGAGCGCATGCTCCTCGAGACGTTCCCGCTGGGAGTC
>JAOUHF010000047.1 GCA_029865325.1 Thermoleophilia bacterium
TCTCAGCTCCTTCGCGGTATGGGTCAATCGCGTCGCGCTCAACACGCAGGTGTTCACCGACACGAACACCGAGCTCCTCGACAACGACGCGATCAGGAGCGCAATTTCGACTCGCGCCGTCGACGAGCTGTTCGACAACGTCGATGTGCAGGCCGAGGTCGAGGCGAAGCTTCCCGAGGACGTCAAGTCCCTCTCGGGACCGGCGACGGCTGGATTGCGACAGGCGTCGTACGAGATCGTCGACCGTGCGCTCGAGCGACCGGCGTTCCAGACACTCTTCGAGATCACGCTCGAGGAGACGCACAAGACGCTCGTCGAGGTCCTCGAGGGAGGCGGATCGCGCGTTTCGACCGAAGGAGGCGAGGTCACCCTCGATTTGAGAGACATCGTCAGGGAGACCGCCGACCGGATCGGAATCGGCGAGGATGTGGCCGACAAGCTTCCCGCTGATGCGGGCCGAATCGTGATCCTCCGATCCGACGAGCTCGATACCGCACAGGACGTCTTCCAGCTGATGAAGACGCTCGCGTGGGTGCTCCCGCTGCTCACGTTCGCGGCGTTCGGTTTGGCCGTCTGGCTCGCTCGAGACCGCCGCCGCGCCGCACGTGGCGTCGGGATCATGCTCGTCGTCGTCGGTGCCCTCGGCCTCCTGGCCGCGAGGCTCACGCAGAACTACCTCATCAATGCACTCACCACTCAGCGAGATGATCGCGAGGCGGCTGACAACGCCTGGAACATCCTCACGGAGTTGATGCGGGACTCGTTCCGCTCGATGGTCGTCGTGGGAATCCTGTTCGTCATCGCCGCGTCGCTCGCAGGACCGGGACGACGTGCGCTGGCTGCGCGCCACTCGATCGCGCCGGCGTTCCGCAATCGCGTGTGGGCTTACGTCGTGCTTGCGATCGTTGTGCTCTTCCTCCTGGCCAACGGTCAGGTGAGCGACTTCACGCGCTTCCTGTTCGTGGCCATCGTCGCCGCGCTCGGAGCCACCTGGATCGAGCTGACGAGGAAGCAGACCCTCCACGAGTTCCCCGATACCGGCGAGTCGACAATGGTCGCGGACGCTCGCAGTCGGGTGTCTGACTGGCTCGATGAACGCCGAGCAGGCACGCCACGAAAGGAAGACGCCGACGTGACGGCGCAGCTCGCCAGCCTCGCCGATCTACATTCGCGCGGCGAGCTCTCGGACGAGGAGTACGCCTCGGCCAAGGCTCGCGTGCTCGCGACCGAGTAACGGCTTGATCTGAACGAGGTGCGCCGCGGGAGCGAAGCGGCCGCCTTCAGGGATCTTGGCGCGAGCGGGATCCGCGCTAGCGGGTTCCGAGCGTTCGCCGCCTGAGCAGGCAGGCTCGGGTGAGCCGGCGCCGAACTTGGCCGGCATGGATTCCCCGAGCCGAGCTGTCCAGGCACTCGTCGCGGCAGTCATCTGGGCCGTCGTGATCATCGTCGTGCGCTTCGTGCTTCAACGAGCGTTTGCTCGCTACGAGCGCCGACTGGCAGAGAGAGACGCTGCCGTTGCGGCACGTCGCCGGACGACATTTGCGTTTCTCCTACGGATCGTTGTCGCGCTCACCGTCCTCATCGGTATCTGGAGCGTCCTTTCGATCTTCCCTGCAACAGGCGAGATAGCCAACGCGTTTCTTGCTTCAAGCGCAGTGCTCGCGGTCATCGCCGGCGTGGCATTGTCGACACCCCTCGGGAACCTCGGGTCGGGCGTTCTGCTCGCATTCACCCAGCCAGTGCGCCTAGGCGACCGCATCACGGTCGGCGAGCACACCGGTGTCGTCGATGAGATCTCGCTGAGCTACACCACGCTCGTCACGGACGATGGGCCTCACGTCTACGTCCCCAACCAGACCATGGTGAGCACGATGCTCGTGAACCGCTCCGTTGGGTCGCACCCGGGCTCGTAGGACGGGGTCGCCTACAGATCGAGGCTCTGACCGGGCCGAAGGACGCGAACCGGCACGCCCGGGGCGGTCTCGTGAACAGCGGTGACGAACTCCGCGGGCGGCAGATCGGTGAAGGCCGGAGCGCCGCGAAGACCCAGGTGGATGGGGAAGTACGTGCCCCAGTGAATCGGTACGACGAGCTCGGGACGAATGAGAGCGACAGCAGCAGCGGCGCGCTTCGGATCGAGATGCCCGGCGCCGAGCCCTGGGCCCCAGCCCCAGATCGGGAGCAACGCGACGTCGACGGGCGCGAGCTCACCCATCCCGTCGAAGAGATCCGTGTCGCCCGCGAAATAGACGGACCGCGAGCCAGTGATGACGTATCCGAGCGGAGTCGCCGATGCGCCGAACGGCCCCCGACTTCCGTCGTGCTCGGCCGGCACCGCACGCACGTCGAGATCCCCGATGCGGAAGGTCTCGCCGACCTCGACCTCGACCACCGCCTCGAAGCGCCGCTTCCGCAGCAGCCGGGCAAGGCCACGGGGAACGACCACCGGAAGGCTCTTGCCGAGCTTCTCGAGCGACGGGATGTCGAGGTGGTCGTAATGCGCGTGCGAGATGAGCACGGCGTCGACCCCGCGGCGCGACCTCGCATCAAGAGGGGCGACCCGGCGGAGGTGCGCCACGCGGTTTC
Source organism: Thermoleophilia bacterium (assembly GCA_029865325.1). Taxonomy (GTDB): domain Bacteria; phylum Actinomycetota; class Thermoleophilia; order Gaiellales; family Gaiellaceae; genus GMQP-bins7. The sequence goes on from JAOUHF010000047.1 coordinate 2,587, forward strand.
GCAGCAGTGGATCGGTCAGGACACGAACCCCGTCGAGGTCGACGAGGACTGTGGCGTGCCCGACGTACTCGATGCGTGCCATGCGTGAACGCTAGTCAGTGGGTCTGGCTGAAGCCAGACCCTCGACGAGGTCAGCCTGGGGTCTGACTTCAGCCAGACCCCAGGCTGTGTCCCTCACACGCAGTCTTTGAGCCCCTGGGCCTCGGGAAGAGACTCGAGCTTCTTCAGCGTGTTGTTCTCGATCTGGCGGATGCGCTCGCGCGTGACTCCAAACGTCTGCCCGACCTCCTCGAGCGTGCACGGCTGCGTGCCGTCGAGGCCATAGCGAAGCTCGATCACGCGCCGCTCGCGCTCTGGGAGCGCAGAGAGGGCGACCTCGACGTCTTCGCGACGCAACGACAACGAGGCCGTGTCGAATGGCGACTCTGCTTGCTCGTCCGGTACCAGGTCGCCGAGCGAGGAGTCCTCGTCCTCGCCGATCGGCTTCTCGAGCGAGATCGGCATCTGCGACATGCGCAGGATCTCCCGCACCTCGTCGGTCGTGATCTCGAGCTCCTCCGCGATCTCCTCGGGCAGCGGCTCGCGCCCGAGGCGCTGGACGAGCTGGCGCTCGATGTGCACGACCTTGTTCAACTTCTCGACCATGTGCACCGGGATCCGGATCGTGCGCGCCTTGTCCGCAATCGCGCGTGTCACCGCCTGGCGGATCCACCATGTCGCGTAGGTGGAGAACTTGTAGCCCTTGCGGTAGTCGAACTTCTCGACCGCGCGGATAAGGCCGAGCGACCCCTCTTGGATGAGGTCGAGAAACGAGAGCCCGCGGCCGAGGTAACCCTTCGCAATGGAGACGACAAGCCGGAGGTTTGCCTCGATCATGTGTTGCTTCGCCCCCATGTCGCCGCGCTCGATCAACTTCGCGAGCGAGACCTCCTGGTCCGCGGTCAGGAGCGGGACCTTCCCGATCTCTCGGAGATAGAGCCGGAGCGAGTCAAGCGACGGCTCGACGGACAGATCCAGCTTCGGAGCGACCTTCTCCTCTTCCACCGGCGCGGACTCCTCATGCGGAAGCGCCTTGTGCTCAACGCCCTCGACCAGTTCGATCGAGTGGTCGATCAGGTACGTATAGAAATCCTCGACCTGCTCCTTCGTGAGCTCGACCTCATCGAGGCCTGTCACGATCTCGTCGTATGTGAGGAAGCCCTTTTCGACTCCCTGCTCGATCAGGCGCTGAAGCTCCTCGACCTCCGGGAGAGCGATATCAACGGACAGCATGGGTACGGCGTTCTCCTCTCGCGCTCGAACGGATACTGACCTCTCCTACGCACTGAGCCGACCCGCTTGCCGCCACGGCTCCACCACCAAGCGCGCGGATACTAGTCGGACTTCGGCAATTGTGGAAGAGGTCCGATCGAAGATCGCGAGTCGGCCGCTCAGTCGGCGCGGAGCTCGCCGACGACCTCGCCTCGGGAGTTCGTCACTGGGACGCGTCCGAGATCGCCGACGTCGCGCCCGAGGCGCGAGAGGAATGCTGCCAGTCCACTGCGGACCGCTCCGGTCGAGCCGTCCTCGACCTTGAGCGCGATCCCGAGCCCCTCACCCGAGACCGCGCACAGAAGACCTTCGGCGCCACCCTTTGCGGCCCAGCCCTGGCCGAGGCGCATGAGCTCGGTGTCTGCCGCACCCGGGCCGCAAATCAAGTCCGGGTGGGCGCGCATCGCAGCGACGGCACGCGAGCCGCAGTCGAGAGCAGGAAGCCGGGAGAAGGCATGCGCCATTCGCTCGAGCGTCAGCGCGTATGTGACGACACCACATCCATCGACTGCCGTCGGCGTCGCCGAAGGGTCGACCTCGGCGACGGCAGCCACCTCGGCGTGCATCGCCGCCTGACACGGATGCGTGGCGAGCCGGTAACCCGTCGACGGCCATTCCATGCGCCGGCAGAGCAGGAGCATCGCCGCGTGCTTACCGGAGCAGTTGTGCTCGAGCCGCGTCGGCTCGTAGCCGCACTCGAGGTCCTCTTCCGACGCCTGCGCCTTTGCGAGCAGGCTTCGCACGGGGTCGAGCTGCTCCGGACGATGGAGGTGTGACGCACAGGCGATGGCGATCTCGGCGTCGTTCAGGTCCGGCCACGCGCGAATCACCGGAAGTGCCTGAAGGGGCTTGGCCGAGCTTCGGAGGTAGGTGACGAGCGCGGGGTCGCCGCACGATTCGACGATCTTCCCGTCGGAGACGGCAACCGCGTGAACGTGGTGCCTCGCCTCCACGACTTCCCCCCGCCTCGCGACGACGACAATCGGCTCCACGACGTGAGAGCGTAGTCGGCTAGTGTCGCCGCCATGAGAGCGTGGCCGACGGGTGGGCTCTGGCGGCACGCCGACTTCCTGAAGCTGTGGTCGGCAGAGACGATCAGCGTGTTCGGCTCGCAGGTGGGGCAGCTCGCGATTCCGCTCGCCGCCGTCATCACCCTCGACTCGACGCCTTTCGAGGTCGCAGCGCTCACCACGATTCTGTTCCTGCCCTTCATTCTCTTCACGCTGCCGGCGGGCGTATGGGTCGACCGCATGCGCCGTCGCCCGATCCTCATCGCCGGGGATCTCGGACGGTTCGCGCTGCTGGCAACCGTCCCCATCGCATTTGCCTTCGACGCGCTCACCATCTGGCAGCTCTACGTGGTCGGGTTCCTCTATGGGATCTGCACGGTTTTCTTTGACGTCGCCTACCAGTCGTATCTGCCGGCGCTGGTGGGCCGAGGGCAGCTCATCGAGGGGAACTCGAAGCTCGAGATCAGTCGCGCGGCGTCTCAGATGGCCGGACCCGGACTCGGGGGGATCCTGGTTCAGCTGCTTACCGCGCCGTACGCAGTCTTGGTCGACGCGATCAGCTTCCTTGGCTCGGGCCTCTTCCTGGTGGCCATCCGCAAACCGGAGCCACTGCCCGAGCCGGAGGACGGCGCCGCGAAACCCTCGATGCTTCGCGATACGCGCGACGGTCTCCGGTACGTCCTCGGAAACCGGTACCTGCGCTCGATAGCCGCGTGCACCGGCATCTCGAACTTCGCCACGAGCATGATGTTGGCCGTGTTCCTCGTGTACGCCGTGCGCACGCTCGACCTCTCGCCGGCGGTCATCGGGATCGTCTTCAGCATCTCGAGCGTCGGCTCGCTCGCGGCGGCGCTCGCGGCGGCGCGAATCTCGTCGAGGTTCGGAGTCGGGCGCACCACCGTCGGCTCCGCGTTGGTGTTCGCCCCCGCACTGCTCTTGATTCCCGCCGCGCCACCCAAGTCGCCCATCCCGTTCCTTGTCGCCGCATTCGTCCTCGTCGGCTTCAGCTCTGTCCTCTACAACATCACGCAGGTGAGCTTCCGGCAGGCGATCACTCCTGAACGAATGCAGGGCAGGATGAACTCAGTCATGCGGTTCATCGTGTGGGGCGTCATGCCGGTCGGCTCGCTCTTGGGCGGCGCGTTCGCGACGGCGATCGGCCTTCGCGAAACGATGTGGATCGGCGCAGTGATTGGGTCATTCGCGTTCCTTCCAGTTCTGCTGTCGCCCGTGCGAACGCTCCGCGAGATGCCGGAGCCGGTTTCGGCGGAGCCGGCCGGCGACGTTGCCTGAGCTGCCCGAGGTCGAAGCCTGGGTGCGGGAGCTCGACCCGCTCGTCTCCGCCGCAGCAATCGAGCAGGCGGGGCCGGCACACATCGCGACGCTGAAGACAGCCGACCCGCCACTCTCGACGCTCAACGGACATCGCTTCGCCCGCGCCCGGCGGCGTGGAAAGAATCTCCTCTTCCCCACTGAAGACGGTGAGCTCGTGCTCCGTGTGCACCTCATGAGCGCCGGCCGTCTCCGCTATCTCGCACCGGGCGCGAAGGGACCGAAGACGCCGATGTTCCGGCTTCGATTCTCAGGCGGCGGCGAGCTCGTGCTGACCGAGGCCGGGAAGAAGAAGCGCGCAGGCGTGTGGCTGGTGAGCCCGGCGCAACTCGACGCCGATCTGTCTCACCTCGGCCCGGACGCACTCGATCTCGATACTGAGATGCTGGCGGAGATCCTCGGACGGGAGCGGCGGCAGCTCCACCCGCTTCTCCGTGACCAGCGGGCGATCGCGGGTATCGGGCGAGCGCACTCGAACGAGATCCTCCTACGTGCGCGCCTCTCCCCGTTCAAGGTCTCGACGGAGCTGACCGCGGCCGAGACGGAGACGCTCGCGGGCGCCATCCGAGACGATCTCCACCGGGCGCTCGAACTGCGTGAGCGCGGCAAGGGGGACAAAGACGTGTACGTGATCCACAACCGCCTCGGCGAACCGTGCCCGCAGTGCGGAACGCCGATCGCACGTGTCGACTTCGAGGAGCACACGATCTACTACTGCCCTGCCTGCCAGACGGGCGGGCGCTTGCTCAAGGACCGCCGGCTTTCGCGCCTCTTGCGCTGACATCGCGCTGGTACCTTGGCTGTCGTGACCGATGTCATCCGGCTCGATGAAGATCTCCAGGCGTCCCCGCCCGAGATCGCGCTCGCGCTCTCCCGCGCGGGCGTGACCGGCGTCCAGAAGGCGGTGAGGATTCGTCGCGGCAATGCCGAGACCGTGATGGCGGCGATCATCGACTGCACGGTCGATCTCGCGGCAGACCAGAAGGGCGTTCACATGTCGCGTTTCCCCGAGCTCTTCGAGGAGGCGATCGAACTCGTCGTCGAGCGCGAAGCGCTCCTCGTCGAGGTGCTCGCCGAGCACATCGCGCGCCGCGTCGTCGAGCGCCAGGGGGCGCTCCGTGCGGAGGTCTGGATCCGCGCCCAGTGGCCTATCCACCGCCTTACTCCGGTCACCCAACTAGCAACGCAGGAGATGGTCACCTTGTGCGGGATCGCCGCTGCGTCGGACGCCGGAACTCGCCGGGCAGTCGGAGTCGAGGCGACCGGCATCAACGCCTGCCCGTGCGCGCAGGGCCTTGTTCGCGGGCGCGCTTCCGAGCGCCTCCTTGAAGCGGGCTTCGAGGAGGGCGACGTCGAGAAGATCCTCGAGCTCGTCCCCATCGCCACGCACAACCAGAGAGGACGACAGACGCTCTTCGTCGGGACGGAGCAGGATCTCGATGCCGAGGTGCTCGTCGAGATCGCCGAACGCTCGATGAGCGCTCCGATCTATGACTTGCTCAAGCGGCCCGACGAGCTCTTCGTCGTCGAGCACGCCCATCTGCAGCCGCGCTTCGTCGAGGACTCGGTGCGACACGCGCTCCGCGATGCGCTCGAAACGCTGCCGCAGCTCGACGACGACGACTACCTCCTCTCGCGCCAGGTCAACTTCGAGACCATCCACATCCACGACGTCGTGGCCGAGCGCTTCGGAACGGCCGGTGAGATCCGCGGGGAGCTCGAAACCGGCGTGCCGGTCGATCGGCAGACCACGCTCGCCGACTGGCTCGCCGGGTAGCTAAACGCGCCCTGGGCGCCGCAGCTCGAAGCGGTGCTCGGTTCCGCCGAGAAGGCGGCGGATGTTTTGTCGGTGCGCGAAGATCACGGCGGTAGCGCCTGCGACCCCGAACGCGATCACCGGCCACGGGTAGTCGAGCGCCACCACCAATACCGCAAGCCCCAGAGCGGTCGCAATCGAGGCGAGCGACGCGTAGCGGGTGAGCAGGAACACCGCGAGCCAGATCCCGACGCAGCAGAGGGCAGCGAGAGGGGCAAGGGCCAGCGTCGCACCACCGCCCGTGGCGACCATCTTTCCGCCCTTCTGGAAGCGCAGGAAGATCGGCCGCGCGTGACCGATCATCGCCGCCGCACCTGCGAGGACGCCGACGAGCGCACCGCCGGCCCAAAGACCGATCAGCGCCGCTGTGAAGCCCTTGGCGACGTCCAGCAGCGCGACCGCAGCCCCGAGCCTGCGCCCGTAGACGCGGAACACATTCGACGCGCCGACGTTCCCGCTCCCACTCGCGCGGATGTCCTCCCCGCGGAAGATCCGCGGTAGCCAGTAGCCGAATGGCAGCGAGCCGAGCAAATACCCTGCAGGAACTGCGAGCAGTTCCGTCATCCGCGGAACCGGAATCCGCTTGCGCGGACTCCGGTCGCGGGCAGATCCCTAAAGGCATCCGCTTCGCGGCCGCTGTGCTTGCGTCTCACACAGCCGCCTAAGCCGTCGGAATGCGGTAGGCGTCAACCCAGTGGTTGACGACGCCCCAGTCGAGGTTCGCGAGGAACGCCTCGATGTAGGCCGCGCGGTCGGTCTGATAGTCGAGGAAGTACGCATGCTCGTAGACGTCGAGCGCGACGAGCGGGGTCGCGTTCCAGACGGGAAACGTGTTCTGGGCGTCGCCGATGTAGTTGAAGAGCCGGCCTTCGTCCCAGTCATAGGCAGTCCACGCCCAGCCGCGGCCCGCCATCCCGGTGGCCCTGAGGTCGGCTCGCCACGCGTCCGTGGAGCCGAAGTCCCGATCGATGAGTGAGCCGATCGCACCGGCGGGATCACCGCCCGCCCCGCCGAGATGCTCGAAGTAGATCTCGTGATTCTTGATCCCACCGATTGCAAACGTGAGATCGATCTTCAACGCGCGAAGCTCTGAGTGAACCTGGTTTGCCGCCACGAGATCGACGCCCGGAAGCCGTCCGAGGATCTCGTTGCGCTTCGTCACGTATCCCTGGTAGAGACGGTAATGAGCCTCGATGGTCGTGCGCGAGATGCCGTCGAGCTCCAGGAGCGCCGGCTTCAGCTCACGGGGCCTGATCTCGACGAAGTTGGTCATTCGTGGACTCCTTGGGCTCGACGGAACGTCGCGGAGCATATCCTTCTCCCATACTGCAACCCGAGAAGAGGAGTAGCGAAATGGCTTATACCGTTCCCGACCTTTCGTACGCGTTCGACGCCCTGGAACCGCACATCGACGCGCGGACGATGGAGATTCACCACGACAAGCACCACGCCGCCTATGTCGCCAACCTGAACGCCGCGCTCGAGGGCACGGAGTGGATGGACGCCCCGATCGCCGAAGTGCTCGCGAACCTCGACGCCCTCCCCGAGGACAAGCGCATGGCGGCTCGCAACAACGGAGGTGGACACGTCAACCACACGCTCTTCTGGGAGATCATGGGGCCTGACGGAGGACGCCCGCCGTCCGGAGCTCTCAGCGAAGCGATCCGCTCGACGTTCGGCAGTCTCGACGAGCTGAAGGCTGCGGTCAACGACGCCGGGGTGAAGCGGTTCGGCTCGGGTTGGACATGGCTCGTCTGGGATGGAACCGGACTCGCGGTCAAGTCCACGCCGAACCAGGACACGCCTGCAATGGACGGCGAGACGCCGCTCCTCGGGATCGACGTCTGGGAGCACGCCTACTACCTGAACTACCAGAACAGGCGCCCCGACTACCTGGCAGCGTGGTGGAACGTCGTCAACTGGGACGCCGTGGCCGCTCGCTACGAGGCCGCCCGGTAGAGGCATCGCAAACCACCTCGGTCGCGGGGCGCGTAGCAGTTGGTGTGGCTACGTCGCTCGCGATCCAGGCCGGTTCTTTTCGGACCCGACGAGCGACGATGGTGCGCGTGGACGCGGTGGAGCCAACAGACGGCCAACTGATCGAGCGCGTCGCCGGCGGCGACCGAGGCGCATTCGACGAGCTCTACCAGCGCTACGCCCGCGCCGTTCTGGGCCTCGCGCTGCGCAGGCTCGGAGATCGTGGAAAGGCCGAGGATGCGACACAGGAGGCGTTCGTCGCCGTCTGGCGATCGGCGCGGACGTACGACTCCGCCCGCGGTCGCGGCGCGCCCTGGCTCTACGCCGTCGCGCGCAATGCGATCACGGATGCGTTTCGCAGAGCTCCGAGCCCGGTCTCGGAGCTCGAGGACGGACCCGGCGACGATCCTGACCCGTCCGACGAAGCCGAGGCCGCCTGGACGGCATGGCGCGTGCACCGCGCTCTCGAGATCCTGCCCGACCACGAGCGCCCGGTGATCGAGCTAGCGTACTGGAGTGGCCTTTCGCAGAGCGAGATCGCCGAGAGGCTGGAGATCCCACTCGGCACCGTGAAGACGCGGACGCGAAGCGCGCTCGCCCGGCTCGCGGACTCGCTCGAGGGAGAGTTGCGATGAACAGTCAGCCGCCGAGGTTCGACGAGCTCGTGGGCATCGACCTCGACGCCGCCGAGCGCGACCGGCTCATGCGCGTCCACATGCTGCTCGTCGAGGCTGGACCGCCACCGGAGCTCGAGGAGCGAGCGCCCGTCGTCGAGCTGCGGCCGCGCCGGAGCCGGCGCTTCGCCTTCGCGCTGGCCGCTGGGCTCGCAACAGCCGCGTTCGCAGCCGGGGCACTCGTCGGAAACAGGACGGCCGGGCCGAACGTCGACTTCACCTACTCGATGAAGGGGACACCGGCCGCTTCTGCGGCGTCGGCGTCGCTCGCCGTCTACGACCTCGATGGGGGCGGCAACTGGCCCATGGAGGTGACAGTGAGAGGCCTCGCACCGTCTGCAAGCGGTAACCACTACGAGCTCTGGCTGACGAAGGACGGCAAGCTGGCGGCGCTGTGCGGATACTTCCGCACGGACGCCAACGGTTCGGCAAAAGTACCGATGAACGCGCCCTACAAGTTCACGGACTTCGACGGCTGGGTCGTGGTCGAGGAAGGTTCGCGTACGCCGCTTCTGACGACGTGACAGCCCCGCCCGAGATCCGCGTGGCGACGCTCGTGCGGGCGCCACGGGAGCGGGTCTACGACGCCTTCACGCAGGCGAAGCACCTGGACGCGTGGTTCACGACCGGTGCAGAAGTCGATCCTCGCCCGGGCGGCGAGATGATCTGGCGGAGCACGACGAGGGGACGGTCGTTCGGCTCCACGAGCACGGCTACCCGGACACGCCTGAAGGCTGGGCAGCGTTTGCGGACTGCTCGACCGGGTGGGGCGAGGCGCTGACCTTGCTCAAGTTCCACGTCGAGCACCGGCTGCGCTACTGAGGCCCAGCGCGGAAACCTGTGGTCGCTCACGCCGGCGCCGAAACCCGGACGTCGAAGCAGTCGGACGTCAAGCCCTGCTCGTAGCGCCTCGGCCTCACAGCGCCGACCGTGCTCCGAGAGACTGGCGAGCCGCGCGGTTCGTGGCCGCCGGGCAAGCGGCTATCGTCGGTGACGCCGTGACCGACCACCCGCCAGCCGACCGCCCCGTCCGCTCGCAGTACGAGGACTTCATGCGGCACGTCCTCTCGACCGGCGTGCCGAAGCAGGACCGGACCGGCACGGGAACCGTGAGCGTGTTCGGCTGCCAGATGCGCTTCGACCTGAGCGAGGGCTTCCCGCTCGTGACGACGAAGAAGGTGCACTTCCCGTCCGTCGCCAAGGAGCTGCTCTGGTTCCTCCGCGGCGAGGGAAACGTCCGCTGGCTGCAGGAGCAGGGCGTCACGATCTGGGACGAGTGGGCCGACGAACAAGGCGATCTCGGCCCGGTCTACGGGGTGCAGTGGCGCCGCTGGCCGACCTCGGACGGAGGGCACATCGACCAGATCGCCGAAGCCGTCCGCCTCCTCCGCGAGGAGCCGGACTCGAGGCGCATCGTCGTGAGCGCATGGAACGTCGCAGACCTCCCGAAGATGGCACTCGCTCCGTGCCATGCCTTCTTCCAATTCCACGTCGCGGGCGGGGACACGCTGAGCTGCCAGATCTACCAGCGAAGCGCGGACGTGTTCCTGGGCGTGCCGTTCAACATCGCGAGCTACGCGCTCCTCACGCACATGCTCGCGCAGCAGTGCGACTTCGAGGTCGGCGAGCTGATCTGGACGGGCGGGGACTGTCATATCTACGACAACCACCGGGAGCAGGTGGGAACCCAGCTGCAACGCGCGCCGTACCCGTACCCGACGCTCCGGTTGGGGCGCCGCCCCGCCTCGGTCTTCGACTACGCGTTCGAGGACTTCGACGTCGTCGGCTACGTGCACCACCCCGCGATCCGCGCGCCCGTCGCGGTGTGAAGGTCTCGCTCGTCGCCGCGGTCGCGCGAGGCGGAGTGATCGGCCGAGACCGTGTCGTCCCGTGGCACCTCCCGGAGGACATGGCGCGGTTCCGCGAGCTCACGACCGGACACGCCGTCGTGATGGGCCGGCGCACGTGGGACTCGCTTCCCGATCGTTTTCGCCCGCTTCCTGGCAGGCGCAATATCGTGGTCACCCGCAACGCCGCGTGGAGCGCCGAAGGAGCCGAGCGGGCGAGCTCGTTGGAGGACGCGCTCGATCTCCTGGCTCTCGAGGAGCGAGTGTTCGTCATCGGCGGCGCGGAGATCTACGAAGCCGCGCTTCCTCACGCCGCCGAGCTGCTGCTGACGGAGGTCGACCTCGACGCCGAGGGCGACACGTTCTTCCCGCCATGGGATCGCGCTGCGTTCGACGAGGCGGCGCGGGAGCCGCATGAGTCCGAGACGGGCATCCCGTTCTCGTTCGTGAGGTACGTCAGGCGCCGCTGAGCTCGAGCGCCGCTTCGCGGAAGACCTCCGTGTGGACGTCGACGTCCACCTCGGTGGTCGCAGGCGACATGAGCGCCATGTTGTGGAACGGCGTCAGCAGGATCCCGCGGTTGAGCGCGTAGAGGTGCATGTACCGCTCGAGCTCGACGTTCCCGGCCGCATGCGCCTCGGCGCCGTTCCGTGGGCGGTCCGGGCCGAAGAGGTACTCGGCTCGACAGCCGAGCCGCGTCACGTGCCACGCCAGACCGGCCTCCGCGATGCCCGTCTCGACACCCTGCGTCCAGCGCTCGGCGAGCGGGATCATCCGCGCGAACGCCTCCTCGGTCAGCACGTCTCCGAGCGTCGCCCGCATCGCGGCGAGCGAGAGGGCGTTCGCGGCGAGCGTGCCACCGACACCACCCACGTCGACGTCCTCGAGCTCGATCGAGCCGGCGAGTCGCCCGGCGACCTCCTCGGAGAAGCCATACGCCGCCGCAGGAATGCCGCCCGCGATCGGCTTCCCGATCGTGACGATGTCCGGCTCGAGATCGTGCGCGCCCGTGTAGCCGCCGGGGCCGCAGCAGATCGTGTGCGTCTCGTCGATCGCGAGCAACGATCCGTGCTGCCGGGTCAGCTCGCGAAGGGCGTCGTGGAACCCGGGCTCGGGGTGGACGATCCCGATGTTCGTGAGCGCGGGCTCGGCCAGGACCACCGCAACGTCACCGTGCCGCAGTTCGCGCTCGAGACCTTCCACGTCGTTGAACTCGACGACCCGCGTCGTCTGGGCGGGATCGACGGGCGGGCCGAGGTTGCCGCCCCGCGGCCCGACGACGCCCTCGTCGAGCGTCGCGAACGTCTCGTCGACCGTTCCGTGGTAGCACCAGTTGAAGACGACGATCTTCGACCGCCGGGTGAGGTGCCGCGCGAGACGAATCGAGAACCGGTTCGCGTCGGTGGCGGTCAGCGCGAACTGCCACGCCGAGACTCCGAAGCGCCTCGTGAGCTCTCCCGAGACCCACAGCGCGTCCTCGGTGGGAAGCATGAGCGTGATGCCCTTCGCCGCCTGCTCCGTCATCGCCCGCAGTGTCGAGTCGGGGCCGTGGCCGGTCATCGCCCCCGTGTCGCCGAGGCAGAAGTCGACGTACTCGATACCGTCGACGTCGACGAAGCGGGCGCCCTTCGCCTCCTGGACGAAGACCGGGAAGCCGCCGGGCCACTTGCGCATCCAATGCATCGGCACACCTTCGAAGAGGGTCTCGGCTGCACGTGCGGCCAGGTCACGCGAGCGCGGGTGGGTCTCCGCGAACCGCGCCTCCTCACGCGCCTGGAGCTCTGCGAGCGCCGTCACTTCGCTCGGCGGATCGCGAGCACGCGGGCCTTCCAGGCGCCGCTTGGAGCCACGACGTCCACGACGTCACCGATCGCAGCGCCCATGAGCGCCGACCCGAGAGGCGAGTGGGGGGCGACTCCGCCGAGAGCCGAGATCTCGACCTCCATCTGGTCCCCGTCCTCGTCGGCGATCTCGACGATCGAGCCGACGCCGACATGCTCGTCGGTCTCGTGCTCGACCGTGACCGCATGGCGTAGCCGCTCGCGCAGGACGTGGATCCGGCGCTCGAGGAGGCCCTGCTCGTTCTTCGCCGCGTGGTACTCGAAGTTCTCGCTCAGGTCGCCGAACTCGCGGGCGTGCGCGATCGCCGCGGAAGCCGCCTTGCGCCGCGGCCCCTCGAGCTCGGCAAGCTCGGCTTCGAGCGCGGCGCGTTGCGCGGCGGTCAGGTGCTCGATCTTCGGCTCGGTCACGGTTGCACAGGCTAGCCATCCGTAGAAAGCCCCGACGTAGGCCCCTATGAAGACCATCGTCCTCGGATATGACGAGTCGCCCGAGGCGGGAAGGGCACTCGAGAAGACCGCCGAACTCGCCAAAGCTCTGAGCGCAACGGTCGTCGTCACGAGCGTCGCTCCGGTGATGCACATGGCGGGACGCGGGATCGGGCCCCTACGACCCAGCCGACCCTCCCGAGCGGCACAGGGTGCTCGCGGGGGACGCGACCACAGTCCTGTCCGGGCAGGGCATTGCCGCGAAAGCGGTCACGGGACTCGGAGAGCCCGGCCACACCATCGTCGAGCTCGCTGACCACGAGAAGGCGGACCTGATCGTGCTCGGGATGAGCCATCATCCCCATCTGTCGCGAGTCCTCGGAAGCGGCAGCGACGACGTCGCCCATCACGCAGATTGCGACGTCCTGCTCGTGCATTGACGAACGCCAGGGCGGGGCCGGCATCACGCCGGCACCGCTCGACGTGCACGATCGTCATCGGCTGACTACGCTCCCGCTCGACCGACTTCGGACTGGGAGAAAGGGAGGCACGGTGGCGACCGACCTGGAGCGCTTCGGCGACGCAGCGGGACGTGACGAGCTCGTGAAAGAGGTCCGCCGGCGGATCGACGCCGAGGGGATCACGTACGTCTACTACCAGTTCCCCTCCGTCACCGGCCGCATCATGGGCAAGGGAGTTCCGGCCCCGCACTGGGAGACCATGGCGCGGAAGGGGTTCCAGCTCGTCTACGGAGCGACTGCGAACCTCTTCACCGATCGTCACGGCGAATACATCGGCTACGGCCCCGAGGCCGCCGAGCTCGTCGGGCTTCCCGAACCGGAGACGTTTCAGCCACTCCCGTGGGACCCCAAGGTCGCGCGGGTGTGGTGCACGCTCTTCCGCAACCGCGAGGAGCGCGAGAATCCCGGCGCTTTTCTCACGTCGGACTGCCGCGGCAACCTCCATCGCCACCAGCGGGAGTTCGAGGAGAAGACGGGCCTGCATCTCCGCGCCGGCACCGAGCCCGAGATGATGTGGCTCAAGCTCGGCGAGGACGGCGAGCCCTCTGTCGAGGGCCTCTCGAAGCCCTACTGCTACCACATCGACCAGTTCTCGGAGTTCCAGCCGATCATTCACAAGGTGATCGAGTACGGCCAGGCGATGGGCCTCGACATGATCCAGGGCGACCACGAAGATGCGCCGGGCCAGCTCGAGCTGAACTTCAACTTCGACCGCGCCGAGAAGACCGCAGACAACCTCTCGACGTACCGGCAGATATGCCGCCAGGTCGGCCGCGAGATGGGGGCATTCCCGTGCTTCATGCCGAAGCCGTTCATGGGCGTCTCGGCGAATGGTTGCCACCACAACATATCGCTCTGGAGAGGCGACGAGAACTCGTTCATGCCCGAGACGGAGGACACGCAGAAGCCCAGCCAGATCGGCCTTTATGCAATCGGCGGCATCCTTGAGCACCTTGGCGCGCTCACGGCTGTCACGGCGTCGACGGTCAACTCGTATCGTCGGCTGTGGGACACGGGTTTCTGGGCACCGGTGTTTGCCGACTGGGGCTACCAGAACCGGACGACCGCGCTGCGCGTCTCAGCCCCGGGCCGCTTCGAGTACCGCTCGGTCGACTCGGCCGTGAACCCGTACCTCTCGATGTCGGCACTGATCATGGCGATGTGGGACGGCATCGAACGCAAGCTCGATCCCGGCGAGGCCGAGGAGCGGAACATCTACGAGGCGATGGCAGAGGGTAAGGAGGTCAAGAAGATCCCGATGACCTTCGGCGATGCGCTCGATGCGCTCGAAGGCGACGAAGTCATCAAGCGTGCGATGCCCGACGAGATGTACAGGGTCTTCATGCACTACAAGCGGGACGAGTGGGAGCGCTACTGCGCTACCGTCACCGAGTGGGACGTCAAGGAGTACCTGGACGTCCTACCGTAAGGGGCTGGCCGAGGAGGCACGACACCGAGATGTGCGGAATAGCGGGGATCATCTACCGCGACGGGTCGCAGCACCCGATCGGGGACGAGATGACGCGGATGCTTCAGTCGATGAAGCACCGCGGGCCGGACTCGACCGGGTACGCGCTGTACGGCAGTCCCGAAAACGGCAATCTCGTCATGCGCTACAAGCTTGCTGACGCCAACACGCCCCGTGACTTCGAGTTCGAGGACCGGCTCCGCCGGCATCGCTTCGAAGTCGAGTCCCGCCTCGCGGCACTCGGCGCCCGGATCCACGAGGTCGAGGAGGAGACGCCGTACGCGTTCCGCGTCTCTTTCGAGTACGGCGGCGACCTCAAGCTGCTAGCGGACTTCGTCGAAGACATCCCGGACGCAGAGGTGCTCTCGCTCGGCCGCACTCTGGAGATCATCAAGGACCTCGGCGACGCCGAGTCCGTGCACGAGCAATACGGCCTCTCGTCGTTTACCGGAACGCACGCGATCGGCCACGTCCGCATGGCGACGGAGTCGGAAGTGGACATCGCCGGCGCACATCCGTACTGGGCCTATCCGTACTCCGACGTCGCCGTTGTCCACAACGGCCAACTGACGAACTACTTCATGTGGCGGCGCCGCCTCGAGCGGGCAGGCCGCCGGTTCATGTCGGAGTGCGACTCGGAGATCATCGCCGTGTACCTCGCCCAAGAGATGGGCAACGGCGCGACCCTCGAGGAGGCGATGCACTCCTCGCTCGATGAGCTCGACGGCGTCTTCACGTACATCGCCGTGACCAAGGACGAGCTCGGCGTGGCCAAGGACGAGCTGGCGGCCAAGCCGCTCGTCCTCTACGAATCGGACGACCTCGTCGCGATCGCGTCCGAGGAGATCGCCATCCGCGCGATCCTCGAACGCGAGATCGATACCTACGACCCCTACGAGCGCGAGGTGCTGGTGTGGCAGCGGTAGCAGCGTGGGGGAACCCCTGGTTCCCCCACGAACCCCCTCCTCGAGCGCTGCTCCCCCATCAACGTTCGTCTGGCCTTCGGGCGAGTGAATCGCCCTTCGGCCATCAGCCCGTGCTCATCTCAAACCGAGCACAACACATACGAGTTGAGGAGGAGTCGAAGTGGCAGCGGTAGGTGAGAGGAAGATCACGTACGACGCGCGCGGCCTCGCCGAGCCGTTTGCGGACATCCCGAAGATCTCGGAGATCGACGGCTCGCGCGCACGGTTCGACGCGCTGGATCTGACGACACGCGCGATCAACCTCGAGCTGCGCTGGCTCCTCTACGAGCTAGGAGT
>JAOUHF010000145.1 GCA_029865325.1 Thermoleophilia bacterium
CGCACTGGGCACAGGCAAGAGCCGTCAGCGTCGTACTCATGGGCACCTCCGTCTCAGCCTTACTATACGGCCCGGCCGTGTGCGCGGGAAGCGACCGACGCCGACAAGCCCGGAGCTTCCGAGCGGCGCTCGCGCATGGACATACGCCCGGGGGTCGGTGTTCCCACGACGATGACTGCCCGGCGACGTATCGTTCGGGTAGAAGACGGCCGATACGTAGATAGCGTTGAACGTCGAAGGACGGACGTGACAGCTGATTCGCGCAAGACGTCGCAGTTTGAGATCGTTCGCCGGGAGGACTTCTCCGACGTCACCTACTTGCTCGAGATTCGTCACCCGCTGATGGCGAGGGCCGCCAGGCCCGGCCAGTTCGTCATCGTCATGGAGCACGAGCACGGCGAGCGGATCCCGCTCACCCTGGCCGACTTCGATCGCGACAGAGGCACGGTCACCCTGGTCGTCCAGGCAGTGGGGAAGACGACGAAGGAGATGCAGGAGCGCTGCCAGGTCGGCACGAGCCTCTACGCGCTCGTCGGGCCTATGGGCATCCCGAGCCACATCGGGCTCGCGCGGAAAGTCGTCTGCGTTGGCGGCGGCCTCGGTGTCGCCCCGGTCTATCCCCAGGCGCGCGCCTACAAGCAGAGCGGCGCCTACGTGATCGGCGTGATCGGCTTTCGGAGCAAGGAGCTCATGTTTTGGGAGGACAAGTTCCGCGCCGTCTGCGACGAGTTCATCGTCTGCACCGACGACGGCTCGGAGGGGATCAAGGGGCTCGTGACCGCGGGCATCGAGCAGGCGATCGCCCACCACTCCGACATCGACGAGCTGGTGGCGATCGGCCCGCCGATCATGATGAAGTTCTGTGCGGAGACCACGCGCCCGCACGGGATCAAGACGCTCGTGAGCATGAATCCCGTGATGGTGGACGGCACGGGCATGTGCGGCGGGTGCCGCGTCAGAGTGGGCGACCAGGTGAAGTTCGCTTGCGTGGACGGGCCGGATTTCGACGGCCACGCGGTTGACTTCGACGACCTCATGGCGCGCCTGCAGCGCTTCAGGGCGAGCGAGACGGACGCCCTCGAGCGCTGGCAGGAAGCCTGCCGCGTCCGGGCGGACGCCGAGGCTCAGCGCGAGCCGCCACCTCTGATCGGGACACGTCCCGCGGCGGATCGGTGACTGGGAGCGGGAGACCTCGATGCCACCGAAGAAGACGATCCGCACGATCCCGCAGGAGCGGACGCCGATGCAGGAGCAGGACCCCGACATCCGGGCGACCAATTTCGCAGAGGTCACTTGCGGCTACACGCTCGAGGAGGCGCTGCGCGAGGCGGAGCGGTGCCTTTTCTGCCCCGACGAGCCGTGTGTTCGCGGCTGTCCCGTCGAGATTGACATCCCCGCTTTCATCCTCAAGATCACCGAGAAGAACTTCCACGGCGCCTACGAGACGATCACCGACACGAACCTCTTGCCGGCGATCTGCGGCCGGGTCTGCCCGCAGGAGACGCAGTGCGAGGGCGTCTGCACGATTGTCGACACGCTCGAGCCGGTGGCGATCGGCCGGCTGGAGCGCTTCGTCGGCGACATGGCGATCGCCGAGGGCTGGGAAAGCGTCCCGTATGTCGAGCCGAGCGGGCTTCGCGTCGCCATCGTCGGGTCGGGCCCGGCCGGCATGGCCTGCGCTGCCGACATGGCCAAGGCAGGCTGTGAGGTGACCGTCTACGAGGTCTTCCACGAGGCGGGCGGCGTCCTCAAGTACGGCATCCCCGACTTCCGCCTGCCGAACGAGGTGATCGACGCGGAGATCGACAAGCTGAGACAGCTCGGGATCACGTTCGAGTGCAACACACTCGTCGGCCGGCTCTTCACCGTCGAGCAGCTACTCACCGAGATGGGCTACCACGCAGTCTTCATCGGCACCGGCGCGGGGTACCCGAGCTTCATGGGCATTCCGGGCGAGTCGCTTGCGGGCGTGCTCTCGGCGAACGAGCTGCTCACCCGCTGCAATCTGATGCGGGCGCGGGACTTCCCGGACTTCGATACGCCGCTGCAACCCGGCAAGCGCGTCGCCGTGATCGGCGCCGGCAACACCGCCATGGACGCGATGCGCGTCTGCCTTCGCCTCGGCGCGGAGACGGTCTACTGCGTCTACCGGCGGACGCGCATCGAGGCGCCGGCTCGGGCCGAGGAGATTCATCACGCCGAGGAGGAGGGCATCGAGTTCCACTGGCTGACGAGTCCGGTCGAGATCCTCGGCGACGACGACTCGAACGTTCGCGGCCTGCGCTGCCAGAGCATGGAACTCGGCGAACCGGACGAGTCGGGACGGCGACGGCCGGTGTCCGTGCCGGACAGCGAGTTCGAGATGGACGTCGACATGGTCGTCTACGCGATCGGGACGAACGCGAACCCGATCCTCGGCCAGACCTCGTCGCTGCGGCTGAACGACCGCGGATACATCGTCGCCGACGAGAGCCTTGCCACCTCGATCGCGGGCGTCTGGGCGGGCGGCGACATCGTCACGGGAGCCGCGACGGTGATCGAGGCGATGGGCGCTGGGCGCAAGGCGGCGGCCGCGATGAAGGAGTACCTGGGGCTGCGCGACACCAACGTCGTCTACCTGCCCGAGCGCAGCGGTAGTGACGGCAAGCGTTTCGGCATCGATCTCCACGAGCACGATTACGCGAGAGTGAGCGTGTGAGGGCGACGATGGGAGACAGGCCCTGAGTGACGTGCTGACACCGGAGTCCGGTACCGCCCGCAGGGATCAGGACCGGCCGTCGGTCAGCAAGAAGGACGCGGTCACGCTGAGCGAGCACATCGTCGAGGTGATCAGCGACTCGGGTGAGGGCGCACAGCGCTGCGGCCAGTCGCTCGGCGCCATCGCGGCGAAGATGGGCAACGGGATCTGGACTGTGGAGATCATCCCCGCCGAGATCCAGCCGCCGGCGCGCAGCGTTGCCGGGGCGAGCGGTGTTCGCATCCGGATCGGGCAGCGGCGCGTGACGAACGGCGGGGACGAGACCGACCTCGCCGTCGGGTTCAACGAGCAGGTGCTGCTCGGCCGCGTCAGGGCGGGAGAGTTCAGGCCGGGCGCCACGATCCTGCTCGAGAGCATGTGGGCCGAGCACGGCGACCCGAAGATCGCCGCCGCCTATGTCGAGACGGTCGAGAGCCTCGTCGAGGGCGGCTACAACGTGATCGAGATCCCGATGGAGGTCGAGTGCCGCAAGCTCGTGGGCGATCCGCGGCGCGGGAAGAACATGTTCGTGCTCGGCATCCTCTGCAACCTCTACAGCCTCGATCTGCGGCTTGCGCGCGAGCAGATCGCCATCGTCTTCGGCAAGAAGGACGAGCAGGTGATCAGGCAGAACGTGGAGCTACTCGACGCGGGCTTTGCCTGGGCGGAGGAGAACCTCGACTTCCGCTACGAAATCCCCGCCGAGCGCCCGAAGGAGCCGCAGGTCGTCGTCAACGGCAACACTGCGCTCGCGCTAGGCGTGCTCGCGTCCGGCATGGACATCTGCGCGATGTACCCGATCACGCCCGCCACCTCAGCCTCGCACTACCTGAGCGAGATGTTCGAGCGAGTCGGCGGGATCGTCCACCAGGCCGAGGACGAGATCGCCGCCTGTTCGTTCGCCATCGGCGCCTCCTACGCGGGCAAGGTTGCAGTCACCATCACGTCGGGCCCCGGCTTCTCGCTGAAGCAGGAGGCGATGGGACTCGCCTCGATGGCGGAGATCCCGCTCGTCGTGATCAACGTCCAGCGCGGCGGGCCGAGCACCGGCCAGCCGACGAAGGTCGAGCAGGGCGACCTGCTGGCCGCCATCTTCGGCAGCCACGGCGACGCCCCCAAGGTCGTGATGGCGGCGAGCGGTATCGAGGACTGCTTCTACTCGGTGATCACGGCGCGCAAGATCGCCGAGTCCTTCAACATCGTCGTGGTCGTCCTCTCCGACGCGAGCCTGGCCACCGCCCAGCAGCCGTTTCCGCGGCCGATGTTCAGCGAGGACTGGCTTGCCCCACCCGTTGACCAGGCGCCCGTGCCCGAGGGAGCGCGGCCGTACGAGTGGGATCCGGTGACCGGTATCGCGAGGCGCTTCGTTCCCGGCCAACCGGGCGGCATGCACACGCTCACCGGCCTCGCGCACGACCGGGACAGCCACGTGGCGTACGACGCCGACAGCAACGAGGAAGGGCTGCGCCATCGCAGCCTGAAGCTCATCGCGCTGCAGAAGACGCTGAGGCCGCCGCCCGTCTTCGGTGAGCCGGAGGGCGACCTGCTGATCGTCGGCTGGGGCAGCACGAAGGGCGTGATCGAGGAATCGGTCGAGCGCCTGTGCGACGAGGGGCGGCGGGTCTCGTCGCTCCACCTGCGCTTCCTGCAGCCGCTGCCGCCCGGGATCAAGGAGATCATGCAGGGCTTCCGGCAGGTGCTGACGGTGGAGGGCAACTGGGCTGACC
>JAOUHF010000048.1 GCA_029865325.1 Thermoleophilia bacterium
CGAATCGCTGCAGTCGGCGTACCGCATACCACGTGGCCCCGAGCCCCACGGCGGCCATCAGCGCGATGGCGCTGACGAAGCCGAGCTTTGCGTCGAAGACACCGGACGGCACATCGACGATCGCGTCTGCAATGCCGAGCGTGTAGTGACGCACGCTCAGGAGGCGCGTGCCCGCGAAGAGCGAGTTGACGACCCCCTCCCAGACGAAGACATAGACGAGCCCCGCGATCAGCGCCCTGCTCGTGACGAGGCTCAACAACAAGAAGAGGGCCGAGTAGACGAGTGCGCCGGCGACGAGGGCGACGCCGAAGCCGAGCACGATCCGGTCGTGCGCCTCACCGTATAGCGCGACCGTCCCCGCCCCGACAGCCGCGAGAAGAACAGTCGCCGAGGTGAGGACCCAGCTCGCCGCGAGCTTCGCCAGCACGATCCGTGCGCGCGAGACCGGTTTCGACAGGAGGTAGACCGCCGTTCCGTCCTCGATCTCAGCGCCGAGCACGGCTGTCCCGTAGACGACGGCAGCAAGAGGTAGCAGCGTCGTCACGATCAGGCCTTCGAAGCCCTCGACGGCCCAGCGCCCAGGCTCGGTGTCCTCGCTGCCAAGTCGGTACACGACCGCCAGCGCGACGGGCAGCAGCGCGAGTACGACCATCGTGATCGTCCGGCCCCGACCGAGCATCTGCCGCATCGTGAGCCGGAAGATGACGCTCATTTCCGCACCAGGTACGAGAACACGCGCTCGAGCGACTCGTCGGTCGGCCGCAACTCGAGGATCGAGACGTTGCGAGCGGCCGCTATGACAGGGGCGGCGCGCGCGAAGGCGCCGAGCTGCGCGGTGCGCACGGTGAGCTGCTCGGCGCCGATCTCGACGCCGAGCACGCTCTCGTGCGCCATGAGAGCAGCAGCAAGCTCGCGGTCGCCCGTCGACCGCAGCGTGAACGTGTGCGGGCGGTCGGTCATCAGGTGGCGGATCTCGCGGAAGTCGCCCGCCGCAGCGAGCCGGCCGGCAACGATCACGAGCACGCGCTCGGCAAGCCGCTCGACCTCCTCGAGGATGTGCGAGGAGAACACGATCGTGCGACCGTCGGCCGCCAGGCGCTCGAAAACGCGGGTCAGGTGCAGCCGCTGGCGCGGGTCGGCGCCGTTGAACGGCTCGTCGAGCAGCAGCACGTCTGGGTCATGGACGAGCGCGGCGGCAACCTTGATGCGCTGCTTCATGCCCTTCGAGTAGCCGCGCGTGACCCGGTTGGCCTCGTCCTCGAGGTCGACCGTAGCGATCGCCCGACGCGTCGCGGCATGCGGATCGTCGAGGCCCTGCAGGCGCGCGCACGCGAGCACGAAGTCGTATCCGGTCAGCCGCTCGTACACCGCCTCGCGCTCCGGGACGAGCGCCAGCCTCCGGTAGAGAGCCGGGTTGCGCCACGGGTCCTCGCCGAGCACCGAGACCGCGCCCGCCGAGGGCGCGAGGAGCCCGGAGAGCACGTGAAGCAGGGTGCTCTTCCCGGCCCCGTTCGGCCCGAGCAGGCCGGTGATCCCGGGAGAGACCTCGAACGAGATCGCGTTCACGGCGACGACGTTGCCGTACCAGCGTGAGACGTCGGCCAGGACGATCGTCGCGCCCGGCGACGGAGTGGGTATTGGGCGGACGGATGAGAGCGGCTCGGTCACGCCTGGATCCGCAGGAAGCGACGGAGGGTGAGAGCAGCGGCGACGGCGATCGTTGCAAGGGCGGCGGCGAGGTAGACGGCACCCTCGAAGGTCGCGTCCCGAAGGACGTTGTCGGAGCCCGGCTGCTCGCCGAACAGCCAGAGGATGGCACCCTCCCAGGCGACCGGGCTGGTGAGAAGCGCGTACTGCGCATACGCCGGGTCGATCGACTCCATGAGGATGTTCGCGACGGCGAGCGTCAGTACGAAGAGGCCGATGATCGCGGCCGTCGCGAAGCTGCGCCGCGGAACGTACGAGGCGATCACGAGCCCGACGGCCGCGATCGTCGCCGAGACCAGCAGCGAGCCGGCAAGGATCGGGAACACGAGGTCCCAGCTGTCGCGGAGGTACCCGCCGAGATCGTCGCCGGACATCCCGTTGCCGACGAACAGCACGAGCTGCGGGCCGAGTGTGAGCACGAGCATCGCGCTCGTGAGCGCCGCGAGCTTCGCGGCAACGTAGTCCACCCGGGAAAGCGAGCGGGAGAAGTAGAGGGAAAGCGTCCGGTTGCGCTGATCGCGGCCAGCGAGCTCGGGCGCGACTGCGGCGGCGAAGAGGACGAGCACGATCTGCACGTAGCCGAAGTAGTCGTGATGCTCGAAGATCTCGATGTTCGCATCGAGGCCGCTCGTGATCGCCCCGACGCCGAGCTGGATGACCGCGGGAACGAACGCGAGGATCGTCAGGCCGAACGGGACGATCTTGCTCGACGTGCGTCGGCCGAGCCCGAAGGCGGCTCGCAGGCTGCTCGCGTAGAGCGTCTGCAGCGCGCTCCGCCGCCCGGCGCGCGGCCCGTCGTAGCCTCGGTAGCCGAGGTCGTAGATGCTGCTGGTCGCAGCCGGGGACTCAGGCACCGAGCTCCACCTCGTCCTCGAACAGATCCTCGAGCCTCTGCCGGCGCTGCTCGATGCGGACGAGCCCGAGGCCGAGCGAGATCGCGCCGTCGCGAACTGCGTCGTACGTCGCTCGATCCACGAGGTCGACCGCGACGACGTGGCGCTCGTCCCGCGCCTCGTGCCCGTGGTCTCGGAGGTAGGCGGCGAGGGCTGCGCCGTCCCCGTCGACCTCGACGGTGAGCGTCTCGGTGCGACCCGTGAAAGCGCCGATTCGATCGGACTGGACGAGCCGACCGCCCTCGATGACGACGAGGTAGTCACACACGCGCTCGATCTCGGCGAGCAGGTGCGACGACATGACGATCGAGAGCCCGAAGTCGTTACCGATTCGGCGCACGAGATCGAGCATCTCGTCGCGCCCCTCGGGATCGAGCCCGTTCGTCGGCTCGTCGAGCAGCATCAGTCGCGGATCGTGCACGAGCGCCTGCGCGAGCTTGACGCGTTGCCGCATGCCCGTCGAGTACCCCCGCATCTCGCGATAACGCTCCTCGAAGAGGCCGACGTGACGCAGCGTCTCGGCTGTCCGCTCGCGCGCCGCGGCGCGAGGAAGACCGCTCAGCCGGGCCATGTGCGCGACGAACTCCGTCGCGCTCACGTCGAGCGGCAGGCAATCGTGCTCTGGCATGTAGCCGATCAGCCGCCGCACCGCGGGGCCCTGCGCGACCACGTCGAGGTCGAACATCTCCGCCGAGCCGGAGGTGGGCTCGACGAGGCCGAGCAGGATCCGCAGGAGCGTGCTCTTCCCGGCACCGTTGGCGCCGACGAGGCCGATCACCCCGGGCTCCAGCTCGAGATCGAGCCCGTCGAGCGCGACGACGTCCCCGTAGCGCTTCGTCAGTCCACGGGTGGCGACGAGGGGCACATCGGGCAGCCTAGCCCTGCGCTTTGCTGCTCGTGAGCGCGTCGGATCGAGCTCAGGCCGAGTGCCGGCCCTGCCAGCGCCCACTCCTCCCGGGAGCGTCCTCGGGATCCTCGACCTCGAACCGGCGCATGATCGGGCCGCGCTCCCGGTACGAGAACCACGTCACGGTCGCGACCTGCTTCGGATCGCGTTGCGCGATCAGGTAGTCGCGAAACGCCTTCGTGAACTGCTCCCAGTAGCGACCTTCGGCGATCAGTTTCGTGCGCTCGTCGACCGTCACGCGGCGAAGCTCCATGCTCCACGGGTCGGTGCCGTCCTCGATCGCGCGCTCCAGGTGCTGCCGGGAGGCGCGCTGCCGCTCGTCACGAGTGCCCGTCCCGTGGTGCTCCTGCGCGCAGGCTCGGCTGCAGAACGGGTCACGGAGACGGACCGAGACTTCGGGAAGACCCCCGCCGCAGACGCCGCACAGCTCCATCCTCGCAACGGTACCCGGAGCGGTGGTGCGTGCCGTGCCCGAGGCCGAACGCGCCGGCCCGTCAGACCGCACGATCCCTGAAGCCGACGCGCGGACTCGAACCGCGGACCCCTTCATTACGAGTGAAGTGCTCTACCAGCTGAGCTACGTCGGCGAAGACGACTGAGTGTAGCCGGGGTCAGGCGCGGATCGCCTGCGCGCCAGCGAGCTCGCGGAAGGCGCAGATGAACATCGCCTCGAGGGCGAGGGACGGGTTGAGGTTGAACTCCTCGAGGGCACGCCACGTCTCGCGCACCGCCTCAGCAGCTCCGATCGCCCCGTCGCCGAAGTCGAGCGCCGCGTCGGCGCGCAGATCCTCCAGACGGTCAGCGTGGACGACGGCCGCCTCGGCCCCCGCCGCAACGACCACGAGGTCGCGGTACCAGGCCTCGAGGCCCTCGAGGCCGGCGAGCAGCTCCTCCCGCTCGGCCCCACGCTCCGCCCGCCGGACCCTCTGGTCGGCCTCGCGAGCCGCGAGATCGAGCCCCTCGACCAAGGTTTGCTCTCCCTCCTTCGCCTCCCCTCCCCTCGCATCCGCCGCAGCGAGCAGCACAGCCGCGGCGTCGGCGGGTTCGAACTCGGAGTCGAGGTAGACCGAACGAGCCGCGACAATCAGCGCATCGCGTCGGGCTGCCCCGTCGGGGTCGAGCAACCGGCGCGCGCGATCGAGCCGACCGGCCGACGCGCGTGCGAGCGCCCGCACCTCGCCCTCGCTGCGATCCGGAGCCTGTGCGGCGATCCACTCGCGGACCGCCTTCTCGGAGAGCCGGCGAAACGGAACCAGCTGGCACCGTGAGAGGATCGTCGGAGGGAGCGGGCCGAGCTCGCTCGCCACGAGCACGATCACCGCATAGGGCGGCGGCTCTTCGAGATCCTTGAGCAGCGCATCGGCGGCATCCTCGTTCATCCGCTGCGCGTCGAGGACGAGGTACACGCGGCGGTCGGCCTCGAACGGGCGCATTTGCACGTCGTGCCGAAGCGCGCGCACGTCATCGATCCGGATCATCTCTCCGAGGGGCTCGAGCAGATACAGGTCGGGATGGGTGCGCGCCTCGACGCGCCGGTCGTCGCCGAGCAGAGCGGTCGCGAACGCGAATGCGGCAGTCCGTTTCCCGACTCCGGGTGGGCCGTGCAGCAGAAATGCCTGTGCGCCTCCCTCCGCGAGGGCGGATTCGAGCAGGCGCTTGGCTTCGGGCTGCTCAGGAACGGACGCGAAGTGCTCCATACACCTCCTCGGCGATCGTCTCCGCCGGAAGCGTGCCGTCGAGAACGACGATTCGCTCGGGGAAGCGAGCGGCCAGCTCTCGGTAGCCGGCGGCCACGCGCGCGTGGAAATCGCCCGACTCGCGCTCCAACCGATCGTGCTGGCGGCGCAGCCGGTCCGGCAGGTGGGCGACGTCGAGCGCCAGCAGGATCGTGCGATCGGGCATCAGTCCGCCCACGGCGGTGAGATTGAGGTCGAGCACTCGCTCGAGCCCGAGCTCGCGCGCGACGCCTTGGTACGCGACCGACGAGTCCACATAGCGATCGCAGATGACCGACGCGCCCCTCTCCAGCGCCGGTCTGATCACGTCGTCGACGTGCTGGGCGCGCGCCGCCGCGTACAACAGCGCTTCCGCCCAGGGCGTGACGTGACCCCCGTGCAGCACGAGATCTCGGATCTTCTCCCCGAGCTCGGTCCCGCCGGGCTCACGGGTGACGATCACGTCCTCACCGTCCGCTTCGAGCCGCTTGCGGAGGAGCTCGGCCTGCGTCGATTTTCCCGAGCCGTCGAGCCCTTCGAACGTGACGAACATCGGCCGCATCCTACGGCCGTCCGTAGGATGCTGGCCGTGCGAGCGCTGGTGACAGGAGGCGCGGGCTTTATCGGCTCACACGTGGTCGACGCACTCGTCGCGCGCGGCGACGAGGTCACCGTCGTCGATTCGCTCGCCACCGGGAAGCGCGAGAACGTCGCGGCAGCAGCCGAGCTGCACGTCCGCGACATTCGCGAGCCACTCGACGACGTCTTCGACCACGCGAGGCCCGAGGCGATCTTTCATCTCGCAGCTCAGGCCGACGTGCGCGTCTCGGTCGAGCGCCCGGTCGAGGACGCCGAGGTGAACGTCCTCGGCACGATCCGCGTGCTCGAAGCCTCACGACGTCACGGCGCCCAGGTCATCTTCAGCTCGACCGGTGGTGCGATCTACGGAGAGTGCGAAAGGCCAGCCGTCGAGACTGCCCCGCGCGAGCCGGTCTCACCGTACGGAACGGCCAAGCTCGCAGGCGAGGAGTACATCCGCGCCCACAACCGTCTGTACGGGACGATCCACGTCGCGCTGCGCTTCGGGAACGTGTACGGGCCCAGACAGGACCCCCACGGGGAGGCAGGCGTGGTTGCGATCTTCCTTGGTGCACTTGCCCGCGCGGAGCAGGCGTACGTATTCGGAGACGGACTGCAGACGAGGGACTACGTGTACGTCGGCGATGTCGCCCGCGCGACGACCGCGGCCGTCGGACAGGAGGGGGGAGTGTTCAACGTCGGCACGGGACGCGAGACGTCGGTCGTCGATCTGTACGCGCTCTGTGCCCGAGTTGCGGGGTCGGATGCACGGGCCGAGCACTCGCCGGCGCGGCTCGGCGAGTTGCAGCGAAGCTCCCTCGATCCGGAGCTCGCTGCACATGAGCTCGGGTTCCGCGCGATGGTCGAACTCGAGGATGGACTGCAGGCGACCTGGGACTGGTTGCAGGGGGACCAGAAGGAGTAGAGGCGCTGCGGGCGAAACGAGCGCCCGTGGATCATCCTCTTCCCGGTCCCGACGCGCTCATCCGCCCGTGGCGTACGGCGGCGTACATCGCGGCCGCTGTCGCAGTCGCCGAGCTCTTCCTCCTGGTCGTGATCGGCGGCGGTGCACTGATGGGCGCGCTCTCCGATCGCCTGCAGCTCGCCGCCCAAGAGCGCGTGCTCTCGCCCGCGCCACAGGCGAAGCGCGCGACAGCCCTCAAGCCCGCTCCTGTCCCGTCGGCCAAAGTGCCGCGCTCGCGCACCGTCGTCATGGTGTTGAACGGGAACGGCCGAACCGGCGCGGCGGCCGTCGCAGCGTCGCAGGTTCAGTCGCGCGGCTACAAGGTCGGCACCGTCGGGAACGCCTCCCGCCAAATCGCACGGAGTCTCGTCATGTACAAGCCGGGCTTCGCGGGTGAGGGGAATCGCCTCGGGAAGGATCTGGGCGTGAAGCTCGTCAGCCCTCTCGACGGAATGCGCGCTGGCGAGCTCGGGCGCGCGCACGTGGTCTTCATCCTCGGCTCCTAGGAACCGGGCGCGCAGCCACCTTGGTTGACGGCGTCCCGCCCGATGTCGAGCGGCCCGCCCGTTACCCATTGGTTTCCTGACGGATCGAGTGTGTAGGAGTTGTTTAGGAACCGATACGTGGCGCAGAGGTTCTCGAGCGCCTCGAACTCGAAGAGTCCGAGCGTGTACCAGGTCTCCGGGTTGTCCGGTTGCAGCTCGACAGCTCGGATGTAGCGCCGCTCGGCGTGCCCGAACCGTCCACGCTCCTCCTCGACGCGAGCGAGCGCGAACAGCGGATCCGCCGAGAGCGGATTGAAGAAGCGCGCCCAGCGCGCTCGATCGTTCGCGAGCTCGAGATCGCCCGACGCGAGAGCACGAGTGGAGCTGCGTTCCATTCGGTCCGCGAGCCGCGGGAAGGCGAATGAGCCGAGAACAACTGCGGCGACGAGAACGACAGCGACGGCGAGGAGCGGACGCGTGCGGCGCCCACCGGGCGAGCGACCGGCGACGACAAGCACGCCGAGCGCGACCATCATCGGCGCCGTGACCGCGAGGAAGTTCCAGTTGTAGTCCACGAGCGCGTGGGCAAGGTAAGCGGCCGGCGCGGCGACGAGCGCCGCTCCTGCGGCACGCTCCGGCCCGTCGAGCCGACGGAGCGCGCACACGCAGGCGGCTACCGCCGCCCCGATCAGCCCGAGGAAGAGCACGAGCGCGCCGACTCCGCCATCGGCGAGATGCTGTAGCGGAACGCTGTGCGGCTCGAGCACCGTTCGCGAGTCCGGCCGGTAGCGCTTTCGTGCGACCTCGAACGTGCCCGCCCCCGCTCCCTGCGGCGAGTGTCCGGCGAAGACGTCCCACGCCTCTCCCCACCAGCAAAGCCTGTTGTTCGGGTCGAGCGACTCGAAGCGACTCGGGTCGTTCACGACCTCCGAGCAGGATCTGCCGGACGAGACCGCCTTGGCCGTCGCGACACCGAGCCCTGCGAGGGCGGCAACCGCGCAGACGGAGGCCACCACGACGAGCGCTCGACCGACGCGTCGGCGGGAATCCTCCGAGAGCGACCGACGTGTTCCGAGTGCCGTGAGCGTGACGACGACAGCTGCTCCGACCAGCGCGAGGATCCCGAACACGGCACCGTCCGCGACGCGGTCGGAGCGTGTCGCGACGTCCTCGGTGAGCGCAGGTCGGGTGAACGCCCAGGCACCCACAAGCAACGCCGGTGTCCCCGACGCGAGGAGCAGCAGTCCGCTCTCCACTCGCGCGCTCGAGAGAGCCAGCCAAAGCACGAGCACACCGACGCCGACGAGGACGCCCGCCCGCGACAGCGTGAGGAGCAGCGAAAGCATGGCCACGTACACGAGGAGACCGCCGGCGATCCGTATTCCTCGGCGATGCCCCGGGCCTGTCCCGAGCCACAGGCCGAGTGCGAGCGCGATGTCTGCGAGGAGAGCGAGCGCGTTCCAGTAACCCACTGGCTCGCGAAGTCGAGCGACCCGATCGCCGTCGGGATCGAGCGCCGGAACCGCCTTCGCAAGCAGAGCCCACGTGAGAGTGATCGCAACGACCAACGAGAGCATCGACGCAGCAAGGCGCGTCGAGAAGCGGCCACCGGCAGACGCAAGGACGATCCCGAGTCCGAGAAACGCAGCATACGCAGCGGTCTTGTTGAACGAGTCCCAACTTCGATCCGGGACGATCGACCACGCAATCGTCGCGCCGGTCCATACGGCGAGCGCGACCATCGCCGCGACGAGCACCGCTCCCGAGCGGCCGACTCGTGGAGCCGGAAGGCGACCGAACGCCGTAACCACGAGCGCAGCCGCAAGCAAACCGACCGCTGCGCCGCCGACCGGGAGGACCCCACCGACATCCGATCCGTCCCCAGCGAACATGGCTCCGGCGAGCACGGCTCCGACGAGGCAGGTGAGCGAAAGCGCTCCAGCCCCGGGCGCCCGAATGGACGACTCCGACGCCCGATCCATGGCCGGCCACGGTACCAGCGACCCAGAACGAGCCAGCTCGTGGGAGGTTATCGGGCGGCGGCGTCTAACAAATCGTTTACTCTCCCCACACCACCGGATCACCTCATGCCGGGAGACTCCATCAACCCCCTCCTTCCGGCCGCGCGCCGTGAACCCTCATTCCAGGAATACATACAGCACCGTCCGCGCGCTTTTGGCGCTCATTACGCTGCTCGCGTGCGCGTTCGTCGCCCTGTCCCTTAGTGGCACAGCCGCCGCAGCGACGCCCTGCGGCGAGAAGGTGCTCGCGGACTGGTTCGACAACGGTCGCATCGACCGCCTCTATCCGGCCCACTGCTACGAGGAGGCAATCGACGCGATACCGGACGATCTGCGCGACTACGCAGACGCCGAGGAAGTCATCACCCGCGCCCTGCAGAGCTCGCTCCGCGGTGAGCTCGCTCCGGGTGGCCGCGATCCGACGCCAGGCAACGACCCAGATGGGGACGGTATTCCTGGATCTGGGAACAACGGCAACGCGGGCGGCGGCTCGAGCAGCGGAAACGGCGATGGTGGTTCTGGTACGGGCGGCAATCCACAAGCGGCGCCCGAGATCGATACATCCGGCCCTTCGTCGGTGCCGATCCCCTTGCTCGTTCTTGGCGGACTTTCGCTCGCGCTTCTTGCTGCCGGCGGTCTCGGATACTTCTCACGGCGCCGTCAGGCCGCGCTCGTCGACGACCTCGGCGACGACGACACGCTCATCTAGGGCTCGCCGTCAGCGGCTGGCAACGCCGCCGCGGTAGAATGAGCCCTCTTATGCGTTTTGGCCTTTTTGCAGGGATTTTCCCCTCGCTGAGCACCGTCCGGCGCTCGTCCTACCATCCCGAGTCCGCTCGTATGACGAACTTCGCTCGCCTGGGCGGGAAGACGTAATGTCGAACTCAGCTCGGGAGGAAACGATGGCAACCGCGGAGCAGGCGCAGGTGACGGAGACGGCGGCAGAGAGCGACGTCGTGAACTCGATCGTCGATGCGGAGGCGAGCGTCGCCCCGCGCCGCTTCTTCACGATCCCGGGTCGCGACCCGTTCGACGAGATCGAGTGGGAGCTCCGCCACGCGCACATCCCCGGCAAGGACGGGCCTGCGTTCGAGCAGAAGGACGTCGAGTTTCCGAAATTCTGGTCGCAGACAGCGACGAACATCGTCTCCCAGAAGTACTTCCGCGGCCGCATGGCTTCCCCGGAACGCGAGCGCTCGGTGAAGCAGATGATTGGCCGCGTCGTCGACACGATCGGCAGCTGGGGCCGCGAGGGCGGCTACTTCGCGGCGGACGAGGAGGCCGAGACCTTCGAAGCCGAGCTGAAGGCGATCCTCGTCAAGCAGTACGCCTCGTTCAACTCGCCGGTCTGGTTCAACGTCGGCTTCGAGCCGAAGCCTCAGTGCTCGGCGTGCTTCATCCTCTCGATCGAGGACTCGATGGAGTCGATCCTCGACTGGATCCGCCGGGAAGGCGTCATCTTCCGCGGTGGCTCGGGCTCGGGCGTGAACCTCTCGCGGCTGCGCTCCTCGAAGGAGCAGCTCTCGAAGGGCGGCCATGCCTCAGGACCGGTGTCCTTCATGCGCGGCGCCGATGCGTCTGCCGGCACGATCAAGTCGGGCGGCAAGACGCGGCGCGCGGCGAAGATGGTCGTCCTCGACGTCGACCACCCGGACATCGACGAGTTCATCTGGTGCAAGGCAAAGGAGGAGCGCAAGGCGCGTGTGCTCGAGCAGGCGGGCTACGACATGTCGCTCGACTCGCCCGATTGGTCCTCGATCCAGTACCAGAACGCAAACAACTCGGTCCGCGTCACGGACGCCTTCATGGAGGCCGTGATCGAGGGCAAGGAGTGGAACCTCACCGCACGCACCGACGGCTCTGTCGTCGAGACGTCCGACGCCCGCGACCTCCTCCGGCAGATGGCCGAGGCGGCGTGGGAGTGCGCCGACCCGGGCGTCCAGTACGACACGACGATCAACTCCTGGCACACGCTCCCGAACACGGGTCGTATCAACGCGTCGAACCCGTGCAGTGAGTACATGTCCATCGATGACTCGGCGTGCAACCTCGCCTCCCTGAACCTCATGAAGTTCCGCCGTGAAGACGGCGAGCTCGATATCGAAGCCTTCGAGCACGCTGTCGACGTCGTCTTCCTCGCGCAGGAGATCGCAGTCGGCTACTCGTCGTATCCCACGCCTGAGATCGACAGGAACGCGAAGGCCTTCCGCCAGCTCGGGCTCGGCTACGCGAACCTCGGTGCACTCTTGATGGCGCGCGGGCTCCCGTACGACTCAGACGACGGTCGCGCATACGCCGCCGCGATCACCGCGCTCATGACCGGGCGCGCGTATCGCAAGTCGGCCGAGTCCGCGAAGCGGATGGGCCCATTCGCCGGCTACCAGCCGAACGCCGCCGCGATGACGGGCGTCATCGCGAAGCACCGCGCAGCGGTCGGGAACATCGAGAACACGAGCTCCGTTCCGGACGACCTGCTTGCGGCCGCCCGCCGCGCGTGGGACGAGGCGCTCGAGATCGGCGAGGTCGTCGGCTTCCGAAACGCGCAGGCAACCGTCCTCGCCCCGACCGGGACGATCAGCTTCATGATGGATTGCGACACCACCGGAGTCGAGCCCGACTTCTCGCTCGTCAAGTCGAAGAAGCTCGTCGGCGGCGGCGAGATCACGATCGTCAACAAGACGGTGCCGATGGCGCTCGACAAGCTCGGCTACGCGCCGACCGAGGTCGACGAGATCGTCGCCTTCATCGACGAGCGCAACACCGTCGTCGGCGCTCCCAACGTCAAGACCGAGCATTACCCCGTGTTCGACTGTGCGATCGGCGACCGTGCGATCAGCCACATGGGCCACGTGAAGATGATGGGCGCGGTTCAGCCGTTCATTTCGGGAGCACTGAGCAAGACCGTGAACCTCCCGGAGGAGACCACGGTCGACGAGATCTCCCAGCTCTTCATCGAGTCCTGGCAGCTCGGCGTCAAGGCGATCGCGATCTACCGCGACAACTGCAAGGTTGCGCAGCCACTCTCAGGAAAGTCCAACGCCGGCGCGACCACGCTGGCGCCGGTCGGCGCGGCTTTCGCGGGACACCCCCAGCGCCGACGCCTGCCGGACGACCGCGTCGAGGTTGGCCGCAAGTTCAAGGTCGGCGAGTACGAGGGCTACATCCACGTCGGCCTGTTCGACGACGGCACGCCCGGTGACATCTTCGTCGACATCGCGAAGGAGGGCACGACCCTCGCCGGCCTCATGAACTCGTTCATGATCTCGGTCTCGCTCGGGCTCCAATACGGGGTCCCGCTCGAGGTCTACGTCTCGAAGTTCAGCCACATGCGCTTCGAGCCCTCGGGCATGACGAACGACGCGGACATCCGGGTCGCGAAGTCGCTCGTCGACTACATCTTCCGCTGGATGGGCAAGAAGTTCCTCTCCACCGACCAGCAGGAGGAAGCCGGGATCCTCACGGCAGAGGTGAAGCAGCGCCTGGCGGCGGCCTACAACGAGGCCGGGGATCACGCAGCCGCAGCGGAGATCGTCGGTGCCGCAGCGCCCGGCCAGACGGCCCTCTTCAATCAGTGGGAGGACGCCGTCGAGTGCGCCCGCTGCGGGGGCCGCATGGTTCGGACGGGCTCCTGCTACACGTGCCGCGACTGCGGCACGAACACCGGCTGCTCCTAAACCGCCGCCGACAACTCGCAATGCACAAGAGCCGCTTGCGCGAGTGTGCGGGAATGTCGCTTGAGTGGCGGCACGCACGTCTTCGACCTGGCAAGAGCGCGGGTTCGTGCACGGCTTCGTCGGCCGTGACGTCGTCGTCAGCTTTCCGCGAGTGGAGTCGAATACCCCGCCCAGATCGCCATGTGGTTCTTCTTCACCCTCGCGAGAGTCTTCCGGAATGCCGGCGGAACCTCGGGATTGATGCCGACGATGTCCACGAGGTTGCGTTCGATGCCGACGTCAAGAGGCCCCAGCGGAAGAGTTCCGTCCAGGAACGAGCGCACCACGTAGTCGACTGTCTGGTCGCGGCGCTTCACGGCAGAGGCCAGGACGTGCGGGCCTAAGTACGAGCGGTCCACGTCGGATCCGACGCCCCAGACGCCTCGAACCGCTGCCGCAGAAAGAGCTCCCAAGCTGCAGGTTCCCGCAGCCGCGAACACCACGCGCGAGCCCTTGTCGATCTGGCGATTCGCGATCTCCTCGCAGACCTCGGGATCGGAGAAGTCGTGCGAGTAGTCGAGCAGGATCGTGATCCCCGGCACGTTGTTTTTCGCACCGGCCCAGAAACCGAAGAACTGATTTTGGCTGATGGTCTTGTCGCCCGCGACGATCGAGACAACAAGCGCACTCCTCCCCTTCGTTCGTGCCTTTGCCATGAGTGCGCTGAGAGTGCCCGCAAGATACGCAGCCGGTCCCTCATTGAAGAAGATGTCGGTGTAGTTGGGAAGCTTCTGAAGTTCCGTCACGTCGAGATGCGGGTCGAGGAACACGAAGCGGGTGTCCGGGTGCTGGGGAACCTCCTTCGCTACCAACGAGTGCGCGGACGTGCCAGCGACGAGAAGGAGGTCGAAGTCGTCGAGGCGGCTCAGCACATTCCGAGACAGTTGCGGCTCTGAATCGTCCACGGTGAGCGTTTCCGTGTCGATTCCGTACAGTCGCTCGGCGCGGAGGAGACCGTCGGTGTAGGCAGCGAGGACATCGTCGGTCGCAGTCGGCCCGCGCGGCAGAACGAGCCCGACGCGCGTAGCTGCCGCCGCGCTCGTGACCCCTCCGGAACCTGAGTTGACCGCGAACACCACGGCGGAGCCCGCGGCGGCCGTGACAGCAATGAGCGCTCCTACAGCTGCGTTTCGGCGGGTCAGATGTCTCCGACGGAAGCGGCGAAGAACGGCGAAGTGGGCTGCCGGCAGGCGCGGCAGCGGTGACTCCGGCATGACCTCGATGACCTTCACTGGATCTTCGAGGCCTTTGAGGCGTTCCGTACCGCGATGCTCGAGACGGATCCCTTCGACGTGGCGAGCAAGCGAGATGACCGTCTCGCTAGCGAGGATCTCGCCCGCTGCGGCGCGGCTGCAGAGGCGGGCCGCGAGGTTGAGGGCTCCTCCACGGTAACCGCCCTCAACCCGCACGGCCTCGCCAGCGTCGATCCCTATCCCGACACCGAGGCGCAGGCCAGGCTCGCCGTCCGTGCTCGTCCGGAAGAGTCGCTGTAACTCGACGGCCGCCCGCAGCGCCTCGCGCGCGGATGCGAATACACCCAGAGCCTCGTCACCGCGGAGCTCGACAAGCTCGCCTCCGTGGTCGGTGATGCCGCAACGCGCGAGCTCGGCGAAGCGGATCGCGAGCTTCGCGGCCTCCTCGTCTCCGCGCTCCTGCGTGAAGCGTGTATAGCCGCGTACGTCGGCGATCAGGAACGTGCGCAGCCTGGTACCAGCGTCATGCTCCGCGCCGACCGCACCTCGGACTTCCTCCGCTCCGTCCTCGTCGCCCATGTTCGTACCGATCGTAGGGCGTTAGTTCCATGACTTACAAGCGGAAGCCCTACATCCCACCCTCTGTGCCTGAATTGGGAAGACAGCCCTGCCGTGCGCGAGTGTGCGGGAGTGTCGCTTGAGCCCCCGGACGCTCCGCAGACAGCCGGAAGACAGGATGACGGCGACGCGTCTAGTTGAATGACTGTTTCGCTAACTGGAGGGCGCTGATGCGTATGTTGGCTCTGCTCTTGCTCGCTGGTGCCGTGTTCCTGACCGGCGCAACTGAGAGGGCCCGATCCTCGTCCGAGCCGGGCGCGTCCGGGTCGCGGTGGGTCGTGACCGATCTCGGCAATCTGGGTAGGGCACGGGTGACAGTATCCGACATCAACGACCGTGGGCAGGTTGTGGGCGGCGGCCTGAGCAGGAGTGCCGAGCGCGGATTCGTGTGGCAGGACGGAGCGATGCAGGAGCTCGGCCGTGGCCCGTTCGGAGGGGCGCGGGCGATCAACGAGCGCGGTCAGATCATCGGGACGAGCAGTTCGGCCGCCATCGCCGACCAGCACGCGGTGCTTTGGCAGAACGGAAGGATGATCGACCTCCGCCCACGCGGCGGCGTGACCGCCATCAACGAGCGAGGTCAGGTGCTCGGGTTTCGGTACGTGACGATCTACGACCCCACGAACTGCACGGCACCCTGCACCGGATCGACGTCAGTGATCTGGCAGAACGGCAAGATGCGAGACCTCGGGCTAGGCGCCTCGGCGATCAACAATCGTGGTCAGGTCGTCGGTGCGATCGACGACGGCACCGCCGGTCGTGCGGTCATGTGGGAGAACGGAACGATTCGCGTCCTCGGGCCCGGCCAGGCAGTGGACATCAACGAGCGTGGCCAGATTCTCGTACGAAGCGACGAGCACGTGGTCGTGTGGAAACAGAACGGAACCAGCATCGACCTCGGGCCGGGAATACCCGTCGCGATCAACGAGCGCGGCCAGGTTACGGGGTTCACGCTCGCGCCGACAGGCATCGGCCACGCGTTTCTGTGGAGGAACGGGACGACGACCGACCTCGGCACTCTCGGAGGGGGTTGGTCAATCCCGACCGCGATCTCGAGCCGCGGCCAGGTGGTCGGCTACAGCCTCGACAAGGGCGGTGAGCAGCACGCGTTTCTGTGGCAGAACGGCACGATGATCAAGCTCGGCTCGCCGAAAGGGAAAACCGGTCTTCACGCTTCCCGTACGCGAGCTATCGCGATCAACGAGCACAACCAGATCATCGGCGACAACTGTTTCCAAGACTGCGGTCTTCGCCGTGGGTCGGCCAGAAGCAAGTACGCGGTCATCTGGACGCTACGGCAGAGCTGAGAGCGACTCGCTGGGATGCGCGAGCGTGCAGGAATGTCCCTTAAGCGGTCTAGGAGGAGGACAACGCACGCTCGAGAGCGGCCCGGTCGGTCGGCCCGCCGTGCGTCGCAAGCACGTGCTCGACCGGCCGTGCGAGTAGCGGGCGCAGCCCCTCGGCGATCTCCTCGCGCGTCACGCCAGGGCGGAGCCACCTCTCGTTGATCTCGAGGCCCCGGCCGAAGTCGACGAGCGTGTCTCCGGAGATCACCGCACGCTGGCTCTCGACCCAGAGCACAGTGTCGTTCGCCTTATGCCCGGGGAACACATCGGCACCGAACGGCAGCCGGTCGCCGGACGAGTACGGGCGTGCCTCGCCTCTCTTCTCGCGGAGCAGCCAGACGACGTCGGGGGAGCCGTCGCCAGCCTGCTCGGCGGTGATTCCGTACGTGTCCATGAGGTCCTGCGCGGTGTCGGGCAGCGGCGTGAACACCGGCACGCCGAGCCGCTCCACGAGGCGCTGTGCGTCCCGCTCGTGCCACGGCGCGGTGAGCACGATCGCCGTCTCGCGCTCGGCCGCGAGCGCCTCGATCTCGCTCGGCACGCCCAGCGGGTCGAACAGCAGCAGTCGTTCGTCGTCGTCGATCGCGTAGGACGAGACGTTCTGGTCCCACGGCTCGCTCGGCCTCCAGTCCGGATGAGATGCCTGCCAGTGCCATAGGCCTGGACGCAACTCGCGCACGGCACGATGCTACTGAAACGCTGCGCTCCCGATGCACGCGACGGTCGACGCCCGTGTCGCGTGCCGCTGGCGTGACGGTCAAGCGCCCGAGTAGCTACCTGCGCGAGTGTGCGGGAATAAGTCCCTTGAAGCCCGACTTCGGGACCTGCGTGCCAGGACCCCTCGAAGGGCCGAGTCCGTCGTCCGCTGATTAGACTTTCTATGCCAGTGGACGTCGCGCAGATCTCACCTCTCCGCGTTCTGATCGCGAACGAACGCAAGAACAGGCTCGAGTTGCTCGCCCGAGTCGTCACGGGCCTCGGCCACGAGGTCATCGCCCGCGAGGTCGACGTCAAGGAAGTCGGCGCGGTGACGGCGAGAGAGCATCCCGATGTTGCTTTCGTCGGGCTGGGCCTGAGTTCCGAGCATGCGCTCGAGCTGATCGGCAAGATCGTTCACGAGTCGACGTGCCCGGTCATCGCTCTGCTCTCGGCGAAGGATCCGAGCTATATCCGCGAGGCGGCCAAACGCGGCGTCTTCGCCTACATCGTCGACGCCGACGCCGAGGAATTGCAGAGCGCGATCGAAATCACGCTCCACCGCTTCACCGAATACCACAACCTCCGGGGAGCGTTCGGGCGCCGGGCGGTGATCGAGCAGGCGAAGGGCATCCTGATGGAACGTCACGCGATCGACCAAGAGAAGGCGTTCGAGATGCTCCGCTCCCATTCGCAGCACAACGGGCGGAAGCTGATCGACGTCGCGAACGCGGTGGTCGAGAGCCATCTGCTCTTGCTGCCGTCGGCGTCGCAACCGGTAGTCCGCGAAGTCGCTACGGCCTGAGACGACCACGCGCCTGTCCCGGGTCCCGCGAAGCCGAGGCCTGACCGAGCAACTACAGCCGTCACCGCCGAGGCGTGGACGCCCCAATCTGCGTCGATACGCGCTACATTGGAGAGGTAAGTCAGCTTGCGAGCGATCGCAGCCCTCCGCAAACCATACGGCGGGCGAAGCGATCGTGGCCCTCTTCCCAAACCTTGCAGAAGGCCTTCCCGGCTGAGGAACGTACTGGCGCCGCCTCGATGGAGATCAGGGAGCCACTATGGGAAGG
>JAOUHF010000146.1 GCA_029865325.1 Thermoleophilia bacterium
TCGGCCTGGGCGTAGCACGGTGAGACGGCAATACCCTCGACTGCGCGACAAAGTCGCTGGTCGAGTCGTAGGTCGGCCCCTCCTGCGGGGAGCGGAACGTCGACCTTCTCCCAGCCGGTAGGCGTCTTCCTCTGAAGGTCGGAGTCGGCGAGGAACCCGTCCACCGGAACCGGCCGAAAGCGCTCGGCCGGGTGGAGCACCACGATCGGGGAGTGCCGAGCGAGGAGCTTTGCCGGAGAAGGTGACGCCGTCTGGCTTCCGCCGGCAATGGGCACCAGCATGAGACCCGAGAGCGAAAGAAGCGCGACGAGACGCTTGAGCTGCGTCACGGACGGAAGTATGCGAGCTACGCCACGCGGGCGCGCAGGAGCATCGGGGCGATTTCATCCGCAGGGACGGGCCGCGAGAAGAAATAGCCCTGCCCGAACGGGCACCCGAGGGCGCGCAGGCGGTCGCGCTGTGACTCCTCCTCGATTCCCTCAGCGACGGTCTCGAGGCCAAGGGTCGAGCCGAGCCGAACGATCGCCGCAACCAAGCGCTCCTGCTCGGGGCTCGACCCGAGTTCGTCGACGAACGCCTTCGCGATCTTGAGCGTATCCACCGGAAAACGCCGCAGGTAGCTGAGCGACGAGTACCCCGTTCCGAAGTCGTCGATCGCGACCCGCACCCCGAGCGCCCTGAGCTCTTCGAGGCGGCCGGTGACGGCCTGGCTGTCGAGGAGCACGCCCTCGGTGATCTCTAGAGTCAGACTGGAGGGATCGAGCCCGGACTCGGTGAGGGCAGCGGTGACTTCTGAGTGCAAGAGGCGGCTGGAGAGCTGCTTCGCCGAGAGGTTCACGCTCACGCCGAGCTCGGCGTGCCCGACCTTCCTCCACTGTGCGACCTGCTCGCACGCGCGGTGCAGAACGAACCGGCCCAGCGGCAGGATGAGCCCTGTTTCCTCCGCGAGGCCGATGAACTCACTGGGTAGCACGAGGCCCCGCTCGGGATGCCGCCACCGAACAAGCGCCTCGACGCCGGCGATCGCGCCCGACTGCAACGCGACGATCGGCTGGTAGTGGACGTCGAACTCCTCGGCGGCGACGGCCCGCTGCAGATCGGCCTTGAGCGCCAGACGCTCGAGCACGCCCTCGTGCATCGATGGCTCATAGACCGCGTACCGTCCCTTCCCATCACCCTTGGCGCGGTACATCGCCAGATCGGCGCTGCGCAGGATCTCGCTGGTGGTCTGCTCACCCGTTCCGAGGGCGATCCCGACGCTTCCGTGCACCGTCACCTCCGAGCCGAGAATCGAAAGCGGCTCGGCCATCACGCCGAGCACCCTCCGAGCAACGGTCTCCGCACCGTCGGGACCGGAGATGTTCTCGATCATGACCGCGAACTCATCTCCCCCGAGGCGTGCGCACGTGTCTTCCGGGCGCAAGCACGACTCGATGCGCCGGGCGACGGTGACGAGAAGCTCGTCGCCCGCCGCATGTCCGAGACTGTCGTTGACCGTCTTGAAGTCGTCGAGGTCGATGAAAAGGACGGCGAAGACATTCTGCCGCCGAACCCCACGAGCGAGCGCATGCTCGACCCGATCCGAGAACAACGCGCGGTTCGCGAGACCGGTGAGCGAGTCGTGAAAGGCCTGATGAGCGAGCTGATCCTCGAGCGCTCGTCGCTCGGTGACATCGCGGGCCGTGACGACCACGCCACCGACGTTCGACTCTTCGAGAAGGTTGTTGAACACGCTCTCGAGCTGGCAGATCGTCCCGTCCTTGCGACGAAGCGGCAGATCTCGTGGCACTGGAGTGCCCGGAAGGCCGCAGACGTCAGCGAAGAATCCGCGGAAGCGCTCCGCAGCGTCGGGCTCGAGAAGCTCGGTCAGCCTCGAACCGATGAGCTCATCCTCGCCGTATCCGAGAACGCGCTCGACGGACGGCGTGTGGTAACGAATCGTGAGATCCGGTGAAAGCAGAGCAATGACGTCGCTCGAGTTCTGGACGAGCGAGCGGAAGCGCTCGGCACTCTGGCGCTCGTGAAGTTCCTCCGCGACCGTCGCCCCTTCGAGGGCGAGCGCGACCTGAGCCGCAAGGGTCTCGACACCTTCCCGAGCACGCTTCGGCAGCCGGTTTCGTGTGTGGAAGACGAGACTGCCGCGTAGCTCACCCTGGGCAGACAGGCGAACGATCATCCACTCGGCTTCCTCGGTCGCGAACCGAAGGGTTCGCGGGCCACCAGGCCGACGTCCTACAGCGATGGCCGAGATCGCCTCGTCGGAAAACTCGCCGGGGTTGAACTTAAACATGCGCGCCGCACGGGGTCCGGCGGCCGCCATGACCTCGAAGTCGTCCTCGGTCCCGATGGTTAGACCGACCGTCGCATCTTCGGAAGCCGCGATCTCGAGCGCCGAATCCACTGCGACCTTGTAGACGTCCTCTCGTGTCCAGGCGGCAACGAGTGCGGCCGCTGCAGCGCCGAGAGCGTGCTCGCGTTGTTCGGAGCGCTCGTGGCGTGCGACGAGCCCAGCGAGCCGAACGATGACGAGCGCCGAGAGCGTCGTCGCTGCGCCGACAATGACGAGCAACTCGCTACTGCCTGCTCGGACTGCAGCGACAGCGAGCATCGCAGGCGCCATGAGCGTGGCGGTGGAGAGAGCAGCGAGCCTCATTCCGCTGAGTCGCTGTTCAGGGTCGGGGTTGGGCTCCGTGAGCTCGACCATCGACGGATGGAGCGCCGCCGTGCCCCAGAGCACGGCGCCGAGCACGAACAAGAGATCGACGGGGTCACCCACGCGGTACCAGTTGTGGAGCGAGCCGAGCCCGTAGAGAACGTCGGCGACGAGCTGGAACACGAGCGCCGTGGTGACCATCGCGAACGCCGGCGAGCGTAGCCCCGGCCCCAGAACCATTCGTGCCGCCAACGAGACGAGAAGCACGTCCATCACCGGGAACGCAAGAGCGGTGGCGGTCTCGAGCGCGCTCGAATCCTCGAGGAGCCGAGGCTGCACCAGGAACGTCCAGCCGACGATCGCGACGCCGACGGTGACAATGCCGGCGTCAATGAGGCTCGGCCAGTCCCGCCCTGGCGCCTGCTTCCGAATCATCACGAGCAACGCAGCGGCGAGCACCACGTACGAGCCGAGCGCCAGGAAGTCGGCCACGGAGGGAAACGGGATGTCACCGCCCTGCTCGACCTCGACGGCGTACACAGCATCCGCGGCGACCGCGCAGAGGCCACTGATCGCGACGAGATACCACGGCAGCTTCGCTTTAGGTCGGTTGATCGCGACACCCAGGAGCGTCGCGCCGACAGCCGCTATCGGGAAAAGCTGGTACCAGCGGTTGTAGTACGCGGTGTCACGGGGCAGCGACATGTACGCCAGCGCAAACGCGGCGGCAATCAGAAAAAACGCGCGATCTGGGCGCGCGATGCTCATCGAATGTCTATCGGCACCCCAGGGGCGCTTGCTTATACGGAGCTGCTAGCCGCGAGCCCAGGCTGCGAGCGCGTCCACAACGGCTCTGAGCCGCTGGCCGTCGCCCGTCAGGACGTACTCGACGAGCGGCGGACGGGCGTCTCGCACCTCCCGGCGGAGTACGCCGGCGTTCTCGAGCTCCGTGAGTCGCTGGACGAGCGTACCCGGCGGGATCGTGCCGAGCGCCTGACGAAACTCCCCGAAGCGTGTGCAGCCGTGGTACGAGGCGTACAGGATCGACACGGCGTAGCGCCGCTCGAGGAGGTGCGCCGCGCGGCGGACCTCCTCGGGCACCGGGCTTCCGTGCTTACACCGAGACACTCGACTGCACCGACTGCTCCTCGAGAGCCAGACCGAGCACCTCGGCGATCGACATGACCGGGTGGAACGTGACGTCGTCCATGACGTTCTCCGGGACGTCGTCCAAGTCGGCGCGGTTTCGCTCCGGAATGATCACGTCGGTGATACCGGCCGCGTGGGCCGCCAGGACCTTCTGCTTGAGACCGCCGATCGGCAGGACACGTCCTTGCAGCGTGATCTCGCCGGTCATGCCGACCGTGTGCTTCACCGGTCGGTCGGTGAGCAGAGAGGCGATCGCGGTCGCCATCGTGATGCCGGCGCTCGGACCGTCCTTGGGGATCGCGCCCGCGGGAACGTGCAAATGGAAGGCACGGCCCTCGAACGCGTCCTCGTCGATCCCGAGTTGCGTCGCCAGAGCGCGAACCGCGGAGATTGCGATCTGCGCCGACTCCTTCATGACGTCTCCGAGTTGGCCCGTCAACACCAGCTTGTCGCCGTTCTTGTGCGACGTCGCTTCGATGAAGAGGACGTCCCCGCCTGTGGCGGTCGCAGCGAGGCCGGTCGCGACACCGGGCACGGCGGTGCGCTCCGCCGTCTCGCGAAACACCTTCTGCCGGCCAAGCGCGTCTCGCACCGCGGCCTCGTCGACCTCGACCGGCGCCTTGGCCTCC
>JAOUHF010000147.1 GCA_029865325.1 Thermoleophilia bacterium
GACGATGCGCGAGTCGGGGATCAAGGACAAGCAGGAGGATCCGTTCTTCGAGATCTCCGCAGAAGACGCCTCCGTGCTCGGTCTCGGTGAGGGCGACTGGGCGCGTCTCGTGTCGAGACGCGGCGATCTCGAGGCCAGAACACACATCTCGGGACGGGTCTATCCCGGGCTTGTGTGGATGGCACTCCACTTCGCCGAGCAGAAGGTGAACTGGCTCACGCACGACGTCGGCGACCCGCTCATCGGCACGCCAGAGTTCAAGATCTCCGCAGTGCGCGTCGAAGCGAAGCGATGAGCGCGGTGACGGCCAGCTCGCTCTCTGCCGAAGTGGTCGCGCCGTTCATCCGCGGCCGCTTCGGAAAGCCGTACCGCTACGAGCCCGAGTGCGAGTCGACCCAGCTGCTCCTGCTCGGGTCGGGACTTCCCGAGGGAGCGACGGCGGCGACCGACCACCAGACCGGTGGACGCGGGCGGATGGGTCGGCCCTGGGAAGCGCCGCCTGCGAGCTCGGTGCTCGCCTCGGTGATGCTGCACCCGCCGCCCGAGCGCCACCTTCCCGAGCTCTCGCTCGTTGCAGCACTCGCCGCAGCGGAGGCGATCGAAGGCACCACGGAGCTCACGGCACAGGTGAAGTGGCCGAACGACGTGATGCTGAACCGGAGGAAGGTTGCCGGGATCCTCTCCGAGCTTCAGGACGGGGTCGTCGTCGTCGGAATCGGGATCAACGTGAACCAGACGCGCGACGAGCTTCCGCTCGATGCTCCTACCGAGCCCGGGTCCCTGCGGACGATCACCGGCAACACGCACGATCGCGCTGCGCTTCTGGGCTCGCTCCTGTTTCGGTTCGAGCGCATCTACGACGGCTGGCGGCACGGCGGACTCGCCGATCTCTACGGCGAGATCGGAGCGCGCGACTTCCTCCGCGGGCGCCGCATCACGGTCGACGGCGAGGAAGCAACCGCGTCGCAGATCTTGCGCGACGGGCGCCTCGAGATCGTGACGGACTCGCACGAGACTCGCGCAGTCGAGTCCGGAGAGGTGCTCTTCGAGCGCTGACCGAGCCCGCTAGCGATTCACGATGAACGTGATCACGAGGTAGATCACCACCGCGAGCGGGACGATGAGACGGCCGAATGTCGGCCAGCCTCGCGGGGGCGGCGACTCAGGCTCGGACTCGGGCTCGTCGGGCTGTCCGACGTCGAAGACCTCGGGCTCGAACGATTCGGCTTCCCCGATCTCGACCACTTCGGGGATCCTCCCGTTCTCCGGCCCGAGCTCGACGTCCTCGACTTTGCTCTGCTCGAGGTCGAACAGGCTGGGCCAGCGGCCGCAGGTGCGGCAGGCGTTCGCGACCGGCTCGTTGACCGTGCCGCATTCGGAGCAACGCCAGGGTGCGTCCGCCACGATTGGAGCTTACGCGGCCGGGCCTATTTCTCCATGCGGAGCGGGATCTCGACCACGTTGATCCGCGAGCCGTCCTCCGCCGAGCGCTCGAACACGATCAAGGAGCCGATCCCGTCGAACGGCACCGCAAACGGGGCGGTGGTGAAGTCGAACGTCCCGCGCGTCCCCGTCCCCGAGGTGGCGGTGACGAAGTTCTCGTCCACGATCTTCCCGTCGGTGTCCGTGAGCTCGTAGCTGAACGTCGCCTCGAACGTGTTCGCGGTTCCGGTCACGCGAAACGGGCTTCCGACCGTCTCGAACGCCAGCGGCGACTCGACGAGCACCGACGGTGTCTGATCTTCGAAGTCGGCTCGCGTATACGACTTCCCTTGAAGCTCTACCGTCTTCACGGTTGGGAACTGCGTCAGCGTGTTCACGATCTGCGCGAGCGCCTCGTAGCGGGTGATCTCAGCGGAGAGCTCGGTGGTGGCGACTCCATCCGTGACCTCCACACCGTTGAGCTCGGCTCCGGGCGGAATCGCCGTGGAGGCGTCGAGGTCGGCGTCTTCTTGGGAAGTCGGCCCCGCCAAGAGCTCCTCGAGCGCTGCGGTGGCAACGGCCTCCGTCGCCTCGACCTCGCGCGCAACCGGCCAGACTGTCCCGTCACGGAGCCAGTAGACGCGAAGCGCTGTTGTCGCAGCTGCGGTCGTCGTCGTCTCGGTGTCGGTCGACGTGGATTCAGCGTTCCCGCCGCCGCAC
Source organism: Thermoleophilia bacterium (assembly GCA_029865325.1). Taxonomy (GTDB): domain Bacteria; phylum Actinomycetota; class Thermoleophilia; order Gaiellales; family Gaiellaceae; genus GMQP-bins7. The sequence goes on from JAOUHF010000147.1 coordinate 2,143, forward strand.
CCCGCTACGAAAAGCGCTGCCGCGACGAGAGGCAGTACGTGTTTCACGGCATCAGAGTAGATGCGCCTCGCGCGTCGGGAACAACGTCGGCCACGCGCCGTCTGAGGTCTGCGTGGTCGAGCTCGATGCTCAGACCGAGCCGCGAGGCCGTTTCCTCCTCGAGTCCTTGAAAGAGGTCGATCGTCTCCCAGAGCGCGCGCGCTACGTCGCGCACGTCGTAGTAGGCAAACGCGCGCTCGAGCGCCGAGAGCGCACCGGGGTCCGCCCAGCGCTCGAGGAACCGCCCCCCGTGCCAGGTGTCGGCCGACGGATCGACAGCGAGGGCATGCCATTCGAGCAACGTGACCAGACGAGCCTTCATATACCCGTCGAGGCAGTCGATGGCCGTGAACACCTCGCCACGGCGGAGCTTCTTCGCGGTCCAGAGCGCGTGGTACCAGAAGTCGGCGGCCAGCTGGTCGAGGTCGGCCTGACTGGGCCGGCTAGGCACCGGCTCAGTCCCGGCGAGGTTCCTCAGCCTGTCCTCGAGACCGATCTTGTCGACGAGCAGCCGATAGCCACGGGCGAAGAGTGCCGCCGCGTTCCCGCTCTGCTCGAGTCGGTCGAGCGCCGAGAGTGGGAAGAGCGGGAGGTCGACGTCCTCGCCCGTCTCGTAAAGGACACGGCGCTCGCGCTGGCCCACGGGCGTGTCCTCGAGGAATGTGAGCACAGGCGTGCCGAACTCGGAGATCCAGGCGGCACTCTCGGCGTACGGCGCTGGGTCGTCGACGATCAGGATGATGTCGAGATCCGACCACTTGTCGGCCGGCACATCAGTGCGGGCCTGGGAGCCCACAAGAATGGCTGCACGCACATCGTCGCGCTCCCGCGCCCAGTCAGCGACTGCCGCTTCGATCAAATCCATGCGTGTGTTGATGTTCGCAAGCAGGCGCTCGTCGAGCTCGAGCACGGTCGGGTTCACGCCCCTGAGCGAGAGCTCGCCGGATGCAACACGACGCTCGAACTCCGGGAGCAGCATTTTCGTATAGGCACCGGGGAGCGGGCCTGTGTGTGGTATGGCCCGCGCGTCGGCCAGGGTCCGCAAGACGTCAGCTGTCACCAACGGGCAGTCGACGGGCAGCATCAAACAGTCGTCGTGAGACGCAGCTCGAAGCCCCGCGATCACGCCGAAGACCGGAGCGCGCTCGTTCGAGCCGTCGTCGACGATTGAAAACGGGAGCGCGAGCTCATCCGCATCCTTTCCTACTGCGATCACTTCGTCGCAGACCTCATGCAGCATTCGCCAGGCTCGCTCGGCGAGCGTCTCGCCACGGAACCGCGCCAGCGCCTTCGGCGAACCAAAACGCTCGGACGCGCCACCAACGAGAAGAACCCCCGTTCTCATCTGTCCCTTCGAGCCACGTCCGGGGTCTGACCCCGGGTCTGACCCCTGGTCACGTCCGAATTCGCCACGGCTCTGTGTAGACCGTCATCCGGCCCTCGCGGACCCAGCCGCACAGCGTGACGCCGCGATCGGCCGCGAGCTCGACCGCCAACGACGACGGCGCGCCTACCGCCACGAGCACCGGACACCCGGCGACTGCTGCCTTTTGCACGAGCTCGAAGGAGAGGCGCCCGCTGACGCAGAGAACGTGATGCTCGAGGGGGAGGAGATCCTCGCCGAACGCCCAACCCACGACCTTGTCCATCGCGTTGTGACGGCCGACATCCTCGCGGGCGCACACGAGCTCACCCGCCGCGTCGAAGAGCCCCGTTCCATGCAGTCCTCCCGTCGCGGCGAATCCGCGCTGCGCCTCGAGCAGCCGGTCGGGGAGGGACGCCACGATGTCGGCCCGAATCTCGAGCGTGCTCTCGATGCGAGGCGCGGTGACCTCGACCGCCTCGATCGCCCCTTTGCCGCAGACCCCGCACGATGACGACGTGTAGAAGTGCCGGCGCATCCGCAGCGGATCGAACCCGGTGGCTTCCACGTCGACCGTGTTCGCCGCGAGGTCGTCGGGGACGCGAGCGGCGACGGGCGCGAGCCCTTCGGTGATACAGAAGCCGAGCGCGAGCTCCTCGTCGTGGCCGGGTGTGCGCATCGTGACGGCAACCGGCTCGCCACCGATCCTGATCTCGAGCGGCTCCTCGATCGCGAGGATCTCCTCGCCATGCGCTCCACTCGGCAACGTGAGAGCCTCGACGCCGCGCGTCGCGTATGGAGGTGCCTTTGCGCGCTCGCCGGTCACGCGGCAAGCGTACTTTCAAGCCGGCTTAGCCCTGCGTTCCGCCTCGATCTT
>JAOUHF010000049.1 GCA_029865325.1 Thermoleophilia bacterium
TCGTCGCCGTCGACGACGTCGGCAATCCCGTCAATCCTCAGATCATCGACGGGCAGGTGCACGGTGGCGTGACCCAGGGAATCGCCGCTGCGCTCTACGAGGAAGGAGCATACGACGAGGAGGGGAACCTCCTGACGACGACGATGACCACCTATCTCGTCCCGTCGGCCGCGGAGCTTCCGTCGTACGAGACGGATCGCACCGAAACCGCGGCAGACAACCCGCTCGGGGTCAAGGGTGTGGGGGAGACCGGCACAATCGCAGCCGCTCCCGCGGTCATCAATGCAGTCGTCGATGCACTGTCGCATCTTGGCGTCACCGACATCCAGATGCCGGCCACGCCGGAGCGAGTCTGGCGCGCAATTGAGGAGGTGAGGTCGTGATCCCGGCTGCATTCGCCTACGAGGTCGCGGAGAGTGTCGATCACGCGATCGGACTCCTCGGCGAGCGTGACGAGGCAAAGCTCCTCGCCGGCGGCCACTCGCTGCTGCCGGCGATGAAGCTCCGCCTGGCCCGGCCCGCGTGTCTCATCGACGTCGGGCGACTCGCCGGTCTCTCGTACGTCCAGGAGGAGGGCAACTCGATCGCGATCGGCGCGATGACGCGCCACAAGGACGTCGCAGACTCGTCTGCGCTCCAGGAGCACTGTCCGATCGTCCCGTATACGGCCGGGCAGGTCGGCGATCCGCAGGTTCGCCATCGCGGGACGATCGGAGGTTCCCTCGCTCACGGCGATCCGGCATCCGACCTCCCGGCGGTGATCCTCGCGCTGGGCGGCGAGCTCGTTGCACGTGGGCCCGCCGGTGACCGTGCGATTCCGGCCAGGGACTTCTTCACCGGCGTCTTCCAGACCGCGCTGGCACAGGACGAGATGCTCGTGGAGATCCGCGTACCGAAGCTGGGTCCTGAGCGAGGCTGGTCGTACAAGAAGATGAGTCGCCGCGCCCAGGATTGGGCCACAGTCGCGGTCGCGGCGGTCGTCGAGCGCACGAACGGATCGATCGACAGGGCGTCTATCGTCCTTGCGAACATGGGTGGGACTCCGCTTCACGCAGCGGCGTCGCAAAAGGCGATAGCCGACGGGGCGTCAATCGCAGATGCGGCAGCGGTCGCGTCGGAGGGCACGGACCCCCCGTCCGACCACGCGGCGAGCGCGGATTTCCGTCTGCATCTCGCACGCGTGCTCACGCGACGTGCGCTCGAGGAGGCAGCCGCGAGAACGTAGCGGCGAGGCTTGCCTCGCCTTGGTTGCCGCAGAGGCCGGGCATGCCCGGCCTCTGCGGAATCACGTAGGCGCTACCGGTATGCGATCGAACGCTCGGGCGCAGGAACCTGCTCGAGCACGATGCGGAGCACGTCGTCCTCGCTCACGCCGTCCTCGAGGATGAGTCGGTGTCGCAGCACGTACGGCGCGACCTCGCGAACGTCCTCGACCGTGACCTCGTCACGCCCGGCCAGGCGAGCGTTGGCCTTTGAGGCGCTGGCGAGATGGATGATGGCGCGCGAGCTCACACCGAGCTCCACGCCGGGGATATTCCGGCTCTTGCGGGCAATCGCCACCATGTAGCGACCGATCGCCTCCGGGAGCTCGGTCGCGTCCAGCTCCTCGCGGGCCCGGTCGAGGCCGACGACCCCGAGAAGCGGGCGCACCTCACCGAGCATGTCCGGAGCCACACCCTTGTGTGGGAGATCGAGCATCTCGTACTCGCTTTCCGCGTCGGCGTAGTCGAGCTCGATCTTGAACAGGAAACGATCGAGCTGCGATTCGGGCAGCTCGAACATGTCTACGTGCTCAAACGGGTTCTGGGTGGCGATGACGAGGAACGGATCCGGAAGACGATGTGCTCTGCCCTCGATGGTGACCTGCCGTTCCTGCATCGCCTCGAGCAGCGCTGCCTGCGTTCGGGGCGGGGTGCGGTTGATCTCGTCGGCAAGAAGGACGTTCGTGAAAACGACGCCGGGAAGAAACACGGGCTCACCGGCGCGAATCATGTTCATGCCCGTCAGCTCGGCGGGAGTCGTGTCCGGCGTGAACTGGATGCGCTTGAACCGCGCACCGAGCATGTGCGCCGTCGCGCGCGCGAGGAGGGTCTTCGCACTGCCGGGCGGGCCCTCGAGAAGCACATGCCCACGCGCGAGTGCCGCCACGAGCAGAAGCTCGACGGCGCGGTCTTGCCCGATGACGACCTTCGAAATCTCCTCTTTCGCCCGCTCGCGCAGGTCGACGAGGCTGTCGTACGGTGCCTCCACTATCAATGCCACGATCGTTCACCCTCCCCGTTCGCTCCCAGTGGTGCCGCCAAGCTTAGCGCGGCCTGAGCGAGGCTCCTACGGGCTCCCCAGCCCAAACCTCACTATCCCACTATCGATGCGCCCCAGCGGCGCGTCAACCCCGGAGGTGCTGAGAACTAGGAAACCGGGGATACGGGGGGTGCTACCGCAGTTGGCACGGATGCCATCGCGTCGAGCAGGACGTTGTCGACAGTCGTGTCGCCGGTGACGACGATGCGATGGCGCAGCACGTACGGCGCCATCTCCCGGACGTCCTCGATCGTGGCGGTCGAGCGTCCGTTCAAGCGGGCATTCGCCTTGACGGCGTTCACGAGATGGATCATGGCGCGGGAGCTGACGCCGAGCTCGACGCCGGGAAGCTCGCGCGTGCGACGGCCGACCGCGACAATGTAGCGACCAACGGAATCGGGTACGACGGTGTGGCTGAGCTCTTCGCGAGCCTTGTCCAGACCGACGACGCCGAGTAGCGGGCGAACCTCGCCGAGCATGTCCGGGGCGAGGCCGTTGTGCGGGAGGTTGAGCATCGACAGCTCGCTCTCCGCGTCGGCGTACTCGAGCGTGATCTTGAACAGGAAGCGGTCGAGCTGGCCCTCGGGGAGGGGGTAGACGCCTTCATGCTCGTGGGGGTTCTGAGTTGCGATCACGAGGAACGGATCCGGGAGCTTGTGCGCCTTGCCGTCGATGGTGACCTGACGCTCCTGCATCGGCTCGAAAAGCGCAGCCTGCGTGCGCGGGGCGGTACGGTTGATCTCGTCGGCGAGGAGGACGTTCGTGAAAACGGCGCCGGGGAGAAAGACGTGCTCGCCGGCGCGGATCGTGTTTACGCCGTTGAGCTCCGCGGGCGTTGTGTCAGGAGTGAACTGAATTCGCTTGAAGGACGCTCCGAGCATGTGCGCGACCGCGCGAGCAAGAAGCGTCTTCGCGCTGCCCGGAGGTCCTTCGATAAGTACATGGCCGTGTGACACGGCTGCGATGAGGAGCAGCTCGACCGTCCGATCCTGCCCGATTACGACCTTCGAAACCTCAGCCTTCGCCCGCTCGCGCAGGTCGGCGAGGTCGTCGTACTTCTCCTCCATCATCAACGCCACGTGTGTCCTTTCGCCTCAGTTGAACCTCTCTAGACCCGACAAGCCACGTCGTGCCGCATACGAGCCGGTCCGCATATCGGCAGCTATCCTGAAAACCTGAACACACATACGGGGGCGATCAGGTTTCGACGTGGTCGGTTCTCCGGCAGAGCTGCGAGCCGAGGTCGCCGGTTGGCCTCGTAAATCAACCGGCACCAAAGCAAGTGCGAACAAGAACGAACTCGCACTCGCCGCCTAGTCGAATCTAGGTAAGGCGACGTCGACCCGGGTTGGGCCCGAGACCCGGTAATCGGCGCCAACAATCGGGCTAGGCGCTGAGGGAGAGCCAATCGCCCAAAGCGCGACACTTCAGGATGGCTGGCTCGACGGTTGGTCGTTCGCGAACCGGCCGCCGGGCGAGATCAAGCGCGAACTACGCTCGTAGACGCTCTGTACGGTGCGACCGCGGACGCGGGTTCGATTCCCGCCGCCTCCATGCCCGCCCAGGGGTGCCGCAGGAAGGATCGGACTCGGAGGCCGTGAACCTGGTGCCCAGTGATCTCGGCTCTGCTGATGCTTCGCCGTTTCGCCCTCGCACTGCGCTTTGCCCTCCGGGAGGAGGACTTCGCGAGGATATTGTCGGCTGCCATCGCCCTCGTCCTCGTCGGAACGATGGTGTACACGTTCGGCTCGGGATGGAGTCTGGTGAACGGCTTCTACTTCGCGGTCGCCACGCTGACGACGTCGAGCATCGCGGACCCCGATCTGACCATCACCGACGCTTGGCTGAAGGTCTTCACAGCGTTCTACGTCCTCGTGGGGATCGGGATCCTAGTGGAGATCGCGCGACGTCTCGGAATGGGCTTCATCGCTGCGCGGAAGGATATGGCGGAAGCCAAAGCAGCGAAGAAGCACGGGGGCTCAGAAGCGAGCTGAGCGTCGGAACATCGCTCGCAGGCCGGCGGGTCGCACCCGGGTTGCATGAACGCCGGGCGGCGACTCTGTTGCGCGGATCTTCGCGCCTTTCGAACCCATCGCCTCCACTCCCGGCCGGGTCCTTGTCAGACGGACTGTCCGCGAACGTATCGGAGCGTTCCGGCGCCGAGCTTGTGGCAGGCGACGCCTACGGCGGCGTTGGCCATCGCCAAGCCTCCCGCGATAGGTATGTCGGCAGGCTCGAGGCCGTTCATCACAAGAAGAAGGACGACCAAAGCGAGCGCTGCCGCTGGAACGAACCACCACCGGCCGACAAGCATGCCGAGCAGCAAGGCGATCGGGATCACTCGTTCAGTATGGCCAGCTGGGTCGCAGTTGGGTGGCAGGAGCGCGCGACTTGCTCTCTGATACGCGGATCTTTGCTCGTGTCGAACCCATCGCCTCCACCCTGTAGCTCGATAGCGAAGGAGCGCAAGGGAGGCCCTGCGCATGAGCGCTACAGTCGGCCCCGGAGTCGATGTGACGAGCACGCAATTGCCTATCGAGGCACGTAGGTCGTGATGGACGCGACGATCCTGATTCCGACGTTCCGGCACGCGGTGCTTCTGCCATACGCAGTACGAAGCGCCCTCGCTCAGGAGGGGGTCGAGATCGAGCTCTTCGTGGTCGGTGACGGCGTCGAGGACGACACGCGCGCCGCGCTCGAGCCGTTTCTCGCTGATCCCCGTGTGAGGTTCTTCGATAGACGCAAAGGCCAGCGCAATGGTGAACGGCTCCGGCACGAGGCGCTTCAAGAGTCGACCGCGCCGATCGTTTGCTATCTGGCTGACGACAACCTGTTTCTTCCAGGACACGTGGCGCAGATGCGGGCGCTTCTCGAGCGGGCGGACTTCGCCCAAGACCTACCTGTGAACATTTGGGCCGACGGCAGTCTTCGCTATAACGCGTTCGATCTCGGGAATCCCGTGTTCGTCGAGCGTCTGGCCGCCGGGCTTGGCGGCGGAGGATTGACAAGAGCAGCGCACACGAGGGACGCCTACGACCGACTTCCGTATGGGTGGCGTCCGGCACCCGCGGACATCGCGACCGACATCTATATGTGGCAGCAATTCCTCACGATCCCGGGATTCACGGGCGTTACGAGCGACCACCTCACCTCGCTGATTTTCCCGAGCCCACTGCGCACGCACATGACCGCCGAAGAGCGCGCTGCGGAGCTCGAGGTCTGGCAAGGGCGGATTCGCGACCCTCAGTTTCCGGCGGTGCTCGATGCGATGGTGGCGACCGCAGCCCGCCGGGCTGCCGAGAGGCTCAAGTTGAAGTCGGTGCGCCTCGAGCGGGAGCTCGAGCGCATACAGCGGACGCGCTGGTGGCGGGCGCGCCGGGCCGTCGCGAAGCTCAAGCCGGTACGGGCGCTCCGCGCGAGGTGTCGCGACCGGTCGTAAACCGACCTCCAGTTGTAGGCTTCGCGCGTGGCTGTGGGCCGTGCGGAGATCGAAGGGCTGGACCAGGCGCGACAGGACGTCGGATCGGTCACAGTCGAGGGCGAGCTGATCCAGGAGCCCATCGCAGGTGTTCATCTGCGACGTGCCCCGACCCACGCAGACGAGCGCGGGACGCTCAGCGAGATCTTCGACGTCCGCTGGGGATTCACCGAGGATCCGCTCGTCTACGTCTATCACGTGACCATAAGACCGGAGCAGGTCCGAGGCTGGGTCGTGCACCGAACCCAGAACGACAGACTCTTTGCATACGCAGGGGTGCTGAAGATCGTTCTCTACGACGGCCGCACGGAGTCGGATACCTTCGGGCGCGTGAACGTGCTTCATCTCGGCGAGCACGACCGGGCGCTGTTGAGCATTCCCGCTGGCGTGTACCACGGTGTCCGGAACGTCGGGGACCGTGAGGCGGCATTCGTCAATCTTCCGTCGGTGCCCTACCAGCACGACGATCCTGACAAGTACCGGCTGCCGATCGACAACGACATCATCCCGTACCGCCTGTAGGGAGTCCGTTCTCGGGGCGACTCAGGCGGGCTCTCGCCAAGAGAGGAGACGTGTTGGTGATCCGGGACATGGCGAGTGAGGAAGCGGCCTTCCTGCAGGAGATGCTGTATGCGGCACTTGCGTGGAGGCCGGACGTCGAGCTGCCGCCGAAGGAGTGGGTTCTCGAGCATCCACAGGTCGTGGTCTTCCACAAGAACTGGGGTCGCGACGGAGACACTGCTCTGGTTGCGGAGGAGAGCGGACGGCTGATCGGAGCCGTCTGGTACCGGCACTTCACCGAGTCGGAGCACGGCGAGGGATACGTCGACGACGAGACCCCCGAGCTTGCGATCGCGGTCGTCGAGGGCTCTCGCGCCCGTGGCGTTGGTGGAAGCCTGATGCAGCAGATGCACGAGCGAGCTCGACGCGAAGGGGTTGCGCGAATCTCGCTCAGCGTGGATGCCGAGAACCCTGCGAAGCGTCTATACGCGAGGCTCGGGTATGTCGAGTACGAGCTGGGCGACGGTCTCGGGAGGATGATCCTCGACCTGGCGTAAGGTGCGCCGTCGTGGAGCCGCTCGTCCCCCAACCGAGCTCGGGCCGGATCTTCCGAACCAGCACCCGCATTCGTCTCTCCGACATGGATGCGACTGGCCGGCTGCGACTCGACGCCGTCGCGCGGTACCTCCAGGACGCAGCCACCGATGACGTCGAAGAGACCGGCTGGGGCGCGCCGGAGCACTTGTGGGTGCTGCGCTCGATCCGGATCGACGTCGTCGCTTCCTGTCTCGACGACCGGCTCGTCGAGATCGCCACCTGGGGAAGCGGCTTCTCCGGACTCGCGGCTGGGAGGCGGTGGTCGCTCGTCGGCGATCGAGGCGGGGCTATCGAGGTCGACAGCGTGTGGATCCATCTCGGGCCCGATGCGCGCCCGGCCCGTATCGGAGCGGGCTTCGACGCGTACGCCGAGGCAGCCGGGGGGCGAAGCGTCTCGACGCGGCTCACTCTCCCGGATCCGCCCGAGGACGCGCCGCGCATCCCATGGCCCCTGCGGGTGACGGACCTCGACGTTCTGGGGCATGTCAACAACGCGGTCTATTGGAGCGCGGTCGAGCATTGCCTTCAGCGGCGGGAACTCGATGTGAGGCTGCCCGTCCGGGCGCGTCTCGACTACCGCCACCCGATCGATCTCGACGAGGACGTCGAGCTCGCGGAGGACGTCAACCAGGATCGGTACCGGCTGGCGTTCGTCAGCGGCGGGGTTGTGAAGGCCGTTGCGTGCGTCGAGCAGCTCGTCTGACTCAGGGCGTCTCCAGGTCGCGACGCTCGACGAGCAACGAGCCCGCCAGCAGGGCGATGACCCCGGCCACGACGACTACGACGATGCCCCAGCTGTCGGCACCCCTCTGCAGTGGAGAGGAACCGACGAGCCAGAAGGGCGACAGGAAGCGGAAGGGATCGAGCCACCCCGCGAGTCCGTGCAGGCCGCTTACGAGATAGGCGGCCGCCGCTGCACCGGCGGGGATGCCGATCGCGAGCGCCCTGTTCGGCACCGCGGCGCCGACCGCAAGCGCGAGCCAGCCGTACAGAAGGCCGAGCGCGGCAACGGACGCTATGGCGGACACTTGCTTCGTCAGCGACAGGTCGAGCCCGACGAGCGGGTCGAAGGCCAGGATCGTGAGGCCGGCGACGGTGCACACGATCCCGATCTCGCCGGCGACCGCCGCGCCTTTCGCCAGCACGGCGTTGCGTCGGCGTATGGGGTAGGAGAGAACGAGCTCGAGCCTGCCTGCGTCCTCTTCTCCCGCAAACGCCCGCGCGCCGGACGCGATCGAGAGCACGAGGACGAGGAGCGGCAGCATGAGACCGAAGAGCTCGACGTCGAGGTATCCGGCGCCCGAGGTGATGTTCCCGCCCTCGGCGAGGCCGAACAGCGACTTCAAGATGTCGGGGTAGTTCTCGACGAGGTCGTTGAACTCGGGAGAGCTCTCGATCGACGGAAAGATCGAGGCCACGAGCGCGATGTAGGCGGAGATACCGACGCACCAGCCGACAAGCGCTCGGCGATGATCGCGCAACCCGCGGAGAAGCAGCTCAGCGGCCATCGTCGGCCTCCCGGTAGAGCTCGAGGAAGATCTCCTCGAGATCGGCCGGCTGCGACACGAGATCGACGACCGAGTACCGAGCGACGAGCTTGACGAGCGCGTCCATAGTGGTCTCCGGCGCGGAGAGTCGGATGACCGGACCATCGACATCGACGACCCGGACTCCCTGAAGGGACCCGATGTCTGAAGGGTCGACAGATTCGTCGAACGTGATCGTGACGTGTCGCAACGAGCGCTCGCGAAGGCCCTCGACCTCGTCGACGTCGATGAGCCTTCCCGACCGGATGACTCCCACCCGGTCCGCGACGTGCTGCACCTCGTCGAGCGAGTGCGAGGAGAGGAAGACGGTCGCCCCGCGCTCCGCCGTCTCGCGGAGCAGTGCGCGCATCTCGTTCTGAAGCAGCGGGTCGAGCCCCGCGGTCGGCTCGTCGAGTACGACGAGTTCCGGATGGTGCATGAAGGCCTGGACGATTCCGATCTTCTGGCGATTCCCTCGCGACAGCTGCCGGATCGGACGGTCGAGGACGACGCCGAGCCGTTCGCAGAGCTCGTCTCGAAGTGCTGGGTCGACATGGCCGCGAAGACGCGCGAGTGAGTCGAGCTGTGCGCGGCCGGTAAGGCGGTCAGCCAGGCGCAGGTCACCCGGCAGATAGCCGACATGCTTGCGCGCCGAGACCCCCTCGACTCGGGTGTCGAGCCCGAGGACGCACGCACGACCTGCAGTCGGACGGATGAGGTCGAGGAGGAGGCGTATCGTCGTGGACTTACCGGCACCGTTCGGCCCCAGATAGCCGAAGATCTCGCCACGCTCGACACGCAGGTCGAGATCCACGACGGCGTGCACCTTCCCGCCGTATGTCTTCGACAGCCCGGCGGTCTCGATGGCGGGCGGCGCTGCCATGCGCTGCGATCGTACTCGTGCGATCTCGAAGGGCGCGTGGGCTAGGTTCATTGACTCAGTGCGAAACGGCGCTTAGATGTGGGGCATGCGCTCCCTTCGGAGACGCGTCGTGACACTCGCCGCCGCTGCCTTTTTGCTCGCCTTTGTCGGGGGCGCCGCACTCGGTGCGCGCCCTGGAGGAGGGTCGGGCACGCTGACGGTCTCCGACGCGGCTGTCCTCGAAGGGAACACCGGCACGACCTCGCTGAGCTTCACCGTTCAGTTGAGCGGGCCCGCGAAGGTTGCCGCAACCGTCTTCTACGCCACGGCGAACGGGACGGCGACCGCACCCGCCGACTTCGGGGCGACCTCTGGCACGCTCTCTCTCGGGAAGAGAAACCGGACGCGTACGGTGGTCGTCCAGGTCGTCGGAGACACCGTCGACGAGGTGGACGAGACGTTCACGCTCAAGCTCTCGAACGCCTCGGGCGCAACCATCGCCGACGGCTCAGGGCTCGGCTCGATTCTCGACGACGACGGCGGCGTGACCGGGATCAGAATCGCGGCAGCCGGTGACATCGCATGCGATCCCGCGAGCTCGTCGTTCAACGCGGGCATGGGAGTCGGGCTCGAGTGTCGTCAGCGCGCCACCTCTGATCTCCTCGTCGGTGCAGGGTATGAGGCCGTGCTCGCGCTCGGAGATCTTCAGTACGAGGACGGAGCGTTCTCGAAGTTCGGCGCCTCCTACGATCCGTCCTGGGGGCGCGTGAAGGCGATCACGCACCCGGCGGTGGGCAACCACGAGTACGGAACGAGCGGCGCGGCGGGGTACTACCAGTACTTCGGTGCAGCCGCGGGTGATCCAACCAAGGGGTACTACAGCTTCGATCTGGGTGGCTGGCACCTCATCGCGTTGAACTCGAACTGCGCCCAGGTCGGCGGGTGCGGCGCGGGGTCGACACAGGAGGAGTGGCTTCGCGCCGATCTCTCTGCGCACGCCGCCGCGCCGTGCACGCTCGCGTTCTGGCATCACCCGAGGTTCTCGTCGGGTGAGCATGGCAGCGACGGGACGTACACGGCGTTCTGGCAGGCGCTCTTCGACGCAAGCGCGGACGTCGTTCTCGTCGGACACGACCACGACTACGAGCGCTTCGCTCCGCAGAGCGCGGACGGAACGCTCGACACAACGCGGGGAATCCGCGAATTCGTCGTCGGCAGCGGGGGAAAGAACCTGAGGACGTTCCCGACGGTTCGTGCCAACAGCGAGGCGCGGACTGTGACGAGTGCGGGAGTCCTCGAGCTGGCGCTCGGAGCGAGCGGGTACAGCTGGCGCTTTGTGGCGGTGGTCGGCACGTTCACCGACGGCGGCACCGCGTCCTGCCACTGACGCAGGCTGAACCGCGTGTTCACCGAGCTCTTACCCAAACCTCAGCTCCGCGTGCTTTCGTATGTGGCCGTAGGAAGACCAGACGCGAGGAAAGGGCACCGATATGACCGAGCAGAACCCGGCGGACGCCGTTCCGACCCCGCAACAGGCGAAGGAGCAGCTCGAGCAGGCGCTGTTCGAGATCCGGCGGATCATCGCCGGGCAGGACGCGATGCTCGAGCGCGTACTCGTCTGCCTGTTAGCGCAGGGGCACCTGTTGATCGAGGGCGTTCCCGGGCTTGCCAAGACGCTGACGATCAAGACGACGGCGGGCGTTCTCGGGGGATCCTTCGCGCGTGTGCAGTTCACGCCCGATCTCGTGCCCTCCGACCTCGTCGGGACACGGATCTACCGGGCCGGTGACGGCACCTTCGACACCGAGCTCGGGCCTGTCTTCTGCAACTTTCTCCTCGCCGACGAGATCAATCGTGCTCCGGCGAAAGTGCAGTCGGCGCTCCTCGAGGTGATGCAGGAGCACCAGGTGACGATCGGTCACGACACGCACCCGGTGCCGGATCCGTTCCTCGTGATGGCGACCCAGAACCCGATCGAGTCCGAAGGGACATACCCGCTGCCGGAGGCCCAGATCGACCGCTTCATGCTGAAGGTCTTGATCGGGTACCCCCAGCACGACGAGGAGCTCACCGTGGTGCAGCGCCAACTCGTCGAAACGCCCGAGCTCCGCCAGGCTCTCGCGCTCGACGAGCTCAAGGCGCTTCAGCGTGCCGTCACCGACATCTACGTCGACCCGTCGCTCGTGAGCTACGCGGTCGACATCGCGACCGCGACTCGCGAGCCGGCGGCGCACGGCCTGCCCGAACTGGCCGGCTACATCTCCTACGGCGCCAGTCCGCGCGGCCCGATCAGCCTGGTACAGGGAGCGAGGGCGCTTGCGTTGATCCGGGGGCGTGAGTACGCGTTGGTCGAGGATCTCCAGGCGCTCGCACGAGACGCTCTCAGGCATCGCCTGGTTCTCTCGTACCAGGCGCTCGCCGAGGACGTCAGCCCCGACGCAATCCTCGAGCAGGTGCTCGCGGTGGTGACCGCACCGCAACTCGACCTGGCGCGTGTGAACGCAGCGTGAGATCCGCGAGCGCGCTGCTCTCGCGCCCGACGCCGGCGCGCCCTGGGCCTGGGCCTATGGCCGAGGGTCTTCTCCGCGCTCTCGACGTCTCGATCGGGAGGAGGGTGGAGGGACTCCTCGCTGGAGATTTCCGCTCGAACTTGTTGGGCACGGGCTCCGAGCTCGCGATGGTACGGCCGTACGTCCCCGGGGACGATGTCCGACGAATCGACTGGAACGTCACGGCACGCACGGGTGATCCGCACGTCCGAGTCGATCTCGCGGAGCGCGTGCTGGTCACGTGGCTCGCGCTCGACATCTCGGCGTCGATGCAGTTCGGAACCGCGGATCGCCGCAAGGCGGACGTTGCCGAGGGCGTCGCCGTCGCGCTCGGGCATCTTGCGACCCGCCGTGGCAACCGCCTCGGCGTCGTGACGTTCGGAGGCGGCGCCACGCCGCACGTGTTGCCGCCGCGCCAGGGTCGAGCAGGCCTGGTGGGGCTGCTGTCGGCGCTGCGAAGCGAGTCTGAAGAGGATGCGGCGGGTCCGGCCTCGCTGGGCGGGGCACTTGCCAGCACGGGAGCGCTGGCGCGCCAGAAGTCACTTGTGGTCGTCGTCTCGGACTTCCGCGGAGCGCGCGATTGGCGCCGCCCGCTGCTGGAGCTCGCGGGCCACCACGACGTCGTCGCGGTCGAGATCCGGGATCCGCGCGAGCAAGAGCTCTCGAACGTCGGGTTGCTCTGGCTCGTCGACCCCGAAACGGGTCGGCAGCTTCGCGTCGACACGCGCAGTCGGAGATTGCGAGAGCGCTTTGCCGTCGCGGCTGCCGCGGAGCGAGCCGAGGTTGCGCGCACGTTCGGCTCGGCAGGCGTTCGGCACGTCGTGCTCACCACCTCAGGCGACTGGCTCCGCGCGCTCGTCGTATTCCTCCGCCGGAGTCGGAGATGACCTTCACCTGGCCGATTGCGCTCGTCGGACTCCTGCTCGTTCCTGTGTCTTTCGGGGCGTACCGCTGGGCGGAGCGGCGACGTACGGAGGCGCAGGCCCGTTTCGGCAATCCTGATCTCCTGCCGAACGTCGTCGACCGTGCGCCCGGCAGGGTGCGGTCGCTGCCGATCGTCCTGCTGCTCCTCGCTCTCGCCGCGATGGTCGTCGGCGTCGCGCGGCCGCACGCGACGGTGAGCGTCCCGCGCGAGGAGGCGACCATCGTCCTCGCTCTCGACGTCTCCCGCTCGATGAAGGCGAAGGATGTGGAGCCTACGAGGCTCGACGCCGCGCGCACCGCCGCAAAGTCTTTTCTCGCCGACGTACCCGAGAAGTTCCGGGTTGGCGTGGTCTCGTTCGCCACGAGAGCCGCCGTGGGTGTCGCTCCGACAGAGGACAGGATGCTGGTCGAGGCTGCTCTCGACTCTCTCCTCCCGGGCGAAGGCACGGCGATCGGCGATGCGGTTGCGCTCTCGCTCCAGGTCGGGCAGCCGCAGGTGGAGACTGGCGAGCCACCGCCGCCGAGAGCGATCGTGTTGATCTCGGACGGCGCGAGAGACGGAGGCCGGGTCGAACCGGCCGAGGCGGCACGAAAGGCCAAGGAGCTGGGCGTCCCGGTGTACTCGGTTCTCGTGGGGACGCAGGACGGCGTGCTCGAGGAGACCTTGACGGGTGGCCTGCGCCGGATCACCCGCGTGCCCCCGAACCCCCAGACCCTCGAGCAGATTTCGAGTGCAACTGGCGGCGAGCTCTTCGCGGCGGGTGACCGCGAGGAGTTGAGCCTGGTCTACGCAGACCTCGGGTCTCGGCTGGGTACGCGCGACGAGACGCGCGAGATCACGGACGTCTTCGCTGCGGCCGCAGTTGCGCTCCTGCTCATCGCGGGCACGATCTCGGCACTGCTCTTTCGAAGGGTTCCGTGAGGGCAGTTCGCGTATTCGCGATGCTCGCGGTTCTCGCCGCCGCGCTCGCAGTGGCCTCCCCGGCCGGAGGTGCGAATGAGTGCGACGGCCTGATGGTTTGTGTCCCCGTCGCGGGCCCGTGGGTCGTCGTCCCGGCCTCGGGCCGTGTGCCTCGACCCCGAGTCGAGTACCAGCTCACATGTCCGCGCGGACATGTGGTCGGCGGGCTCGACGCGCGGCTCAGCGACCGTGCGATCGACGTGAGCTTCTTGGGAACGCTCGGAAGCCCGGTCAACCCAGGAATCAGCACCTCGCGAGCCGCTGTGTTCGTCGCGACGTACGTCGGAGCCTCGGCGCGGGCCCCTAGCTTCAAGCCCTTCATCGGTTGCATGCCCGGCGCCGGCGGCGGTGCTCGGCTCCCGACATCCGCGAGCGCGTTCCCGCCCGGGCGGCCGACGACGAGGCGCGTAAAGACCGTTCGGGTGCGGCCCGGCACGGCCACTGTCACGCAGCGCTGCACGGTCGGCGAGCGGCTCGTCGGTGCCTCGCACGCGTTCGGTTTCTCGACTAGGACGCCGCCGAGCGCCAGCCTCGTCGACGGACTGTCGGCGGACCAGTCCATCCAAGGTCGCGAGGTCGTCGTGAAGGTACGCGGCGACGCCGAGCTTGCAGGCGTGCGGGCAGTCGTCCAGGTCCACGCAGTGTGCGCGAGGACGCGATGAGCTTCCAGAGTCCGTGGCTGCTGTTCGGCCTGCTGTTCCTCGCCGTCGCCGTGGGGATCTGGATGTTCGCGGAGCGGCGCAGTATGCGCTACGCGGTGCGGTATCCGAACCTGGACGTCCTGGCGACGGTCGTCTCGGGCAGATCGTGGTTGCGGCTCGTCGCGCCCGCGCTGTTTCTCGTCGGGCTCGCATCGCTCCTTCTGGCTCTGGCCCGGCCGGAGGTCGAGCGGATGCTTCTAAAGGAGCGTGCGACGGTGATCCTGGTCGTCGACACGTCGAGATCGATGCAGGCCGAAGACGTCGAGCCCACGCGGCTCGGAGCAGCCCAAGAGGCACTCCGCACGTTCCTCGACGAGGCGCCGGACGGGCTGCGGGTGGGGCTCGTGGTCTTTGCAGGCGAGGCGCAGGTGGCGACGCCGCCGACGCGAGACCACGAGCTCGTCGAGACGGCCGTCGACGAAATCGACAGTTTTCTCGTCTTCGGAGGAACGGCAATCGGAGACGCTCTGCAAACGGCCGTCGAGCTCGGGCGGCAGGCGACTGGCGAGCCGCCGCCGGAGGGCCAGATCGCGGCGGGTCGACCCCAACTGGCTCGTACGTTGGCCCAGGCAACGGGATGCGCGGAGGAGAGCCCGGTTTCGATCCTGTTTCTCTCCGACGGTGCGCAGACGCGCGGCGTCCTGCAACCGCTGGAGGGCGCAGCGCTCGCCAAGGGAGCGTGCTTCCCCGTCAACACGATTGCGTTGGGCACTCCCGCTGGGGTGATCGACCGCGGCCAGTTCGGATTCGGGTTCGCGCCGGGACAGGGTGGAGAGCAACTCATCCCCGTTCCACCGGATCCGGAGACGCTGCGCGCGATCGCAGAGACAACCGGCGGTCAGTTCTCGGAAGCACGAACCGCCGAGACGCTGGAGAGGGCGTACGGGAACCTCGGCTCGCGGCTCGGCCGCGAGCCCGGTAAGAGCGAGATCACCTTCCTGTTCGTGGCGATCGCGGCAGGTCTTCTACTCGTGGCCGGAGTCCTCTCCGCGGTCGTCGCCCCCCGCCTTCCGTAGCGGCCTAGACGACGACGATCGTGAAAGGCAGGTCGACCCTGTCGTCGCGTCCGGCCGGGTGCATGGTGACCTTGAAGGCACCGCCTGCCGCGGGCTCGACCGTGGCGTAGGCGTCACCGGTCGCACTTCCGACCCCGCTTGCCCCTGAGACTCCGACAAAGCGAATCTCGAACACGCCGGTCTCCACGCGTCGCACCTGAACTGCCTTGCCGGTGCAGTTGAACTTGCGTGAGAAGAGGTTGCCGGCGCTCGTGAACCTGTCAGGGAGGTTTGCGATGCCCTGGCTCGCGACTCCGGTGACAGTCGCAGTACCCCGCACCGCTCCGTTCGCGCACCGCTTCTGGGCAACGGACGGGCCCTGCATGCGCTCGCCGACAGCGAACGCGGAGCCGCCCAGCGCGAAGAACAGAGCAATGAGTCCCAGCGCGGTTCCAGGGGTGATCGTGAGACGTCGGACGGACTTCATGGTGCGACTCCTTCCGTTGCGGTGTCGGTAGGACGATAGGTTCCAGCGTATGTCGGACGGCACGGCCCCGCCGAAGCGGCGCTTGACGAAGACGCACAAGCGACTCCTCGGAGGAGTCGGAACGATCGCCGTGGTCGTCGCCGTCTTCGTGTTCTTCCTCCCGCAGATCGCGGACTATCGAGAAGTCCTCGACGTGCTGCGCGAGCTCGACTGGCGGGACTGGCTGCTTCTGGTCGGTGCGACGCTGCTGAACCTCGCAACGTTCCCACCACCCTGGATGGCGGCTCTACCAGGGCTCGGCTACCGCCAGGCGATGGCGATGACCCAGGCATCGACGGCTCTCGCGATCGTCTCGCCGGCCGGCGCAGCGGTCGGGATGGCGGGCTCATACTCGATGCTCCGCTCGTGGGGGTTCGGATCGGGGCCGGTCGGCCTCGCCGTGGCGGTCACCGGGATCTGGAACCAACTTGCGAACCTCGCCTTTCCGGTGGTCGCTCTCGCGCTGCTGACCGCTGCCGACGAGGATCACCCTGCACTTCGAACGGCGGCGATCGTCGCCGTTGTCATCCTAGTCGTCGTCCTCGTCTCATTCGGGCTGACGCTGTCCCGGCCGCGCCGGGCTCGAAGCATCGGCGGGAGAGCGGCTCGGATCGTGAACCGCCTGAAGCGGCTCGTTCGACGCGAGCCCGTCTCGTGGGGAGGCGAAAGCTTCGTCAGGTTTCGCACCCAGGCGCTCGGCCTTCTTCGTCGGCGGTGGCACGTCATCACGCTCGGGACGCTCGCCGGCCACTTGACCGTGTTTGTGCTGCTCGTCGTGTGCCTGCGGGTCGTCGGCGTGACCGCGTCCGAGATCACGGTCGTCGAAGCCTTCGCTGCGTGGGCGCTCGTGCGAATCCTGGGGGCGATTCCGCTGACGCCCGCCGGCGTGGGGATCGTTGAGATCGGACTTACCGGAGCGCTCGTCGCGTTCGGCGCTCCCAACGCCGAGGCGGTGACGGCGACGCTCCTCTATCGCGCGCTGACCGTGCTGCCCACTCTTGCGCTCGGGCTCCTTGCAGCGGCTACATGGCGCTCTCACCAACCAGGGGGAGTAGATAGAGTCGCCGAGTGATCCGTGGCGAGGGCAGGATCACTGACTCGGGGGACGAGGTACCCCCCGATCAGGGCAAGGATCCGGATCGGTATTGGGGCACGGTGCGAACCGTGACCTCTGCGTCTGCGGCAGCTCCGGTCCGCCTCATCGCGACGGCGACAACTCTGGTGTTCTTGGCGGCGCTCCTCGTCGTTGGTCGTGCCGACGGGGCGGGGCGTGGGTGGAACGCGTATCTGGCGCCGTCTGGGGCATGTAAGGCCGCGGACGACGCAGCCGCAGCTCCTGCCGCGCAAGCCCGGGCGATCAGCTGTCTTGTCAACTGGGCCCGCGCACAGGATCGCCGCGGCCGGCTCACGCAACGACCTGCACTGCGCCGCGCTGCCGCGCTCAAAGGTCAGGGAGTCGCATCGTGTAGTCAGTTCTCGCACACGCCGTGCGGTACCGACGTGACTGCAGCCGTTCGCGCTTCCGGCTATCGCTACGCGACCTTCGGTGAGAATCTGTTTGCGGGGATACGGGGGCACGTGTCGGCACGTGACGTCGTAATGGCATGG
>JAOUHF010000063.1 GCA_029865325.1 Thermoleophilia bacterium
CCGCAGCGCGAAGAAGCCGCTCTTCATGTTCACCGCGCAGGGTGGTATCGACATCGAGGAGGTCGCTGCGACGAGTCCGGATGCATTGGCGCGCCTCCACGTCGATCCGCTCGAGGGCTACCACCCTTGGCACGGGAGACGCCTGGTCTATGACGGTGCAGTCAGCGACCCTGGAGAGCAGAAGCAGATTGCGTCGATCGTGGGCAAGCTCTACGAGGCGTTCGTCCACTGCGAGGCGATGCTCTGCGAGATCAATCCACTGATCGTCACGCCCGAGGGTGAGGTGCGCGCGCTCGATTCGAAGTTCACGGTCGACGACAATGCGCTCTTCCGCCATCCGGATATCGCCGAGATGAGAGATGTCGGAGCGGCGGATCCGCTCGAGGCGCTTGCACGGGAAAAGGGCGTGACCTACGTGAAGCTCGACGGCGACGTCGGCGTTCTAGGAAACGGCGCGGGACTCACGATGTCCTCCGTCGATGTCGTCACGTTCGTCGGGGGTGCGCCCGCGAACTTCTGCGATCTTGGAGGTGGGGGTGACGCTCAGGGAGTCGTCGATGCGCTCGGGGTGATCACCAGCGATCCCCAGGTGCGCGCGCTCTTCTTCAACATCTTCGGTGGGATCACGCGCTGCGACGAGGTTGCACGCGGGATCCTCCAGGCGGTCGAGCAGATGGGAATCTCCTACCCGATCGTCGTTCGCCTCGATGGGACGAACGCCGAAGATGGCCGGCGCATCCTGACAGAGGCCGCGCTTCCCAACCTCCATGCAGAGGCGACGATGCTCGAAGGAGCGCGGCGCGCCGTAGAGCTGGCGGCCTGATGGCGATCCTGGTCGGCACCGAAACCCGCCTCGTCGTTCAAGGGCTCACGGGCTCCGAGGGACGCTTCCACGGCCTACGGAACCGCTCTCACGGGACGAACGTCGTCGCGGGCGTCACGCCGGGGAAGGGCGGGCAGGATGTCGAAGGCATCCCCGTTTTCGACACCGTCGCAGGCGCCGTAGCCGAGACGGCCGCCAACGCGGCGATGGTTTTCGTTCCGGCTCCATTTGCCGCTGACGCGATGTACGAGGCGGTCGCCGCGGGCATCACGACGGTCGTCTGCATCACCGAAGGTGTCCCCGCCCACGAGATGCTGCGAATCCATGCCTACATCCAGGGTCGCGGCGTCACGCTCATCGGCCCGAACTGCCCCGGGGCCTTGTCGCCGGGCAAGGCCAATGTGGGGATCATCCCGGCCGAGATCTTCCGCGAGGGGTCCATCGGCCTCGTCTCGCGGTCCGGGACGCTCACGTATCAGATCGGTCACGAACTGACCCAGCTCGGGCTCGGGAATTCGACGATCGTCGGCATCGGCGGCGATCCGGTCGTCGGATCGTCGTTTCTCGAGATCCTCGCGCTGTTCGAGGCCGATCCGCAGACGCAGCAAGTGGTCATGGTCGGCGAGATCGGCGGGGACGAGGAAGAGAAGGCGGCGGCGTACATCGAGTCAGAGATGACGAAACCGGTGGTTGCGTACATCGCGGGTTTCACCGCTCCTCCCGGGAAGACGATGGGCCACGCGGGCGCGATTATCTCGGGTTCGGCGGGAACGGCGCAGGCGAAGAAGGAAGCGCTCGAGGCGAAAGGTATCCGTGTCGGCACGACGCCGACCGAGACCGCTCAGCTCGTCGCCGAGATCGCCGCCGCTTAACGCTGCTCGAGCCGACCCGTACGGATACGCTCGACGAAGATGTTCGAGCCTCCGATCTCCTTCGCCCGCGGAGCGCCTGCGCCCGAGTTGATTCCGGCCGCAGAGCTCGCCGAGTGCGCGTACGCGGTCGCACAGCGTGAAGGCGCGAAGGTCTTCGCCTACGGCTCAGGCGGTGGATATGCACCGCTGCGGGAATGGGTCGCCGCACGCCACGGGGTCGAATCGGGTCGAGTCGTCCTGACGGTTGGCGGGCTCCAGGGATTCGCGTTCTACGTTGCCGAGCAGCTCGCGCGCCGACCGGGCCGAGTTCTCGTCGAGGCGCCGAGCTACGACCGTCCTCTCAAGATCCTCGCGCGCGAGGGGGCCGAGATCGTGGCACTTCGGATGGACGAGGAAGGGCTCGAGCCGGATGCGCTCGAGACCGAGCTTCAGAGTCGGCCCGACCCGCCCTCCTTCCTCTACACCATCCCGACGTTTCAGAATCCGAGCGGCCGATCGCTCTCGACCGAACGTCGACTGCGAATCGTCGAGATCGCAGCTGCTCACGGCCTCGCGGTTCTGGAGGACGACCCCTATGGCCTCGTGCGGTTCGAAGGCGAGGCTCCTCCGAGCCTCCATGAGCTCGAGGGCGGCGAGTTGGTGACGCACACGTCTTCGTTCTCGAAGACCGCGGCCCCCGGTCTTCGGGTCGGGTACTTCGTGCTCCCGGTCGACACGGCCGCAGCGTTCGAGGAGCGAGCCGTCTCGACCTACATCTCGCCGCCGTTCTTGGCGCAGGCGACCATCGCGGAGTTCATCGACCGCGGCCAGTTCGAGCCGAACCTCAAGCGGGTATGCGCGGAGCTACGGGTGCGGCGCGATGAGATGCTTCGCGCTCTCGAGCGGGGCTTTCCATCGGGCTCGTCATGGAGCAGGCCTGAAGGCGGCTACTTCCTTTGGCTCGAGCTCGGTGGGCTCGACGCAGCAGAGCTCGCTACGCGTGGACACGCTGAGGGTGTGGAAGTCGTCCGGGGAGCAGACTTCTTTCCGCGAGACGCTGGGCTCGGGATCTCCTCGCTCCGCCTGGCATTCAGCTACGAGCCGCCCGAGCGAATCGCCGAAGGCATCTCGGTGCTGGCGGGGCTACTTCGCTGACGCCCGCTTCCGCCGACGATGCCAGTGGTCGAAGAGAAAGCCGCCGGCGAACCCGACCCCCAGGCAGAGAAAGATGAGGATGAGAAGGCGGATGTTGGCCGAGAAGAAGAGGAAGTCGACCTTGACGCGCTCGGAGTTCAGAAGCGCGACGACGACTGCATAGAGGCCCAGACCGCCGAAGACGATCAGCATCCACTGTGCTGGTTTCCTGGCTGGCGCCGAACGCTCGTCTTCCATGGGGGAATCCTACGCGGCGCGGCCGACGGTTACCGGCTGGAGCGGCCGCGGCACGAGGCGAGGCTGCTTCGGCGGCGTGAGCGCGCCGGCCGTCGCGGCGCGGAATGTCGGGCACGGCACGTTCCCGGAAAGCGCGCACAACCCCTCGCGCCGGAAGTAGCACTCGTCGCAGGTGATCTCTGTTCTCGCTTTCGCCGCCATGTGTTTTGAGGTCGCCCCTCGCCGACCGGCCTCATTCTGTCGAGCATGTCCGAGGGAGACAACCCCCTCCCGGGATGAAAGAGCCGCAAATTGCGCCTGTTGTCAGCGGGGGCGAATTGCCTGCAAAATCAGCATTTTGCATCTGAAGTTGTCAGTACTCGCAACGCTTGTTGAAAACTCTCAACAGGGATGATGGTGAGTCCGCCCGCTTGCTCCTGCGCTCCCTCGGCGTTTTGGCCTGCCGGGACGACGAAGAAATCCACATCCGCGCGCCGCGCTCCGATCGTCTTCTGCTTGATCCCCCCGATGGGCAGGACCGCGCCGTCGAGAGCCAGCTCGCCGGTGGCCGCGATCTTGCACCCGTGAGTCACATCGCGCCCGAGCTTGCGCGCGATCTCGAGAGCGAAGGGAAGACCCGCTGACGGGCCGCCGACGCGACCGAGGTCGATGTCGACATCGAACGGAAGCTCGATGTCCGCGGCCTGGTCGACGGTGATGCCGACGATGGGCTTGTCCGGCTCGGTCGGACTCGCGATCGTACGCACCGTCACATCGAGCGCTTTCGCACCACGCCGGACCGTCAATCGAACGTCGTCTCCTGGCCGGCGACGTCCGATCTCACGACGCAGATCCTCCGGCGTGAGCACCGGAACGCCGTCTACGGCGACGATGACATCGCTTGCGTCGATCTTCGCGGCGGCGGGAACGTCCGACGCGACGCCGGTCACGAGCGCTCCTTGCGGAGTGGCGACGACGTCGTATCCGAGCGCACGCAGCGCGACGACGGAGGCGATCTGCTCGGACCGCTCCATGTCGGCTACGTTCTGGCGGTCCCGCTCCTCGTCGGTCGTGCCAGGTGGCAGCAGAGCTCGCTCCGGAAGGACGGTCGAGCCCTCCGGGCGCGTGAATGGCAGCAGCTCCTCGAGAATGCGGACTCGCCGAACGTAGAGGTCGACGTAATAGACGTCGCCGCCCCCGGAAGGCCGGCTTCCCTCGACGGCTACGCGGCCCGCCAGCGGCTTCGCCTTGTCCGGTGTGAGGATGAACTCGTCGCCCGGGAGCGTCCAGAGCGTGATTGCTGACGCGAGCCCCAGTGCCCCGATCACGAGGGCCGCGATCGAGAGTCGCTTCATGTGCGGGCTAGAGGCCGCGTGTAAGGCCGCCGTCGACCATGATCACGGCGCCGCTGATGTAGGCGGCACGTTCTGAGCAGAGGAACGCTGCGACGTCGCCGATCTCCTGCGTGGTTCCGAGCCTGCGAAGCGGAATCGTCTCGAGGTCGGCCTCGGTCGGGCCGTCCGGATAGACCTCGCGAATGCGGTCGGTGTCGATCCGCCCGGGCGCGATCGAGTTCACGGTGATGCCCTTCGGACCGAGCTCGCGGGCCAGCGACTTCGCCCACCCGATCACCCCAGGCCTGAGTGCATTCGAGAGCGCAAGGTTGTCGATCGGCTCCCGGACCGTGCTCGAGGTGACGTTCAGGATGCGCCCACAGGGGCTCTCCTCGAGGTGGGGAAGGCAGAGCCCGGCCAGTCGGACGACGGAGACGAGAAGAAGCTGCGCGGCGGACTCGACCTGCTCGGCGGTGAGCGCTGCGGCGGAGGATCGGGGCGGCCCGCCGGAGTTGTTCACGACAATGTCGATTCCGCCGAAGGTCTCCACCGCCGTTCGAACGAGCAGCTCGAGGTCGTCGGCAACCGTTACATCTCCTACGACTGCAACCCCGCCGAGGCGCTCTGCCTCTCGTTCGAGGAGCTCCCGACGCCGCGCGAACATGACCACGTTTGCACCCTCGCCGGCGAGCGACTCGGCTATGCCGAGGCCCATGCCCGAAGACGCTCCGCACACGATTGCTGTTCTGCCGGCGAGCTCGAGGTCCACCGTTCCTTCTTCTACTTCTTCTTGAGGACGGAGACGACGTCCCGGACGGCCGCGGCGGAGGCGCGCAGCATCTTCTTCTCCTCGGGTGTGAGTCGCAGCTTGACGATGTCCTCTACGCCTGCGGCGCCCAGCTTCGCCGGAACACCCATGTAGAGGCCCTCGATTCCGTATTCGCCCTCGAGGTATGCAGTGCAGGGAAGGACGCGCTTCTCGTCGAGACAGATCGAGTCGACCATCTGCGCCGCGGCTGCGCCCGGCGCATACCAGGCCGAGGTTCCGAGCAGGCCCACGAGCTCGCCGCCGCCGAACCTGGTTCGGTCGACGAGCTTTCGGATCCGGCTCTTCGGCATCAGCTCTTCGAGCGGAATCCCGCCGACGTTCGTGGCGGAGACGACGGGAACCATCTGGTCACCATGGCCTCCGAGAACGACCGCGGTGACGTCCTTCACCGAGACGTCGAGCTCCTGCGAGATGAACGCGGCGAAGCGCGCCGTGTCGAGGATTCCCGCCATGCCGACGACTCGGTTCTTCTGAAATCGCGACAGCGCCTTCGCGACGTGGCACATCGCGTCGAGCGGGTTGGAGACCACAACCAGGATCGCCTTTGGTGAATGGCGCACGGCTTCCTTCGTCACCGCCGAGACGATTGCCTCGTTCGTCGTCACGAGGTCGTCGCGGCTCATTCCGGGCGAGCGCGGCTTCCCGGCGGTGATGACGACCACGTCCGAGTCGGCGGACTCCTCGTAGCCGTTCGAGCCCGTGATCGTCGGCTCGTATCCGAGCACGGCGCCTGCCTGATTCAGATCGAGGGCCTTGCCCTGCGGATAGTTGGGGATGATGTCGACGAGCACGACGTCCGCGTAGTCGCGACGCGCGAGCTCCTGCGCGCAGGTTGCGCCTACGTTTCCGGCGCCGACGACCGTCACTTTCTTTCGCATCTCTGTACTCCCTTTCGTCTCGATTTCAGTCCTGCTGGGTCAGTCTCTCGATGATTGCGTCCGCGAATTGGGAGGTTCCGACGGCGCTCGGGTCGTCCCGCGACGGCTTCAGGTCGTAGGTCACCTGTCCCCCTTCGGCGATGACTGCGGCGACCGCGCTCTCCAGCCTTCGAGCGGCCTCGCGCTCCCCGAGGTGTTCCAGCATCAGCATTCCCGAGAGGATCATCGCAGTGGGATTCACCTTGTTCAGGCCCTTGTACTTGGGTGCCGAGCCGTGTGTCGCCTCAAAGACGGCGGCATGCGCGCCGATGTTCGCTCCGGGAGCGACGCCGAGCCCGCCGACGAGACCCGCGGTGAGGTCGCTGACGATGTCGCCGTACAGGTTGGGCAGCACGAGAACGTCGAACTCCTCCGGGCGCTGCACGAGCTGCATGCACAGTGCGTCGACCAGCACCTCACGGGGCTCGATGTCCGGAAAGTCCTTCGCCACGTCACGAAAGACCGAGAGGAAGAGCCCGTCAGTGAACTTCATGATGTTTGCCTTCGTCACCACTGCGACCTGTCGGCGCGCTTTCTCGCGGGCGTACTCGAACGCGAACCGGATGATCCGCTCCGAGGCCGTCGGGCTGATCGACTTCACCGAGATGCCAGATCCCAGTGCTATCTGCTTCGGCTGAAGTGCGTTCAGAGAGGTGATGACGGTCTCTGCGGCCTCGCTTCCGGCTTCGTACTCGATCCCCGCGTAGAGATCCTCCGTGTTCTCTCGCACGATCACGAGGTCGACGTCCGGATAGCGCGTGCGCACGCCGGCATACGTCTTGCACGGGCGAAGGCAGGCGTAGAGCTCGAGCTCGTGGCGGAGTGCGACGTTGACGGAGCGAAACCCAGTCCCGATCGGGGTGGTGATCGGCCCCTTCAGCGCGACGCCGTTCTCTCGGACCGAGTCGAGCGTGGCCTGCGGGAGCGGAGTACCGGTCTCCTCCATGATCTCGACGCCGGCCTGACGCACGTCCCAGTCGAGCGAGACGCCTGTCGCCTCGAGTACTCGCCGGGTCGCTTCGGTGAGCTCTGGACCTGTCCCGTCGCCGGGGATGAGGGTGACGCGGTGGCCCATCTGCGCGGCCGATCGTACCTGCGCCCGGTGTCTTCGCAGATCGAGATTCGCTCGCGCGAGTCTCGATCGCGGCGATCCCTGAAGGCGCCCGCTGCCGCGGTCGCGGCGTCTCCGTCGCCTGGGCGTCTCCTGTCCAATCCCGGTCAGGTAGCGTCCATGGCGATGAGCGAGACGCTTGACTTCAAGCCGGGGCTCGAAGGCGTCGTCGCGGTCGAGACCGAGATCGCGGAGCCCGATCGCGAGGGCGGCGCACTTCGTTATCGAGGCGTCGACATCGAAGAGCTCGTTGGAAACGTGGCATACGAGAACGTGTGGGGTCTACTCGTCGACGGAAGCCTTGAGCCCGGGATGCCCGAGCCAGAGGCGTACGAGCCGAGCCGCCTCACTGGCAACGCTCCATCCGACCTGCAGGCTGAGACGGCACGCATGTCCGCTGTCTGGGGTCTCGGCAAGGTCGTCGACATCTCGGACGAGCAGGCACGTGACGACCTCGGGCGGCTCTCCGCCGAGATGATGGCCATCGTCGCGCGCTCGGCGCGCGTCGCCGACGGTCGCCAGGACTCGGTGTCGGACGACGTCGTCGCCGCGGGAGCGACCGCGGCCGAGAAGTTCCTTCTTCGCTGGCGCGGTGTCGCCGACCCCGCGCACGTCACCGCGATCGACACGTACTGGATCTGCACGGCAGAGCACGGCTTGAACGCCTCCACCTTCACAGCGCGAATCGCCGCCTCGACGGGCGCCGACGCCGGCGCTGCGATGTCCGCGGCGGTCGGGACGCTTTCTGGGCCGCTCCATGGCGGCGCGCCGGCGCACGTTATCCCGATGATCGACGAGGCAGCGGCGATGGGCGACGCGGATCGCTACGTCGCGGAGCTTCTCGAGCGTGGAGATCGGATCATGGGCTTCGGACACCGGGTCTATCGGGCTGAGGATCCGCGCGCGCGCCTGTTGCGGCGCACGGCCGAGGAGCTCGGATCGCCTCGCTTCGAGACGGCGAAGGCACTCGAGGAAGCGGCGCTGGCCGGGCTCCAGGAACGACACCCGGAGCGTGTGCTGGCAACGAACGTCGAGTACTGGGCTGCCGTGGTGCTCGACGTCGCAGACATCTCCTCGAAGCTGACACCGGCGATGTTCGCGTGTGCACGCGTCGCGGGCTGGTCGGCGCACATCATCGAGCAGAAGCAGGTTGCGCGCCTGATCAGGCCGTCAGCTCGCTATGCGGGGCCTGGCCCCCGTTCGCTCGCCTCCCTCCAGTGAGCAACGCGCGCCTCCGGCTCGCGTTCGCTAGAGAAAGGGCGAACGGAAACCATGTTTCCTCCTGCGAAGCCCCCTTCTTCTCGAGAGTGTGGGGAACCTCGCGGTTCCCCACACCCCTCAACGCTCATAGGCCTTTCGGCCGATGAGCCTCGCCGAGGCCGCGGCTCAGGCGGATGCGCTCGCGCAGGCCGGAGACGAGCGCGAGCTCGCTGTCCTGCGAGCCCAGTGGGACGAGGAGATCGAGGCCGACGCCCGGAGTGCCGACTACCGCGTCCGGGCGCAGGCCTATCGGTCGATTGCCCAGTTTCGATTCCGCCAGAAGCTCGAGCTTCTGCGTCGCGGGCTCGAGGACAAGAGCCCAGCAGCCCGCGGCTCGGCGCTGATCGCGCTCGAAGGGCTGTCGCGGAGTCACCCCGGTGACGTCAACTCGTTCCGGCCGCTGCTACACGAGCTCGCCGCACGCGATTCGAACGCGGCGGTGCAGCGACTCGCCGTCATCTGCCTGAAGAACGGGACCTCCCAGCGCGACACGATTCAACTCCTCGAAGGAATCGCGTCGTCGGAGGACGCAGATCCGGAGCTGCGCAAGACCGCGCGCGTCGTGCAGTCCGCGCTGAAGAAGAAGGCGATCGCGAAGTGACCCCGGCAGTCGCCGTGATCATGGGCTCGCGCTCCGACTGGGAGACGATGGAGCACGCGGTTACGACGCTGACGAAGCTCGAGATCACGCACGAAGTACGCGTGCTGTCGGCGCATCGCACGCCAGATGCGCTCGAGGACTACGTCGGTGATGTCGAGGCTCGCGGGGCACAGGTCTTCATCGCGGCGGCGGGCGGCGCTGCTCACCTTGCGGGCGTCGTCGCCTCGAAGACGCTCCTGCCGGTCCTCGGCGTGCCGATGGGAACACAGCTCGGAGGCCTCGACTCACTCCTCTCCACGGTGCAGATGCCTGCCGGGATCCCGGTTGCGACGTTGGCGATCGGCCGCGCCGGTGCGGTCAATGCGGCGCTTCTCGCGGCGGCGATTCTCGCTCGTTCTGACGAGGAGCTCCTTGGCCGGCTGCGGCGTTATCGCGAAGAGCAGTCGCAGGCCGTGCTCGACGTCGGCGACCCGAGCGCGTAACGAGCTGCGCTCACGACGCAGCTTCGATAACGGCGAGCAGGTCGTTCCCGTAGCGCTCGAGCTTGGCCGGCCCCAGGCCCTTGATCGCTGCGAGCTCGCCGTGCGACTGCGGCTGTACTGCCGCCAGCTCACGCAGGGTCGAATCGTGGAACACGACGAACGCAGGCACGCCGTCCTCGCGAGAGCGCTCGAGGCGCCACTGCCGTAATCGCTCGACGATCTCGTCATCCGCGTCTGCGATCGCCAGCGGGCCGAGCTGTGGACGGGGAACGTCCGCCTGCGCGACGAGAACGCGATACCCGTCCGGCGTCGTCGTCTCGACGAGCGCCCCGGAATCTTCGAGGGCGTGCACCCATCGTCGAACGTCGGCCTCGGAGGCGGCCGCGAGGATCCCGTACGCGGTGGAGCGCCGCGCCGACGGCGGCGCCTTCAGCGATCCGCGAAGTGTCGCGACGAGGCTGCGGCGGCCGAGGGGCCACTGGAATGCCTCGACGGCGAGCACGATCGCCGTCGCCACGTCGGCCGGAAGCGAGGGTACGAGCGCGGGACCGCGCGGAAACGCAGTGCGCGGGGAGCAGACATCGCAGGCGCCACACGGCGCGCTGAATTGCTCGCCGAAGTGCTCCGCGACTTGTCCGTGCCGGCACGAGTCGCTCTCGGCGAAGGCGATGATCCGGTCGGCGCGAGCCTCGGCCGCATGCCGGGCCCGTTCGAGCAAGAGCTCGACTCGTTCGGTCGCGTCATCCGGGGCGGGTGGAAGCTCGACCTGCATCCGGCGTCCGTGATCGAAGCCCCGACGCAGAAGACCTGACTGCTCGAGCATCCCGATGAGGACTCGCGGATCGCGGTCGGGAGCGGCGGCCGCAAGCTCGTCCGGATCGATGGCCTCTCCGGCGTTACGCACGGCCCGATACACGGATCGAAGCTCCTCCGGAGAAGGAACGTCCGAGATCGCGAACCGCCGAAGCGACACTGCGTCGCCCGGGCTCGCCAGGAGAAGCGTCTCGCTCGGAGCTCCGTCGCGCCCGGCTCGGCCGACCTGTTGCACGTAGCTCTCGAGCGAGTCCGGGTAGTTGACGAGACAGACGAGCCGTACGTCGGGCTTGTCGATGCCCATTCCGAACGCGGTCGTCGCCACGACGGTCTGCGCCTGCCCGGTGACGAACTCGTTTTGGACGCGTGTGCGGTCGCGAGACTCCATACCCGCGTGGTAGTGCTCTGCGCGAACGCCGTGACTACGGAGAACGCGCGCGAGCTCCTCCGTCGAGCGGCGGGACCGCGCGTAGACGATCGCCGAGCCGCTCGTCGCTCCACCGAGTCGATCGACGAGTACCTCCAGCCGGTCCTCAGCGTTCGAGACCGTTTCGACGTCATAGCGGAGGTTCGGGCGAACGACACTCGTGTGGACGATCTCGAGCTCTCGGCCGAGAGCCTCGCTGATCGCCGACGCGGTCTCGGGGGTTGCCGTCGCGGTCATCCCGAGGAGCGTCGGGTCGCCGAGCTCCTCGAGCGCGCGTCGGATGAAGAGGTAGTCAGGTCGAAAGTCGTGTCCCCACATGCTCACGCAATGCACCTCGTCGACGACCACGAGCCCGATTCCGAGCTCGCGGAGCGTCTTGACGAATCCCGCTTGACGTAGGCGCTCGGGCGCTGCGTAGACGAGCCGCTTCTTGCCCGCGGCCACCTCCGCGAGGCGTGACGACGTCTCCGTTGCAGAGAGCGAGGAGTTGACGAACGTCGCCGTGGGCGCGATCGCCGGGGGCAGCTTGTCAACCTGGTCCTTCATGAGCGCGATCAGCGGTGAGAGCACGAGCGTCGGCTCGGCGCGAAGCATCGCGGCGAGCTGGTACGTGAGCGACTTGCCGGATCCCGTAGGCATGAGCGCCAGGGTGTCCCGACCGGCTACGGCTGCGCGGACGACCTGCTCTTGTCCGGGTCGAAACGCGTCGAATCCGAAGAGCTCGCGCAAGGAGGTGGTCAGATCCGTCAGGCGCGCGAGTATAGGGGCCGGATCGAACGGCCCTTGAATCTGGTGCAGATTGTTTAAGCCGATGTGTCGGAGCCCGGCGTCTTCCGTCGCGCGTGTGGATGCGCCTGGAAGTAGACGTCGCGGCGACGGCGGTCGGACACGTGCGTGTAGCGCTCCGTCGTCCCGAGGTCTGCATGCCCGAGCATCTCCTGAACCGAGCGGAGGTCGGCGCCACCTTCGAGCAGGTGCGTCGCGAAGGAGTGGCGGAGAAGATGCGGGTGGACGCGACCCGGCTCGAGCCCTGCTCGATCGGCAAGCTTCCGCAGGATGAAGAAGACCCCAGCGCGCGTAAGCGGTCCGCCGCGGACATTCAGGAAGAGCTCAGGCCGGTAGCGGCGATCCAGATGCGGCCGACCGATGGCGAGATACCGGCGCACGGACTCCGCCGCCGGGCGTCCGAGGGGTACGAGGCGCTCCTTGTCTCCCTTCCCGAGAACGCGGACGACCCGCTCCTCGAGCGCGACGCTACCCTTCTCGAGCCCGACCGCCTCGGACACGCGCAGCCCGGCTCCGTAGAGCAGTTCGACGAGCGCCCGGTCGCGCAGCGATCGCGGGCCGGAGCCGGTCGCCGCGTCGATGAGGCGCTCGGTCTCGGCCGGCGAAAGCGCGCGGGGGAGCGTGCGTGCGCGCCGGGGTAGCTGAAGTGAGGCAGCGGGGTTCTCGGTCTTGGACCCGATAAGGACCAGGTGACGGAAATAGGAACGAATTGCAGAGACGCGGCGAGCCACGGTCGATGGGGCCAGCCCGTCCGCACGCATCGCGGCGAGCCAGCGCTCCAGCTCCTCGACGGTCGCGTCACCGACCAGGCCTCCTCGGAAGGTCGCGAGCACAGAAAGATCGCGCCGATAAGCATCGACAGTCCGCGGCGAACGACGGGCCGCAAGGAGCAGCAGGAAGCGCTGGACGTCGGGATCGGGGGCAGTCACGGCGCCCGACCGGATTCGGCAGGCAGGCGCTCGCTCCTCTGCGCCGCCGCAACTCTCGTCGTCGCGTTCGTCGTCGGCGCGGCGCTTCCGGACGTTGCCCACGCTTCGCAGCTCGTCGCGCGAAATACGTCGTCCGAGCGGCTCTCGGTCTCGGGCGAGGGAAAGGCTTTGCTCACCTACCACGCCCAGGGTCGCGTGCAGCGCGTTCTCGCGTGGGGAGCGGTCAATGCCCGAATGCCGACTAGAGCCCAGTCACAGAGCCAGTTCCGGATCGACTACTCGGGAGGATGGGGCACGTACCGCCGGCCCGTCTGGAAGACGCTTCGCAACGCCTGCGGCCCGTACAAGGGGCCGCAGATCCCGTGGCTCGTGGCAGCGTGCACCGCACCGGACGGTTCGCACTGGGCGGTTCAACGGTGGCGCAGGCTTCAGGCCAATTTCGGGATCCCGCCCTGGAAGCCGGGTCACGGTGCGTCGGAGTTGCGTCTCTCGCACTGGCGCGGACCACTCGCGCAACTCGAAGTCGGGCTCGACTGGAGCTACGACGGCCGCTGGCACCATCTCTTCGGTCGGCTCACGTATCGAGGCGTTCCAGTACACGGATTCTCCACCACGCCGACCGGGGAGCCGCTCGACCGCTATGGGCGCGTCCTGTATCTCGACACGCTCGACTCGGCGTACGGCCCGGGCTGGCGGCGCGAGAATGGCTTCGTGTCCCGGAACCCCGACGGGACGTTCTGTTACGGCTTCGTCCCACACGAGACCCACACGGGGGAGTCGCGTCCTGCTGGGCACGGACGGCGGTATCGACTGATGGTGAGCGGGCCGGGTGTGACGCCGGACATCATGTGGGAGGGATCCGGGCTCCACGACTTCGATCCGGAGAATGCGACCGACCGTGCGCACGAGGATGCGATGAACGCACTCCAGCGCAAGCTCATCCGGGGCTCGAGGCCGTGCCACGCCTGACTAGCTGCGCGGGTGTGAGCGGTCGTAGACGCGCCTGAGTCGGCGGGCGTCGACGTGGCTGTAGATCTGCGTCGTCGAAAGCGAGGAGTGGCCCAGAAGCTCCTGGATCACGCGCAGGTCGGCGCCACCCTCGAGAAGGTGCGTCGCGAACGCGTGGCGCAGTCGATGCGGGTGCCGAAGCAGCCGGCGCACGGTGCTGGTGTCGAGGCGCCGCCCGCGGATGGAGAGGAACAGCGCGTCGATCGCGCCTCGTGCAAGGTCGGGCCGTCCGTCTCGCAGGTAGCGGGCCACGTGGTGCGCGGCCTCCTCGCCCAGAGGCACGACGCGCTCCTTCCCGCCCTTCCCACGCACGTGGACGGTTTCGCGCTCGAAGTCCACGTCCGTCAGGTCGAGCCCGACAGCTTCGGCGCTTCGAAGCCCGCACGAGTAGAGAAGCTCGAGCAGCGCGCGATTCCGGACCTCGAGTGCCGAGTCGCCCTCGGCGAGCTCGAGCAGCTCGTCGATCTCCGCGGCTTTCGGCGCCTCGGGGAGTCGGCGCGACCGACCGGGCGAGAGCCCCGCATCGGGCACTGAAGCGGGGCCGAGCGTGAAGCGGAGGCACGCGCGGATCGCCGCAAGGCGACGCGAGATCGACGGAGGCGCGAGTCGTCGATGTCCTCGCCCGAGCTCGCCGACGTAGTCCGAGAGGACGCGCGCGTCGACGGCTTCGAGGGTGAGCTCCTTCCCTTCGAGCCAGGAGGAGAAGGCGCGTAGATCAGTGCGGTATGCGCGCTGCGTTGCCTCGGACAGGCCGCCGTGTTCGAGGAAACGGTCGATCGTCGCCGCCGTGTTCACGAGGACATATTCGCGTCGATGTCCACCTCGCCTCCGATGAGGAACCCTCCCCGGCGCGAACACGTGCCCGGACACTGACGTCCGACAGGCAGGCTTAGGGCATGCCCGGCCGCCGTTTCGAGTCCTTCGCCTCTGCTCCCGATGCTCCCGAGCGTCCAGCGGACCCTGCAGTGCGCAAGGCGAACCTGCGCCGGATCTTCCCGCTCTTCCGACCGTATCGCGCACGTCTGAGCGCGGTCTGCGCGCTGATCGTGTTCTCGGCGGCGATCGGCGTCATCTCACCGTTCCTTCTGCGCCAGGTCCTCGACGTCGCGATTCCCGAGGACAACGTCCGCCTGCTGACCGCGCTCGTCGCCGGGATGATCGCCATCCCGATCGTCACGGGCGTCATCGGCGTGTGGCAGACGCTGCTCTCGAACCAGGTCGGCCAGAACGTGATGCACGACTTGCGCACGAAGGTCTACCGCCATCTCCAGCGGCTCTCCCTCGCGTTCTTCACCCGCACTCGTACAGGCGACGTGCAGAGCCGTATCGCAAACGACATCGGCGGCATCGAGACCGTTGTCACCTCCACTGCGACGTCCGTGCTCGCGAACGTCACGACGGTCATCGCGACCGTCGTCGCGATGGTGCTTCTCGACTGGCGACTTGCCGCGTTCGCGCTCGTGCTGCTCCCGCTCTTCGTCTTGCTGACGAAGCGTGTCGGCGCCCAGCGCAAGAAAGTGACTGCGGAACGCCAGGCGTCGCTCGCCGACGTCTCGTCGATTGTGCAGGAATCGCTCTCGGTCTCCGGGATCCTCCTCGGGAAGACGATGGGCCGCACGGACGACCTGGCCGTGCGGTTCGAGACCGAGTCCGCGCGCCTCGCCGAGCTCGAGGTGCGCAGCCGCATGACGGGCCGCTGGATGATGGCTGCGATTCAGACGACGTTCGCCGTGATGCCCGCGCTCGTCTACTGGTTCGCGGGCTGGACGATCGCGAACGGCTCCGAGACGATCACGATCGGAACGCTGGTCGCTTTCACCACGCTGCAGACGAGGCTCTTCTTCCCGATCGGGAGCCTCCTCAACGTCCAGATCGAGGTGCAGAGCTCACTCGCCCTCTTCGACCGGATCTTCGAGTACCTCGATCACGAGATCGACATCGTCGAGGGGACTCAGACGCTCGAGGCGCCGCGCGGCGAGGTTGAGCTCGCCGGCGTCTGGTTCCGCTACGACGACGCGGCCTGGACGCTACAAGACGTCTCCTTCGCGGTTCCGGCGGGAACGAAGACCGCGCTCGTTGGCGAGACCGGCTCGGGGAAGACGACGTCGGCGTACCT
>JAOUHF010000050.1 GCA_029865325.1 Thermoleophilia bacterium
GAATCCGCGCGCCACGAACGCCTTGGGTTTCACGATCGACGTGCGGATGAACGTCGGCACGGGCAGCTTCGCCCGCCTGGCATCCGCCGCAAGGCGCGCCTTCGTGAGCGCAGGTCCGATCTTGCCCTTCGATCCCGCAGGCTTGAACGTATGGCAGCCGCCGCAACCGTCTTCCGCGTAGATCTTCTTCCCGGCAGCAGGGTTGCCGGCGGCGAGCGCTGCGCCGACTGCGACCAGGGGCACGACCACCGAGGCAAGAAGAGCGAGTCGAATCACGCACCGTGCGTACCGCGTTCGCGAGCGCCTGGGCAAATGTCAGCGGAAGAGATCGCGCTCACGCGGCATGAGGAGATCGCTGCCGCGGCCGTCGCCCTCCACCGCCAGACCGCGAACGATCGCGGCAGGAATGCCGTCCGTCTTGCCCATGACAAGCTGGGCAGCTCCTGCGATCTCGTCGGCGATCGCGATCTCGGTCGCATGCAGCTCGTACCCCATGGAGTCGCGTTCGCCCGTGAGATCGCGAAGCGCGACGATTCCCGAAACACCGAGCGCGACATCGGTAGTCCCCTGCCGCCATGCTCGACCGAACGAGTCCGACACGATCACGCCCACGCCGATCCCTGCAAGCTTGCGAATGCGGTCGCACAGGCGGTCGGCAGAAGCATCCGGATCAACCGGAAGCAGGACCAGAGTGTCGTGTCCCTTGGCGTTCGAGGCGTCGACGCCTGCAGATGCGCAGACGAATCCATGCAGCGTCTCCGCGATGACGAGCGGCGGGCGGGAGCGCACGATCTCGCGGCTTTCGCGCAGGATCACCTCTACGCGGCGCGGATCCCCGCCACCCGCGAGCTCGTGGGCGCTCGAAGACGGCTCGACCTCGGCGAGATCGACGACCCTACCCTCCACTTTCGAGACCGCCTTCTGCGCCACGACGACGACATCGTCGCCCTCGAACCCACCCGCCCGAGCGGCGGCGTCGACGAGCAGCGCAGCGAGATCGTCTCCCTCGTCGAGCTCTGGAATGCCGCGGAGCGGGATGACGCGAACGTCTCCGGTCAAGAGATGCCGGTGACCCGGATGCCCGCGTGCGCGCGGTAGCGCTTGTTCATGTTGACGATGACCGCCGTGAAACCCTCGAGCGCGCGGGCGCTCGCCAGCGGCCCTGCGTCGAGCGCGCGGCCGGATGTGAGACGGCTCGCAAGCTCGAGGGCGAGCGCCTTGGCATCGGGATCGTCTCCGCAGACGAATGCGTCTTCGTCAGGTGGGACTTCTGCACCGAGGCTCGCGGCGGCGAGTGAGTGCAGACCGGCCAGAACCGGGCCGTCCAGCTCCTCCTGCATCCGTTCTGCGAGCGATGCAGCCGCCGGTGACGGCAGTACGCCGCCTTTCGTGAAACGAAGCTCAGAGGCAACCGAGAGAACGGGAGTCGAGCCGATCGCGCCTCGAAGCTCCCGCGCCGTGTCGAGTGCCGCATCGGCGTTGACGGCGAGGACGACCAGATCCGCCGCCTGCACTGCCAGATCGTTGGTCGCACCCTCGACGCCGAGCTCGGCTGCAAGGGACGCCGCGCGGTCGTGGTCGCGCGAGCCGATTACGACCTCGGCGCCCGCCTCCCGCAGACGGATCGCGAGCGCGGTTCCGAACGGCC
Source organism: Thermoleophilia bacterium (assembly GCA_029865325.1). Taxonomy (GTDB): domain Bacteria; phylum Actinomycetota; class Thermoleophilia; order Gaiellales; family Gaiellaceae; genus GMQP-bins7. Next base: position 1,649 of record JAOUHF010000050.1, read on the forward strand.
CGGTACCGCCGACCACCGCTACGCGCACGAGGTCTCCAGCACCACATCGGCTAGGCGCCGCTCGGCCTCGTGGTCGCTCATCAGCGTCTTGGCCATGACGAGCTCCACCGGAGCCTCGGCAGCAAAGTCGCTCTCATCGATCACGAGGCGGTCGATGAGCCCGACGTAACAGTCTGTTACATGGCGTGGTGTTGCTCCGCCGGCCATGCGCGAGAGCATACGGCCGGCGGGGCCGGTGACCGCCGCCCCACCGACGAGGGGGCTCACTGCCACGCAGCGCACGCCTCGTCGCTCGATCGCCTGCCGGATCGGCTGAATCGCAACGATCGGCCCGATGGAGAGATACGGGTTGCTGGGGGCGATCAGTATCGCGTCGGCCGCTGCGAGTGCGGCCAGCACGCCTGGCGCCGGGGTCGCATCGGCTGCACCGTCGTACTCGACCGCGTCGACGTCGTCGCGATGTCCGCGTCCGACGTACCACTCCTGGAACGGAAACGTGCCTGCCGGCGTGACGACTTTCGTTCGCAGTCGATCGTCCGTCGCGGGGAGAATCCTGCTCTGGACGCCGGCTCGACCGGCGAGCTGCTCCGTGACCTCGGACAACGGCACTCCGTCCCGCAGGGCCTGTGTCCGCACCAAATGGAGCCCGATGTCGAGGTCGCCTACTCGAAACCAGCTCTCCCCACCCCAGGCGCCGGCCGACTCGAGCGCATTCCACGTCTCGCCGGCACGCCCCCACCCGCGCTCAAGGTCAATGAGGCCCGCGAGCGTGTAGAGCAGGCTGTCCAGATCGGGCGACACGTGAAGCCCGAGGATCTCGAGGTCGTCTCCGACGTTGCCGATGACCGTGAGCTCACCCGGTGCGAGCACGCCGTCGAGCCCGCGCGCGAAACGGGCTCCTCCGCCGCCGCCGGAGAGCAAGACAACCTTCACGCCGGGACGGCGAGAAGCGCGCGTGTGCGGAAGCCGAGGAGCCGAACGAGTCCCTCGAGGTCGGCGTCCTCGTCGACGTCGACCTCGAGCTCGGGGATCCTGACCGTCGCGAATGGGGCGTGGGCACGGAACCGTTCGGCGCTCCCCGCCCCGTAGAGCGGCGCGAAGACGCTCGGGTCGGGAAGCGAGAGCGCGTTCGTCGTCCCGTCGGACGCTTCCACGAGAGCCAGGCCGGCGGCTGCGAGCGTGCGCAGCGAGGCCGGGGTGACGCACGGAACGTCAGCGTTGACGACGAGCGCGTGACCGTCGACCCGAGCAAGCCCTGCGGCAACGGCGGCACCCAAACCACCCCCCGGATCGTCCACTACTTCGGCGTCCGCAGGAACGACCGCGCGGTCGTCGGTCACGACGAGCACACGCCCGACCTCGAGAGCAGCCGCGACCACGTCTCCGAGCATCGCCACCGCAGCAGCAGCGCGGATCGGGGAGGGCAGCCGCCGCTTCGCATCGCCGCGGTAGGGGATCACGATCGTCGGCACGCGCCGAAGCGTACTCAGGCTGCGTTGGAGGACGTGCCGGGGCCGGAGGTGGCCCACTCGCTCAGGTCGTACCAGTGCGAAGCTCGCAGAGCCTCGCACACCTGGGGGTCGGTGTGGCCGGCGTTGAAGACGTGGTGCTCGAGGTCGCAGCAGATCTCGACGTCGCTCAGCGAGACGTGGGAGACCTGCGCGAGCGCGTCGGCCGGAAGCTGGGCTTCCGCGACGGTGTAGTGCTTGAACTGGAGGTCCGACGCGAGCTCCATGAGCTCGGGCCAGTCGGGGCAGGTGCGTGCACTCATCGGGTGGCTGAGTTCTCCTCCAGCATCCACCTCCCTTCAAAGCGCACGACGCCGCGCTCGTCGCCCCCCGGATAGACCACGAACTGAAGCGCGTCGTCGAGCCAGTGATAGACGTGCTCGCCGCTCTCGTCCGTCAAGCCGAGCCGGAGGTGGAAGCGACCGTCAGCGAGCGGCAGCTCGCCGATCTCGAAGCGAACGCTCGTCTGGCCGTTGCCTCCGGCCCAGCCGAGGCCGCGAAGATCGACGGCGTGGCCTGCGAGGAGCGAGCCGGCGTCGTCGCGCAGCTCGAGCTGGAGTCGCGGAGGCGGAACGCCGTCCGGGGCAGCGACCGACACGCGAAGCGCGAACGGCTCGCCCGAGAGGAACTGGAGGCGATCCGACCCCTCCTTTCCGATGAGCTCGGCAGAGGCGATAGTCGCCTCGCCGGAGCCCCATTCGCGCAGCCCTGCCCCGCGTTCTGCGGGATTGGCGTCGTCGGCGAGTGCGCGCCGATAGCGCGTGACCGCCTCGCGCGTCGGTCCGTCGAAGGCAACCCGACCGACGTCGAGAAACACCGACCGCTCGCAGAGCCGCTCGACCGCAGACGCGTCGTGGGAGACGAAGACGATCGTGCCGCCGTTCTGCTTGAACGCGAAGATGCGTCCGAAGCACTTGCGCTGGAACGCCTCGTCGCCAACAGCGAACACCTCATCGAGGAGGAGGATGTCGGCCTCCAGGAAGGCGGCGATCGCGAAGCCGAGGCGCATGGTCATGCCGGACGAGTACGTCCGCACCGGCCGGTCGATGGCATGCTCGAGCTCCGCGAAGGCGACGATCTCGTCGAACCGCTCTTTGATGTCTGCGCGGCGAAGCCCCTGAATCGCCCCGTTCAGAAAGACGTTCTCGCGTCCGGTGAAGTCGAGGTGGAAGCCGGCGCCGAGCTCGAGGAGGGAGCCGATGCGTCCCTCGGTGCGTACCTGCCCGGCGGTCGGCTTGATGATCCCCGCGATGAGGCGCAGGAGCGTCGTCTTACCCGAGCCGTTTCGCCCGATCAGCCCAACTGCTTGTCCACGCTCGACACCGAGCGAGACGTCGTGCAGCGCCCAGACGTCTGTTGCCTGTGTCTGCCCGCGCTGGACGAACAGATCCTTGAGCGTCCGCGCCTCGCGAGCATGGATGCGAAAACGTCGTGAGACGCCCTCGACGCTGATCTCACCCGCGTTCATCCCGACCTAGACTAGAGGGAGCGATGGAGCGCGTCGGCGAGCACCTTGTTCCCTTGGGGCCGCTGGCGGTTCGCTGGAAGGCCTATGAGCTGGACGAGCCGCGCGCCGGCGTCTCGGGAAGGGCTCGGGTGCGACTCGAGAATGCAGGCTCTGCACCCTGGCGCTCCCGCGGCCGGGAAGGTGTACAGCTCTCGTACCACTGGCTCGATCCGCTTGGCAACGCCATCGTGTGGGACGGGCCGCGGACGGCGTTCCCGCACGCAGTGAAGCCGGGCGAGGTCGCCGAGCTCGATGTCGTCGTCGTCGCGCCCCGCCCACCGGGGAGCTACCGCCTCGCCTTCGATCTCGTCGAAGAGCTGCGCTTCTGGTTTCAGGAGGTGGGGTCGGTGCCGCTCGATCTTCCCGTCGACGTGACGCCCCGAATCTCCGAGCGTCGTCTGGGCGTCGTCATGCACGGAGCTCCCGACGCGGAGACGGAAGGCGCTCTCGCCAGCCAGGAGGAGCCGCTCGTGGCCGAAGGGGCGGTGGCGATCGCTCATCTCGTAGGTGGCGCGCTCCCAGAGCCTGATTGGTCGCGCCGGCTCCTCGACGCTCACGAGGAGGGGTACGCAGCCGTGGGTGGGGCGATCGCTGCGGAGTCGCGCCGCGACCGACGTCGACTCGCGCCCTGGGCACCGGGCGGCGGACGCAACCCTCGCTTCGGCGATCCGCTGCTCCTCCCGTCTCTGCTCGACGAGCTCGAGCCCGAGAGCCACGAGGGGCTCCCTTCATATGCGGGGAGCGACGCGCTCTTCGAGGGCAGAGCAGTCGTCAGACTTCTGTCGCGATCCGGTCGTCCGAGCGACTGAAGACGATCGCGCCCACCGCGAGCGCGATGACCGCCGCGACAACCGTGTAGAGCGTGTCCGCGGCGCCCGGCGCGTCGCCGTAGAACAGGACTGCGCGCATGGCCTCGATCGGAGGCGTCAGGAAGTTCACCCAATGGAGGGCGAACTCCGCAGCCGGGTAGTCGTCCACTCCGGGAAGCTGCTCGAGGCTGTACAGGATCGGCGTGAGGAAGAACCAGGGAAGAAGGAGCGCCTGCAGCAGGTGCTCCACGTCGCGATACAGCGCATTGAGTGCCGCGACCATGAGTGCGAACCCGGCCACGATGCAAGCGAACAGCGCTCCCAGCGGGAACGCGAGCCAGACCGTCGAGCGCGCTTCGGGAACCTGCCACAGGCTCAGTACGACGACGACGCCGAGCATCACGGCGAACGAGACGAGGTTGGTGCCGACGATCGAGAGCGGCACGAGCTGGCGCGGGAAGCGCACCTTGCGAATGAGGTTCGCGTTCTCGAGCAGGCTCCGCGACGAGGCCTGTGACGCAGTGGCGAAGAAGACCCAGGCGGGTAATCCGCAGAGCAGGAAGAGCCAGTAGTCGTCGCTTCCGACCTCCGCCACCCGCCAGAGCACCGAGAAGACAAACAGGTACACGAGCATGAGCACGAGCGGATGGAGAAGCGACCATCCGAGGCCGAGGAACGAGCCGCGGTACTTCGCCCGGATGTCGCGCCGGAAGAGGCTCCCGAAGAGCTCGCGGTAGCGGATTACGTCGACGTAAACGGACACGGGAGGAGTGTAGGGCGACAGGGTGCTCGACTACCCTTTCCGGGCTGTGGATGCGATCGTCGCGATCGCCGCGCTCCCCGTTACGTTCGCGGTTCTCTGGATGCTCCTCCGCTCGCCGATCGGCGGGCGCCTTGTGGCGGTTCCGTCGGACGAGCGCTGGCACGAGCAGCCGACTCCGACGTTCGGCGGCGTCGGTATCTACGCGGGCTTCATCGGCGGGATTCTCCTGGCGCTCGCCGTCGGCGCAGTCGAGTGGAGCGGCGAGCTCGGCGGGATCCTCGCCGGGGTGACCATCGTCTTCGCCGCGGGTCTCGTCGACGACCTCCGCCATCTGAGCCCGATCGCGAAGCTGGCGGCTCAGATAGCCGCCGCTGTCATCGTGCTCGCAAGCGGCCTGAACGTCGAGATCGTCGGGAACGACGTACTTGCATGGAGTATCGGGCTCCTCTGGCTCGTCGGGATCACGAACGCGTTCAACTTGCTCGACAACATGGACGGCCTGGCGGCGACGCTCGCCGTCGTCGCCTGTGGCTACTTCGCAATCGATGCGCTGACCGAGCACGAGAACGAGACGGTGCTCGTCCTCGCGCTCGCGCTCGGCCTCGCATGCGCAGGGTTTCTTCCCTTCAACCTGCGGCCGCGACGCGGAGCGGTCGTGTTCATGGGCGACTCCGGAAGCCAATTGCTCGGGTTCGGGCTCGCCTCGCTCGCGCTCGCGGCGAGCTGGACCGTCGCGGGAACCACGGTGGCAACGATCCTCCTTCCGCTGCTCGTGCTCGCAATCCCGATCCTCGACACGACTCTCGTCACGATCGCGCGGCTCGTCGAGAAGCGGCCGGTGACGCAGGGTGGACGTGACCACACGTCGCACCGCCTCGTGTACTACGGCCTCTCGGAGACGAAGGCGGTGCTCCTGCTGGCAATAGTCGCGTCGGCCATCGGCGCGACCGCGCTCGCGTACAACGTCCTCGACAACGGCCGCCTGACGGCGATCGGCGTGCTTGTGACATTCGTCCTGCTCGTCCAGTTCGGCAGCTTCCTGAGCGATCTCGAAGAGCGCTCGCGCCGTGGTGCCGAGGGCCCGGAGCCGTCGCTCTGGCGAGCGCTCGTGTTCGAGCCGCGCCGACTGCTCGAGGTGTTCGTCGACTTCGTGCTCATCTGCGCGTCGTTCCTCGCCGCGTACCTGCTGGCCGTCGGGGGGGCCGGAACGGACTTCGAGCGCTCCGTGTACCTCTCTGCGCTCCCGATCCTTCTTGCGTCGCGCTACGTCCTCTTCGTGGCGCTGGGGGTGTACCGGCGCGTTTGGCGTTACGCGACCGCACGAGATGTCGTCCCGATCGCGGTCGGGTGCATCGTGTCGTCGGCGGCGGCCTACTTCATCCTCATCGCGCTGCGTCCGATCGGTTCGTTCCCCGCTGTCGAGATCTTCGTCATCGACGCCATCCTGTGCACACTCTTGGTCGGAGCCTCACGTCTTACTCTCCGTCTCCTCCCGGAAGCGCAGGGGCGCCGTAGACATCGCCGCCGAGTCCTGATCGCCGGCGCAGGCCGCGCGGGGCGGGGGCTCGCGCGAGAGCTCCGCGAAGGCAACGAGGCGCGCGTGGTCGGCTTCCTCGACGACAACCCTCGCGTGCGTCGACGGCGAATACTCGGGATCAGCGTCGTCGGAAGCCTCGACGAGACAGATCGCGCCATCGCGAGCACGCGCGCAGAGGAGGTGCTCGTAACGATCCCGGAAGCTGCGCAGGAACGCCTGGACGCCGTCGTCAACGCATCCGAGGTCGCCGGCGTCCCATGCCGAATCGTTCGGCGACACGTCGAGTTCTCGAGCCCAGAACCCGTCGAGGTCGCGCAGCCGTGACGTCGGAGCCGAAGGCGGGGAGGTCGCGCCCCGATCTCCTGGATCGCCTCCAGTCCGCGGTGCCCTTGCTCGTCGTGTACTTCGGCCTCGCAGCCCTCTACGCCTGGCAGGCATCACGCCACCCGGTGCCTACGATCTTCACTGATGAGCTCGAGCTGACGCAGCTCTCGCGCGCGATCTCCGAGACCGGTGAGCCGGCGCGACGCGGCGATCCTTACGGTCTCGCGACTCTCGTCGCGTACGTCCTCGCGCCCGTGTGGTGGATCGGGTCGGCTACGACCGCGTACGCGACGGCCAAGCTCGTGCTCGTCCTCGCAATGACAGCGACCGTGTTTCCGGCCTACGGGCTCGCACGGCTCGTCGTGACACCCTGGTACGCGCTGGCGGCAGCTGGCGCGGCAACCGCCGTTCCGGCTCTTGCGTACTCCTCGATCATGGTCGAGGAGCCGCTCGCGTATCCTCTCGCGACTCTCGCTTTGTGGCTGACCGCGAGGATGCTTGCCGCGCCGAGCTGGGGACGCCTGGCAGCGGTCGTGGCAATCTGCGCAGCGGCCACGTGGACGCGGACCCAGCTGGCGGTGCTCTTCGCTGTGCTCGCGCTCGGGTTGCTCTGGCTCGCGTGGGAATCGGCGCCTGTACGAACGTGGCGTTCGGGCTGGACTCGCTGGGATTGGGTCGGCGCTGTCACGCTCACGCTCGGAGTCGTGCTCGCATTCTCCGCAGCGATGGGCCATGCCTCGACCTCGTGGCGGAACACGACCTTCCTCTACAAGGACAGGATCTTCGAGCACGCGACCTGGGCCGTCGGCGCGCTCGGGATCGGGATCGGCGTCGTCCCGCTCATCGTCGGCGTCGCCGCGCTCGCCCGGCCGAAGGGAGAGCCTCGGACTCCCGAGACGCGCGCCTTCGTCGTCACGAGCGCGGCCGCTCTCGGCGCCTTCCTCTGGTACGCAGGCATCAAGGGCGCGTACGTCTCCACAGTCTTCGCGACGTACGTCTACGAGCGGAACGTCATCTACCTCGCTCCGCTCTTGTTCGCTGGGACCGCACTCGCCTTCACGCGCGGCGTCGGGAGAAGCTGGGCCATGGCGGTCGCGGCAGTCGCGACCGTCTACGTCGTCAACGCGGTGCCGATCGTGCTCCAGTACCCGTACTACGAGGCCCACGGGCTCGCGATCCTCGCCCTCGCGAACCGGGAGCTCGGCTGGTCCGAGGGGAAGATCGAGGACGCTCTGATCGTCCTGTCGGTCGTGGCGGTCGCGATTGTCGTCGCTCTCCGGCTCCTCCGGCGCGGGTCGCTCGCGTTCGGTGTTCTCGCCGGCACTGCCGCTGTAGCGGTCGTGGCGTGGAGCATGACCACACAGGTGTACGCGGCCGAAGGCGAGCGGATCCTGGCAAAGCAGGTCGCACGGAACCTTCCGAAGCCCTACGACTGGGTCGAGCAAGCGACCGGCGGCGGTTCCGTGGTCGTTCTCGGGCAACAGATCTCGGACCCAACGAACATCTGGCTCACTGAGTTCTTCAACCCGTCGGTCCGGAAGATGTGGAGCCTCGACGGAACGGCGCTTAGAGTGGGCGCACCGATCCTCACCCCGGATCTCGACGCCACCGACGGGACGCTGACGCCCCCTCCCGGCACCGACTACGCGCTTGCCGTGAACGGTGTCGCGCTCCAGGCGCCAGTCGTCGCGCGAAGGCCGAACGCTGTGCTCTATCGGCTGGACGGCAAGCCGATCAAGCTCCGGGAGGCTTTGGTCGGCCGCGAGTCGGACGGGTGGATCGTGGCTCCTGCCGGCGAGAAGATCTCCCGGGCCGCCTATACCCGGTACGACGTTTCGGGGGACGGACCGGGGTTCGCCGTCGTCAAGCTCTCGCGGCTCGGCTGGTGCCCGAAGCCGCCACTGCGCGGTACCGGTACCGCAACCGCTCGGATCGGCCCGGTGGGCATCGGGCCGGACAAGCAGCCCGCGATCGAGCGTGTGACCGAAACACGGACGTTCCGCGTACCCGACTGCAAGGCGAATGGAGTCCTGCTGAACGCACCAGGTGTTCCGTGGCGCGTGGAGGTGGAGGTCGAGCCAACCTTCTCCCCCAACGCCATCGACCCGGACAACAGCGATCGCCGCGAGCTCGGCGGCGTGCTGGACGTGAGGTTCCAGTCTCTTTTCGGCGGCTAGCGCTAACGCGAGGCAGCGACGACGTAGGTGAAGCGAAACCGCAGCGCGAGCTGCGCGAATGGCCCCGAGCGCTCAAGCGCCTTCGCACTGGTCACCACGAGCCGCGGGAGCGCAACCGTCTGAGGCACGAAGAACGGTCGGAGCTGCACCTGACCGAAGCCGGCGGCTCGCAGGTCGGCCGAGACGTCGTCGGGTCGGTACTGGCGCGGGTTCAGATCGAAGACCACTTTCTTCTCTGTGAAGGCTGCGACATGAGTGAAGAAGGCTCGCCGGTCGCGCGCGTAGTAGAGAGCGCGGAAGACGGTCGTCGCGGCAACCGGAGTCGGCGGAGTGTACTCGTTGAGGTCGCCGATCTCGATTGAGGCGCGATCGCCGAGTCGCCGCTGGGCCTCCGCGACCATCTCGGGTGTCGCATCGACGCCGCGGTACCTGAAGCCCCGCGCGACGAGCGGCTCGCCGAGACCCGCGTCCCCGCACGCGAGGTCGAGCACCTCGTCGCCTGGTGCGAGACTAGGCCCGAGCGTCGCGATGAGCTCCGCCCGGTGCGCGAGATAGGCCGCAGCGTCGGCGTACGCCTTCTCGGTCCAGTCGCCTGCCTGCCGGGCGTACTGGTCGCTCTTGGAGCTCATAGAGCGCGGAGGCGCTCGGGATGCTTGCGAACGAAGCGCGCCATCCCGCGTGCGTGCCAGAGCGTGTGCAGGGAAAGGAAGCGCCTGTCGATGACCGCTGCGTAGTCGTGCGTCACGACCGCGGCGGGGACGTACCAGCGCTCCCAGCCTGCTCGCATCGCCCGGTAGCAGAGGTCGATGTCCTCACAGTAGTGCCGGAAGCCGGCGTCCCATCCCCCGATCTCGTCGAGCATCGCTCGCCGCATGAGGAGGAATGCGCCGAGCATCCAGTCAGCCTGCACAGGCTCCGTCGCCCGAACGTCGAGGGAGTAGTGCTCGCGCTGCGTCTCGTACGGCGGCCGCAATCGACGAATCGGAGTTCGTCGGACGAGCGTGCCTCCGACCGTGGGGAAGCGCCGCCGCGACGGCTGCCAGCTCCCGTCGGGCCAGCGCATCTGGGGTCCCGCGATGCCGCACCGGGCATGTCCGTCAGCGAAGGCGACGAGCGCAGCCACGGCGTCGGCTTCGGCGATCGCGTCTGGATTCACGTTCAGTACGTACTCGCCCGACGTCGCTGCGATTCCGAGGTTGACGTTCGCCGAGAGCGAGAGTGGCCGCGGGTTCTCGAGCACACGAACGCCGGTGGGCACTTTTTCGACCGAACCCGGCACGTTGGCGATGACGACGATCTCGTCGACCTGTGGGGCCAGTGTGGGTAACGAGCGCTCGAGTTGCACCGCGTGGCCGTGGGAGACGACGACAGCGGACACCTTCATGTGTCGAGTATCTCCCGGTAGACGGCCAGCGTTCGCTCCGCTGCGGCGCGCCAGGTGAAGGCTCGCGCGCGTAGGAGACCGGCCGCAGCGAGACTGTCGCGCTCTGCCAGCGCCCGGCGAATCCCCTCCGCGAGCCGATCTTCGTCCACGAAGACGGCTGCGTCTCCGGCCACTTCACGCAGAGCGGGATCGCGCACCGCGACGACCGGTGTGCCCGATGCCATCGCCTCGAGCACGGGGAGCCCGAAGCCCTCGTATCGTGACGATTGCACGAGACACGCGGCACCGCGATAGAGCTCAGCGAGGCGATCTGTCTCGACATATCCCTCCAGACGCGCCCCCCGGCGACGGAGCTCGTCGGCAAGAGCCGGATCCTTCTCCGGTCCGACGACGACCAGTGGAAGCCCGACAGCGGCAGCTGCCTCGAGCGCCGCGAGCTGGTTCTTCCTCCGCTGGACGGCCCCGACAGCGAGGACGTACCCACCTTGTGACAAGTTGTCGCTAGGAGCCGATTCCTGGGCAGCAAGCGATTTCGGCGCTTGGCACAACTTGTAACTTGGCTGCTCTTCGCCCGTGCGGGTCGTGTGGAAGATGGGGTCGACCCCGTTCGGCGTGACGACGATCTTCTCTGGAGGAGCGCCGTAGAGTTCGACTAGATCGGCCTTCGTGCGCTCGGAAACCGTGAAGACCCGCGTCGCCTTACGCACAGAGGCGGGCACGACGCGATGGAACACGAGTCGGTCCTTCCGGCTCATGAGCCCGGGGTCACGCTCGAACGAGAGGTCGTGGACGGTTACGACGCACGGACAGGGTGCACGAAGCGGCACGGCGTACTGCGTATGGCAGAGGTCCGCGCCGAGCCGCCGTAGCGCCCGAGGCAGCGACCAGGCCATGCGGAGCTCCTGAGAGCGCGCCGGAAGCTCGAGTGGCTCGGCGCCGGGCGGTACGAGGTCGGAGCGACGCGTGATCGCGACGAGCCGGATCCCAACCTCGACAGCCAGAGGCCCGAGTTCGCGCAGCAGATTGAGAGCGTACGTCTCGTCACCCGTGCGCTGGCGTCCGAGAACATCCGCGTCGAACGCCACGATGCTCATGCGAGCGCTCTCCACAGCTCCACGACGGAGTCCGCGGCGCGCTCCCACGTGAACTCGCGCGCACGCGCCAGCCCAAGAGGAATCAGCGTGTCGCGTCGCGCCAGGGCTTGCTCGATGCCGTCGGCGATCGCGGTGACGTCCAGCGGATCGACCAAGATCGCCGCGCCGCCGGCAACCTCCTCCGTCGATGTCCCACGCGACGTGACGACAGGCGTCCCGCATGCCATCGCCTCGAGCACCGGGATCCCGAAGCCCTCGTACAGCGAGGGGTACACGAGGCAGCGAGCGCCTCGATACAGAGCCGCAAGGTCTGCGTCCGGGATCTCGCCGACCCAACCGGGGACCTCTACCCCACCCCAACCGCGAGCCCCAACCACCCGCAACTCGACACCGGCGGCGCGGGTCGCTTCGACCACGCGGGTCAGGTTCTTCCGTGGCTCGAGTGTCGCGACGGCGAGGACGTACTCGCCCTCCGCCCGGGGGCCCTCCGCACCGAACGCGGAGTCGACCGCGTTCGGGATGACTCGGATGCGCTCAGCGTCGACGCCGGCGAGCTCGAGGGTCTCGCTCTTGGTGAACTCCGAGACCGCGACGATCGCGTCTGCCGCTTTCAGCACACGCACGAGCCCAGCTTTGCCATAGAGACGATGCCAGCGCGGAAAGGCCTCGGGAGAGCGAAGAATTGCCAGGTCGTGCACGGTTAACACGGTGGGAACGCGCCCACCGATTGGTCCGCGGAACGTCGTGCAGTGGAGAACGTCGATCCCTCGCGTTCGTCGCGACAGGCCGACCGGGTACCAGACGGCGTCGCGCACGACACTCGATGCGCGGCCGGTACCACCGAACGAGAGCAGCTCGAGATCGACGTTGGGTCGGTCGCGCAAAGCACCCACGAGTCCGCGCACATGACGCGCGGTGCCAGCGCGTGTCTGGATGAGCGGCGACGTATCGACCGCGACTCTCATGCCGCTCCCATGTCCAGGAGGCGGGCCACACAGCCCACAGCTTCGCGCGGTTCCGGATAGGCAAGCAGAGCGTCGGCGCCGGCAGCCGAGCACCACCGGTACCCCACGTGCTCCTCGTTGAGGACAGGTTCCCAGCCGGAAGGCGCCTCGGCCAAGAACGGGTGCATGGTCACCTTCGAACCCTCCGGGCGAACGTACGCGAGCTCCAAGGAGAGTGACTCAAGGCGGATCGGCTGCGCAAGACCGGACTCCTCGTCGAGCTCTCGTCGCGCGGCTGCAGTCGGCGTTTCCCCTTCCTCGACACCGCCCGCGACGAGATTCCAGTAGCCGTGGCGCTCGGGTGAGCGAAGCAGCACCAGAAACGCCGGGCCTGGCCGGAAGACGACGAGGAGAACCTCCTCCAGCCTCATCGGAGCGCAGCCTCTTCATACCCGCGCAGGAAGACCTCGCCAACTGCGCGCCAGCTGAAGCTCCGCGAGTGCTCGAGCCCGGCGGGAACCAACAGCGACCGCTCTCCGAGCGCGCGGTCAATCGCAGCTGCAATCGCGACAGGGTCGTCGGGATCCGCCCGAACTGCTGCGTGGCCGCTTGCCTCGTCGAGAGACTCGTGGGAAGAGACGACGACGGGGACGCCGCAAGCCATTGCCTCGATGACCGGGATCCCGAATCCCTCGAAGCGAGACGGGTAAACCGCAGCGTCAGCGCCGCGGTAGAGGCGTGCGAGCTCCTCGTCGGAAACGTACCCGAGTCGACGAATGCGTGGGTCATCGAGCAGCGGTTGCTCTCCCCAGCCTTCTGCTCCCACGACAGCGAGCAAGATGTCGCCGGCGAGGAGACGATGGGCCTCGACCAGCGTCTGGAGATTTTTCCGCGGCTCGAGCGTCGCGACCGTGAGGATGTACGCAGCACCCAGATCCTCAGCCGCGCCCTCCGGCGTGAACACATCCTTGGCGGCTGGGCGCGCGACTCGAACCCGCTCCGCCGCGACACCGAGCGTCTCGACCACGTCTCGCCCCGTGAACTCGGAGTTGACGAAGACAACGTCACATGTCTCGGCGGCGTTTCGGTACTTGCGGCCGTGCATCGAGCGCGTCCTCGACGTCGTCCACTCGGGGTGATGCAGCGGCACGAGGTCGTGGATCGTCGTCGCCCGAACCCCGCCGTGTTGCGGTGGGTACATCCAGTCGCTGAAGTGCAGGGCGTCGAAGCGGCCGATGAGCCGCTCCGCCGCAGGATGCGCAGCCATGCTCCATCCCGTTCGCAGCGCGTGCGAGAACGGCAGCCGCCAAGTACGCAGCTCGACATCGATCCCCACGAGCGCACCGCGGATGCGGTCGGGACCACGAATGCTCGTAGGCGCGAACGCCACGATCTCGTGCTTGCCGGCAGCAGCAGCCACGAGACCCTTCAGCGATCCCTGCATGTAGTTGCCGATCCCGAGCGGCGGATGGGACAGCGGCGACACGTCGAAGGCGATTCTCACGGTCCCGGTTTGTAGACAAAGCGATTGAAGTGGGCACCGAGCTCCCGCGGATCCGTGTTACCCCGGATCACGTCAGCCGGCACAGCGGTTGGCACCACCGTGTACACGACTCGGCAATCACTCGTCCCGAGAACAGGCGAGACCGGAACGCTCAACACGGCTCGGCCCTCCGGCTCAAACTGAACGCGACCGACGACCGCTCCGTTCGAGCGTGCGATCACGGTTTGGGGCGCGAGAAAGAGGCTCGGATCGCTCGAGAGCGAGACGGTAAGGCGGCCGCGAACACATCGGCGGCGCAGGTACGTCACGGTCTTCCCAGACCAGGTGTCGTTCGGATAGAGGCCGTCGACCCGTACCGCGGACACGAGCGGAGAGTTCACGCGCCAGAGCGTCACTCCCCAGCCCTTGTCGCTCGCGAGCGCTGTCCCGTCCGGCTCGAACGACGAGTCGGCGAGTAGAAACCGGTCTCGGACCGCAGCACCGTCGGGAAGCGTCACGCGACCTGTCCCCGGATCGATCCGCACACGTGTTTCGGGTAGGCCTCCAGGAGTCGGGTCGGTGACGTAGTAGACGGGACCGACACCGCGGTTGAAGAACTCCGTCTCGTTCACCGTCAGCCGATCGGTACGACCGGTCCAGAGGAACGCGGCCCGCTCGTCCCGCGGCAGCGTTCGATCAACCCAGTCGCGCTCGGCCGTGCGGATTCCCTGGAAGAGAGCGCCCCGCGAGAATCGCTCGAAGCCATGCGTGCCCCACCAGATCGGGCGCACCGCGAGGACCCAAAGGCCGAGCACGAGCAGCGGGAGTGCGATCGCAAAGCGACGCGGCACGAAGAGAAACGCCGCTGCTAGACCGGCAGCGAGCCCCAACGCCGCGAGTGTGATCCAGCTCTCTCCGATCCGATCCTGTACCGACCAGAGCGGCAGCAGCATCAGCGTGTCCGTGATCGCCGAGGTCGTGAGGAAACGGTCGAACGGGATGACCACCAAGAGCAACGCCGAGACGACGGCGGCGCTGCTCGCGAGCACGCGCGGGCGCGGTGACCCGATCTCGACCCAGGCGAGCAGCGCGACGCAGAAGAGCGGCGCTACGTAGAAGAGGTTCCGCTCTTCGATCCGGTAGGAGAAGCGGGAAGCGAACACCGCGACGACCGGAATGAGACAGACCGTTATCGACACCAGCGCCGCGAGGAACGCCTGGAGCCGCGAGTCCAGAGAACGAGCGCGGCCGACGAGAACAACGGTCGCGGCGAGCGGGATCACGAGCACATAGAGCGAGAGTTCGGCGACGTGCCACCAGAGATACCGCAGAGCCTCGCCGAGCTGGTATCCGGCCTCGTCGACCGGTGAGTAGGCGCCGAGCAGCTCCTGTGGCGAGAGACCGGCAACGAGTTGCACGATCACCGCAGCGAGGCCGAGGCCCAGAGCGATGCCATATAGCCACCGGAATCGCGACACCAGCGACTTGAGCGCTCTTCGCTCGAAGACGGCGAGCAGGAGCGGCGCAAGGAAGACCGCGGGAAACAACGCAACGGCCTGCACACGAGTCGCGAAGGCGAGCGCCAGGAGCGCGAACAGAAGTACGACTCGTTCGGCACTGGGATTCTCGAGGACGAGAACGAGCGCAAGCACGGTGACGAGGAAGAGTGGATAGAAGACGTTCTCGGTCATGACCGTCCCTGTGTAGGCGAGCGACGGCAGGGCGACGGCGAGAAGAGCAGCGAGCAGTGCAAGCCCGTTGCGCATGACCCGTCTCGCCAAGAAGTACGCCGGGATTGCGGCGAGCGACATGACCACGGCGTTCAGAGCCTTCACTCCCGCGTACGCGTCGGGCAAGCTCTCGAAAAGGGCGTAGACCGGGCTGATCAGGAGCGGGTACACGATGCTGTACCCCGGATCGGGCTGATCGCGCAGCAGAGGCTCCCCCGCATCGGCGAGGCCGCGCGCGACCTCCGACCAGATGACCTCGTCGACCATGATGAACGGGGCGACGATCCCACGACCGAGGACGATTCGAAGGACCGCGGAGCCGACGACGATGGCGGCGAGCCAGGCCCACGCCGGGACTCGACGGAGCGCTCTACCCAAGCTCGACCTCGGCGAGCCGGCGGGCGATCTCCTTCGCCTCG
>JAOUHF010000051.1 GCA_029865325.1 Thermoleophilia bacterium
TCTCCGCGACGGCGGCAGTTCCGACGATCCCGAGCGCGGCGAGCCGCAGCCGGTACCGCTCGATGTTCGCGAGCTTGATTCCCTCGTAACCGCGCACGATGTCGATCGCTTCGGCTGCGGCGACGGCATGCTCGTAGTTCTCGCCTGTAAGGGCGGCGGCAAGACCAGAGACGAGCGCCTCGTACTCCCGAGCGAGCGCCCGCTCGACGCGCCGCATACGGGCGTGGCCGAACGGATCGAAGGGCGTGCCGCGCAGGAACCGCATGCGGGCCAGCAGGGCTAGGAACGGTCTCCATCTCCGCCCGAGCGAGATCTTCCTCCGCAACCCCACGGCGCGGAGGAGCGGAGGGTGGAGCTGGTATCGAAATTGTTGGGTAGTGGGCAGCTCGTCGCGGATCGAAGCCTCGAACGAGGGAGCGGAGAGCAGCCGAGCGACCTCGTACTCGTCCTTGTACCCGAGCACTCGATGCAGGCCGACGGCGACCGCAAGGCTGAAGTCGGTTCGTTCGGTGGCGCGCCGTTCCGCCTGCCATGCCTCCTCCACCGCGGCCAGATAGCTGTGCACGAGGCTCTCTCCGCCGTAGTCCGCGAGCTGGGCTGCCCTGAGTGCCGCCGCCTCTCGTGTCTCTCCGGCGAGCGGGCTGTCGGGAAGCGGGTGGACGGGCCGCGGGGCGTGCGCCCGTCGCGTCGTCGCAATGGCAAAGCTCGCCGGGTCTGCGACGGCGACCCGGCCCCACTGGAACGCGGCGAGATTCTCGGCCACCCCGACGCCGTTCAGCTCGATCGCCGCCTCGATCGCCGCGGCCGCGATCGGCAGAGCTCCCGCTTGGAACGCGGCGCCGACAAGGAGGAAGTGGCACGGAGTCGTGTGCCCGAAGAGGACGCTTGCGGCACCGAGCGTGTCGAGGTCGAAGAGCTCGCGAGCCGACGAACCTATCCGCTCCAGGAGCTGCTCTCGTGGCGGGAAGCCGAGCCCATCAGACCCCTCGACCATTGCACCGGTCGGCACCTCGCTCGTCGAGACGTAGGCAGCGGTTCTGCCGGGCTCCGCGTATGCCAGGTAGCGCGACTCGCTCCCGGTCAGGAGATCGAGCGCCAGGTAGCAGTCGGACTGCCCGACGCCGACCCTGTTTGCGGGCTCGATCGTGCCTCGGGCGATACGCAGATGCGAGGCGACCGGACCCGCCTTCTGCGACATGCCTGTCTGGTCGAGCGTGCGGACATGGCAGCCGTCGACGAGCGCGGCCGTGGCGAGGACCTGGTTCACCGTGACGACTCCGGTCCCGCCGACGCCGACGAGGAAGACGTTGTACGTGGAGGCCGGCGCTGCGACCGGCGGATCGGGCACCGCTGGCGCAACGGGAACCTGAACGGATCCCGTCTGCTGCGACGGATCGACTTCCACTGTCACGAACGAGGGGCAGTCTCCGTCGAGGCAGCTGTAGTCGGTGTTGCAGGACGTCTGGTCGATACGCGTCTTTCTCCCGAGCTCCGTCTCGACTGGCTGCACGGAGAGGCAGTTGCTCTTGCGTCCGCAGTCGCCACACCCCTCGCAGACGTCTTCGTTGATGAACACTCGCGTCGTGGGCGTCTGCAGCTTCCCGCGTTTTCGGAGGCGCCTGGCCTGCGCCGCGCACTCTTGGTCGTATATGAGCGCCGTCACGCCGGGTGTCTCCCTCAACAGGCGTTGCGCCTCGTCCAGACGGGTGCGATCCCAGACCTCTGCGTTGCTCGCCATCGCCGCCCGGAGCCCCTTGTAGCGGTGGGGCTCGTCGGTACACACGATCGTGCGCCGCACACCCTCCGCTTCCAGCTTCCTCGTGACGTCGGGGACGGAGAGCGCGCCGACGGGATCCTGTCCGCCGGTCATCGCGACGGTGGAGTTGTAGAGGAGCTTGAACGTGATGTTCACGCCCGCGGCGACGCATGCTTGCACCGCGAGCTGGCCCGAGTGGAAGAAGGTGCCGTCGCCGATGTTCTGGAAGATGTGGCCGCCGTTGCAGCTGAAGGCTTGCCCGATCCACTGAGCGCCTTCGCCTCCCATGTGCGTCAGTCCCGTAACTGCGCTAGCCGGGCGGTCCATCATTGCCACCAGGCCGTGGCAGCCGATTCCCCCCCCGGCAAGCGAGCCTTCGGGAACGACTGACGAGCGATTGTGCGGACAGCCGCTGCAGAAGTAGGCGTTTCGCTGGACAGGCAGAGCGGGCAGGAAGGTCGCGGGCGGGACGGAGGCGTCGCGGACCTCGATGCGTGGAGCGAGCACTCGCCGGAGCGCTTCGCCGATGCGCGGCGCCGCCAGCTCGCCGTCGGCGGGCACGAGGAGTCCGCCGTCCTGGTCTCGCTTTCCGACGATGACGGGAGCACGCGCGGATCCATAGAGCGCGTTTCGCACCTGCGATTCGAGGAACCCGCTCTTCTCTTCGACCACGAGCACGGTCTCGAGGCCGCGCGCAAACTCGCGCACGCTCTCTCCCTCCAGCGGATGCAGCATCCCGATCCGCATCACACGAATCCCGCGACGGGCTGCAGTCTCGGCGTCGATCCCCAGGTCGAGCAGAGCCTGGAGCGTGTCGTCGTACGCCTTGCCGGGGGCGACGATGCCGAGCCAGGCATCGGCCGGGTCGATCTCGACTGCGTCGATGGCGTTCGCGCGGGCGAATGCGCTTACCATCTGCCACCGCGGCCCCACCAGCTCCTGCTCGGCGACGACGGCTCCGGGTGGGGCGGGCATCGTATGCTGCCGGTAGGTCCAGATCTCACCGTTCCACTCGATCTCGGGCACGGTGATCTCGAGCGCTCCGAAGTCCCGGCTGATGCTCCATGCGCCGTCGGCGACGTCCGTCACGAGCTTCAGCGCGACCCAGCACCCCGAGGCGCGCGAGAGAGCGACGCCGAGCAGGCCGAACTCGACGATCTCTTCGCTATTGCGGGGTGCGAGCACCGGAAGCCCAAAGGCCGCCAGCGCAGGCTCGCTCGCAGACGGAACCGTTGAGGACTTGGGGGCCGGATCGTCGCCTGCGAGCACGAGGACGCCGCCCTTCGGGTTCGCACCGAACAGATTGGCGGTGCGAAATGCGTCGCCGGCCCGGTCAATACCCGGCGACTTCCCGTACCAGATTCCGACGGTGCCGCTGTACGCAGGCCGTTGTCCCGGCAGTGGGAGCTGCGACCCCCAGACCGCAGTGGCGGCGAGCTCCTCGTTGACCCCCGGGACGAGCGCGAAGTCCGGCCGGTCCCGGAGTTCCGGGATCGACCCCAGGACGAGATCGAGTCCGCCGAGGGGGCTACCTGGGTACCCGGAGGCGAACGTCGCCGTGTGCAGCCCCCGTGCGCGATCGCGTTCGCTTTGCTCGATGAGGAGCCGGGCCACCGCCTGCACGCCGCCGAGGAGAACCCGCGCGCTCGTCGGCTTGAACCGGTCGGCGAGGTCGTACTTTCGGAGGTCGATGTCGACCGCGGTCACGTTGCGCTCCCGAGCGAGCGTGGCTGGTGGATGTCGAGCTCGCTCGCGAACATCTGTGTCGGCACGAAGACAGTCTCATGCTACGTGATCCGCATAGGAAGGCCCATCGGGATCACAGTGCCCATCGGCAGCGACGCCAACCTGCGATCACCCGCGTACGTCCGTACTTCTCCGCACCCGTATTCGGGGGCGCCACTCTTGGCGCCGCTGTTCCTCGGGACGATGCTGATCAGTATCGAAGCGAAAGGGAACCACCATCGCAATGGCTTGCGCCGCACCCCGGCGCGAGCCGCGCGCGTGATGACGTGTCCCCCGTGATGCCGCACAAAGACCGAGCGAACGGAGTCCTGCGATGAGCGTCAGTCAGATTGCCGTGAAGAGCCGCGGAAAGAACGTCACGTCGAGGTACATCGACGGCGTGGTCGAGCACGTGAAGACGAAGAATCCCGGCGAGCCCGAGTTCCACCAGGCCGTTCTAGAGGTCCTGACGCCCCTCGTCGCGGTGCTGGAACGGCACCCTCACTACCGCACGGAGAAGGTGCTCGACCGCCTCGTCGAGCCGGAGCGTGTGATCGTCTTTCGCGTCCCCTGGGTGGACGACAACGACGAGATCCAGGTCAACCGCGGGTACAGGATCGAGATGTCGAGCGCGATCGGGCCGTTCAAGGGCGGGCTCCGCTTCCACCCCTCCGTCAACGTCGGGCTGCTGAAGTTCCTGGCATTCGAGCAGGTCTTCAAGAACGCGCTCACGACGCTGCCCCTGGGCGGCGGAAAAGGCGGCTCCGACTTCGACCCGAGAGACCGGAGCAACGGAGAGGTCATGCGCTTCTGCCAGTCGTTCATGGTCGAGTTGCAGCGCCACATCGGGCCGTTCACGGACGTCCCCGCAGGCGACATCGGCGTCGGCGAGCGCGAGATCGGCTACCTCTTCGGCCAGTACAAGCGGATTCGCAACGAGTTCAGCGGCGTGCTCACGGGCAAGGGGCTCGAATGGGGTGGGTCGATGATCCGACCGGAGGCGACGGGCTACGGCTGCGTCTACTTCGCGAACGACATGCTCGCCTCCCGGGGGGATGACCTCGAGAACAAAGTCTGCCTGGTCTCGGGGAGCGGAAACGTGGCGCAGTACACGGTCGAGAAGCTGCTCGACCTCGGCGCGAAGCCCGTCACGTTGTCCGACTCGCACGGCCTCATCTACGACCCGAACGGCATCGACCGGGAGAAGCTCGCGTGGATCATGGAGCTCAAGAATGTCCGGCGCGGGCGGATCAGCGAGTACGCGGACACCTTCCGCGGAGCACGCTACACCCGCGCGAAGCGCGGGACGGATCGCAACCCGCTGTGGGCGATTCCCACCGACTGTGCGTTCCCGAGCGCGACGCAGAACGAGATCAGCGAGGATGACGCCAAGAAGCTGCTCGACGGCGGCGTGCGCCTGATCTGCGAGGGCGCAAACATGCCGAGCGAGCCCGGCGCGGTCGAGCTCTTCACCCGCGCGGGGATCCTGTACGGGCCAGCCAAGGCGGCGAACGCCGGGGGAGTCGCGGTCTCGGGCCTCGAGATGTCGCAGGACGCCCTTCGCCTGAATTGGCCACGCGAAGAGGTGGATGCGCGCCTGAAGGGGATCATGCACGCGATCTACGAGCAGTGCAGCCGCACTGCGGACGAGTACGGCGCACCGGGGGACTACGTGGTCGGTGCCAACATCGCCGGCTTCGTGAAGGTCGCCGACGCGATGCTCGACCAAGGGGTGGTCTAGGCCCGGCTCTCGAAAGTCCCAAAGACGAACAGCGGATTGACGGGGCTCACGTAGGCGACTATCGGCCGGCGACCCCGCGGCGAGCTACGCGCTCTGCGACCGCACGTAGTCGATGTAGCCGCGCACGTCGGCTGCGGGCTCCGAGTACGCCTCACCCAACGTCGTCTCCATCGCGGTCATGTACTCCTCCGCCCAGGCCGGGAACTCGTAGTCGATCGCGCGCAGGAACTCGAGCGTGGCGGCAAAGCGGATGTCCGCGATCGAGGGAGTGTCGCCGCCGATGAACTGCTTTCCGCCGAGGAACCAGGCGCGGTAGACCTCGAGCGGCCCTGCGAGCGCGGCCTCGGCGTCCTTCTGCGCCTTCGCCTTCATTTCGTCACCGGCGTCCGAGGTCGCGACCTCACCGGGGTACTGCCCGAACCCGAGCGCCGGATAGGTCGCGCGCGCGAGAAGCGGATAGAGCGTGCCGGTCAGATAGAACATCGCGCTGTCGACCATCGCCCGCTCGCCCGCGTCCGAGGGGTAGAACTCGTCGAGGCCGTGCTTGTTGCAGAGGTATTGCATGATCGCGCAGCTCTCCCACAGCGACCCCCTCGGCAGCCCCGCCTCTTCGAGCAGCGGCGTGAGGTCGGCTGGGTCCTTCGCCAGGAACTCTGGTGTGGACTTATTTCCCCACATGTCGAGCTCTTCGTAGTCGAGCCCGGCGGCGCGGACGAAGATCCGAGTCGTCAGGTTGTTGACGCTCGGCTTGAGGATGCTCAGCGTATTGGTGGCCATATGGTCGATCCTCCTGGTTCGTTAGCGGTACGGGTTCTTGGGCGAGCGATCGTCCGAGAGCGACGGTCGTGATCGCTCGACGAGCGCCTCGATTGCGTCGGTGAGGTGATCCTGGGCGATGTGGTGGTCACCGCGGCCCACTCGGATCCCGTGTGCCTCGAGCAGCACGTCGGAATGTGTATAGCCGAACGGCGGTTCGAAACGATACGACGCGAGCTCGATCAGGAGACCGAGCGGATCCTCGAAGTAGATCGAGTCCATGAAGCCGCGGTCCTTGACGCCTGAGTGCTCGATGCCTCGCTCGTCGAGGCGCACCACCGCTTGCTGGAAAGTCGCCTGTGAGAGCGAGAACGCAAGGTGTTGCACGCAGCCGATGTCCGTCGCGGTGCGGGTGGAATCCGGCTCGCGCTCTTCGCTCGTGAAGACCGTGATGAGCCGCCCGTCGCCGGGGTCGAAGTAGAGATGGCTCTCCGCCTCGTTGTCGAGGTTCGGCTGCTCGAAGACGAACGGCATCCCGAGGACGCCCTCCCAGAAGTCGATCGACGTCTGCCGGTCTGCCCCGACGATCGTGATGTGGTGGACGCCTTGCGTCTGGAGCTTTCGCATGACTAGCGCTCGACCAGCTTCGACATGTACTCGCTGCGCCCGAGGGTTCCCCACGGCACGAGACCGACCCGTGTCTGGACGACGAGCACGTTTCGCAGTCTCTCACGGATCGCCTCGGCGAGGTCGGCCTCCGGCGACGCGTCCCTCGCAAGCTCGACCGCTGCGGGAAGCTTCCACCGGGCTGGCGAGCGCTGCATCCGCTGCGGTGCGGATACCGATGCGGACAACTGCGCAGCCTCGTAGTTGCCCGCAGCCGGTTTCCGAAGATGCCCCGTTGGCGCGGTGACGGCCGCGAGCGACCCTGGTTCTACGACATATCGGAGGTCAAGAGCAGTGAAGAAGCAGATAGTGATCCTCGGAGGCGGAACCGGTGGGACGATGACCGCGAACCGGCTGCGTCGTCACTTCGACGCCGACGAGGCCGAGATTCACGTGGTCGACCGCGACGACCGGCATGTCTACCAACCCGGCTTGCTCTTCGTCCCCTTCGGGCTCGCGCAGGTCGACGAGATCGTGCGACCTAGGCACAGACAGCTTCGCAGCGGCATCGACTTCCACGAGAGCGAGGTCGAGTCGGTGTGGATCGAGCGTGACGAGGTTCTGCTCGAAGACGGAACCGTGCTTCCGTACGACCTGCTGGTGATCGCGACCGGCGCGCGACTGCAGCCCGAGGAGACCGAGGGGCTAACCGGGCCAGGCTGGAACGAGCGCGCGTTCACCTTCTACACGCCGGACGGGGCGGACCTGCTTCAGCGGGCGCTCGAGTCTTTCGA
The DNA here is from genome assembly GCA_029865325.1 of Thermoleophilia bacterium. GTDB lineage: Bacteria > Actinomycetota > Thermoleophilia > Gaiellales > Gaiellaceae > GMQP-bins7. The sequence goes on from JAOUHF010000051.1 coordinate 7,379, forward strand.
CGGAGGCCGGGTCGTCGTCAACCTGATCGACATGCCGATCAAGTGCCCGGTCGCTCCGCTCGAGTTCGCCTTCCTCGCCGACGCCTACTTCCACGAGCGCAAGATCCGCAATCGGGTCGAGCTCATCTTCGCCACATCGCTCGATGGCGCATTCACGAAGCCGGTCGCCTCGAAGCATCTCGCTGGCCTCCTGACCGAAAAGGACATCGAGCTCGTGACGGAGTTCAATGCGGGCGAGGTCGACGGTGTCGGCGGCAAGCTCTCGTCGTACGACGGCCGCGACCTCGACTTTGATCTCCTCGTGACCGTCCCGTTGCACGGCGGAGCCGCATACGTCGAGCGCTCACCAGGCCTCGGCGACGCGCTCGGCTTCGTTCCGACCGACAAGAGCACGTTGCAGACCCTCGCCCAGCCGAATGTGTTCGCTCTCGGCGACGCGACCGATCTGCCGACGTCGAAGGCCGGGTCCGTCACTCACTTCGAGGGCGACGTGTTGACGGAGAACATCGTCCGCTTCCTCGAGGGGAGGGAGCTCGACTCGAGCTACGACGGCCACGCGAACTGCTTCATCGAGACGGGCTTCCACAAGGCCCTGCTCATCGACTTCAACTACGAGACCGAGCCGCTTCCCGGCCGCTTCCCGTCAGCGGTGGGCCCTCTCCCACTTCTTCGGGAGTCCCGCCTCAACCATCTCGGAAAGCTCATGTTCCAGTGGGTGTACTGGCACATGCTGCTGCCGGGCCGGGAGATTCCGGGAATTGGGCCGGCGATGCCCCAAGCGGGCAAGAAACACCTCACGACGACCACGACTTGAGGAGGACTCGATGACCGCACTCCTGATCGCCGAAACGAGCGTCGATGTCGACGCCGAAGGGTTCCTGACGAACCCCGACCAGTGGAACGAGCAGATCGCGGAGGAGATTGCCCGCGAGAGCGGTGTCCCCGCGCTGACCGACCGGCATTGGCTGGTCATCAGGTACATGCGTGACCGCTACCTGGCGACGGGCACGGCTCCCTCGATTCGCTCGCTCGGCAAGGAGTCCGGGGTGCCGATCAAGGAGCTCTACGCGCTCTTCCCGAAGGGGCCGGCGAAGCTCGCGGCCAAGATCGGCGGAATTCCGAAGCCGCGCGGCTGCATCTAGAAAGGACGCAAGCGATGACCCAGATGTTCGAAGCACCACAGATCGCTCCGCACGAACCGAAGACCATCGAGAAGGTGGCGATCGTGATCTCCAAGGGCTCGCTCGAAGGGATCTATCCCGGCCTGATCATGGCCAACGGGGCGAGGATGGAAGGGATCGAGGCCGACCTCTTCTTCACCTTCTTCGGTCTTGACGCGATTCGCAAGGATCGCTTCGAGAAGATCAAGGTGGCGACGGTCGGGAACCCGGGGCTGCACATGCCGACGTTGCTCGGAGCGATTCCGGGCGCATCGGCGCTGGTGACCGGGATGATGAAGCGGCAGATGGAGAAGATCGACATCCCACCCATCCCGGAGTTCGTCGAGCTCGTCGCCGACTCCGGCGCGCAGCTCTACGCCTGCAAGGCGACGGTCGACATGTTCGGCCTGAGCATGGAGGACTTCGTTCCCCAGGTCGCGGACATCATCAGCGTCGGCGAGTTCTACGAGCAGGCCGCAGGCGGCCAGATCATCTTCACGTAGGAGAAGGGCTGACGCAGGCGGCGCCTTCGTGGCGCCGCCTTGCGGCTCAGCGGGGAAGGCGAAGACCCAGCCGGCGCGGAAGCGAAGCGGCGAGGTCCACGGCCGTGCCCGGCTCCCGACCGTCGTCCTCGGCGGCGTCCTTCGCCAGGAGCGCTCGCCGGATCAACGAGCCGCCGACATAGCGAAACGGCTCTGGCGGGAAGAACTTTCGACCGGGCTCGACGATCGCAAGCGACGTCCGCTCGTCACGGCGGTCGAGCGCGAGGCGCGCGAGGATCTCGCCGCCCAGGTATGTCGGGCCGACGCCGTTGCCGGTGAAGCCGAAGCCATGGTGCACACGCCCACGGCTTCCGAAGATCGGCAGGTGGGTGGGGGAGACGTCGATCGGTCCTCCCCAGGCGTGCGTTACCGCGCATCCACGCAGCTGCGGGAAGAAGCGGACCAGGCTTTCGCGGGTACGGGCGATCACATCGGGCGCGAGTTCGAGCCGATCGGCGGCTCGCCCGCCGAATCCCATGGCGCCGCCGCCCCAGCCGAAGGCGATGCGCCCGTCGCGCGTCGTCCGCATGTAGTGGACGAGAGTGCGGCTGTCGACGATCGCCTCGCCGCCCGTCCAGCCGAGCTCCTCGAGCACTTCCGGGATCGGCTCGGTGAGGACGATGTGGCTCGATGCGACCGCGAGCGAGAGTCGGTAGCCCGGGAATCCGGCCGCCGCCGAGTTGACCGCGAGAACGGCAGAGCTCGCCCGCACGCGCCCCGTGCGGGTCTCCACGTCGCCTTCCCGGCCGAGGCGCGTCACCTCCGTCCGTTCGTGGATTCGCACCCGGCGATCGAGAAGCTTCGCGCGGAGCCCGAGCGCGAGCCGCGCCGGTTGCACCGTCGCGTTCAACTTGTAGAGCGCCCCTCCGAGGAGAAGCGGGGACGCGCAGCGAGCCCGCACGTCCTCGGCCGAGACCGCAACGACCTGCTCGGGCGCGCCGAGTTGGGCTGCGGCGTGAACGATTGTGTCCCACGAGCCGACTTGCGACTCGGTCGTCGCGACCTGGAGCATCGGCGCCTGTCGGTACCAGGCGTCGACCCCGTTCGCCTCGCACCACGAGCCGATTCCACGCACAGCGTCCTCCGATGCGCGGCAGACGGCGAGCGCCGCAGGATCACCGGCTCTCTCTCGAAGAGTCGGTGCGTCGCCCCAGAGGGTCTCGCAGAAGCCGCCGTTCCGGCCGCTCGGCCCGTGTCCGCAGACCGCCGTCTCCAGCACGACGATGTCGAGCTCGGGCTCGAGCGCGAGCAGATGCCACGCCGTCCAGAGTCCGAGGTACCCGCCTCCGACGATGACGACGTCCGCCGTCGTGTCTCCCTCGAGGGGCCGGGTCGGCGTCACCTCGCCGGCCTCCTCGAGCCACCAGCCGTGGCGTGTGTGGAGCATCAGGCCGGAGTAGCAGCCTGGTTTCGCGCGAGCGCAATGCTGCACGCGATCACGGCCGCGACGGCGATCGGCACGATCAGCGTCCAGAAGAGGGGGAGGGCTCCCAGTGCGGCACCGAGGGACACCAGCACCGCGGAAAACCATCCTGCCGGGGTCGCGACTTGCCCGACGAACATCAATGCCGCGCCGCCGGTCAGGAGCGCAGCCCACAGGACGGTTCCGCGGGTCGCGTCGAAGTCGAGGAGCGCGAACCCGGCCACTGCGGCAAGCGCATACAGGATGCTGAGCGCGAGGACGAGGAATCTCGTTGCGGAGGCCAGTCCGTCGCCGCTCATCGGTGGCGAAGCCTACGCGGTCGGGTCAGGGGTGGCGGACGGGACTCGAACCCGCGACCACCGGGACCACAACCCGGGGCTCTACCAACTGAGCTACCGCCACCACGCCCGGTCAGGATAGCGGGCCGGCAAGGGTGATCTCGTCGGGCGCAGCGGGACTCTGTTTTCCTAGGTGAGCCGCTTCTCGAGGTAGGCCGCGAGCCGCGTCAGCGGGAACGAGATGAGGAAGAAGATGACCATCACGGTTGCGTAGATCGGGAAGGCCTTTATCTCCCCGATGCCGATCGGCGTAGGAGCGGCCAGCCGCTCCACCTGGCGCTCGGCGGATTCCAGGAGCTCCGGGGCGCCGATCACCTGGGCGATCGTCGAGTTCTGGATGATGTTCACCAGCAGGCTGACGAGCGGGGGCAAGAGGCGGCGCAGCGCCTGGGGGAGGATCACGAAGGCGTGTCGACCGAGCCAGCCGAAGCCGAGCGCTGAGGCAGCCTCGTGCTGCTCTTTCGGGATCGATCCCACGGCGCCTCGAGTCGCCTCTGCGACCTGGGCGCTCCCCCAGAGCGTGAGAGCGATCGAGGCCGAGATGAGCGCGTCGAACTCGAAGCGCGGGCTGAGTACAGGGAGCAAGAAGAAGACGAGGAAGAGCGTCACGAGGATCGGGAGTCCTCGCCAGACCTCGATGTAGAAGCGGATCAGCGCTCGTGTCGGCAGGAATTTGATCGTGAGCAGCGTCCCGAGTGTGATCCCGATGAGCGTGCTTCCGACGAGCGAGATCGCCGCAATCTGGAGCGTGCCCTTCAGCCCGACCTCGAGCATGTAGCGGAGGACGGGTTCGGCCCAGTCGGGGAGGAAGCTCATCGATCGTCCTTCGATCGATGAGCGTGGAGGGGCGTGGGGAACCGGGAGGTTCCCCACGCTCTCGAGAAGGAGGGGGTTCGCGGGGGAAACATGGTTTCCCCCGCGAACGCGAGCCGTAGGCGAGCGTTGCTCATCGCGCGTCCTCGGGCAGGGCGAGACGGCGCTCGACCACACGGATCGAGGCGGACATCGTCCAAACGATGATGAGATAGGTGACGGCCAGCGTCGTAAACGTCTCGACCGTCTGGAGCGTCAGTGCGTTGATGTTCAGCGCCGTCGTCGTCAGCTCGGGGTAGCTGATGACGTACATGAGTGACGTGTTCTTGACGACGCTGATGTAGGTGTTGATCGACGACGGCAGCGCGATCCGGCCGCCGATCGGCAACGTGACGTTGAGGAAAGTGGTGAGACGCCCGAACCCGAGCGCGAAGCCCGCCTCGCGGAATCGGTGCGGAACGGCTTCGAACCCTGCGCGGAAATTCTCGGTGTTGAAGGCGCCGCCCCAGATCGTCACTGCGACCCAGGCGACCGTGAACGGCTCGAGGACGATCCCGATCTGGGGGAGCCCGAAGAAGAGGAAGAAGATCTGGACGAGAATCGGGGTGTTCCGGATGATCTCGACGTAGACCGCAGCGACCTGGCTGACAACGGGGACACGGTGCGCGCGCGCGGCCCCGAGAACCAGCCCGATGAAGAAGGCGCCCGCGATTGCGATCGCGGACACCTCGAGGGTTCGGCGCAGCCCGGCTAGGAGCTCGTCGCCGTTCTCGGTCAGGAACGACCAGTCGAAGGCGACGGCCAGATTCACGTATGGACGTCAGGAGCGACCGCCGAGGCGGCCGCTCCTGGTCGTATTCCAGCTAGGGACACTGAGTCGTCAGATCGCCCTGCGAGTATCCGAACCCCTGCTTGGGTCGCAGGATGTTCTTCGAGAACGGAGCGACCTGTCCAGGCGGCACCGTGTTCTTGAGAATGGGGAAGAACAGGTCCCGCTTCTTCATGAGGTTCAGGCGCGAGTCGATCCATGCCTTCAGGGCGGTGTTCCCCTGCTTGATCCCGATGCCGTAGGGCAGCGGAAGGAACAAGTCGCTCGTGAGCTTGTAGTTGCGGTCCGTCACGGCGATGCCGAGGAGAACCGTGTCGTCCCACATGAGCGAGTCTGCCCGTCCGTCACGGAACGCGATCAATGCGTTCGTGAAGCTTTCGGTGACAAGCACCTTGGTGTCTTTGAGGCAGTTCTTCATCCAGCGGTCATAGATCGAGCCGCTCGTTGTCACGACGGTCTTCCCGGCAAGGTCCGAGATGGACCCGACTGACGAGTCTTTGGTGACGAGCAGGCGGCCCGTCGCCTTGTAGTACGCCCGCGAGAAGTCGATGCGGGTGTCGCGGTCTGCCGTATAGGTGAACGTCGCGATCACCATGTCGACCCGTCCGGTCGTGAGTGCTGGCTCGCGCGCGGGGGTGGTGACGCAGGTGAACGTGACGCGATTCGACTTGCCGAATGCGAATCGCGAGAACCAGCGCGCGACTTCGACATCGAACCCCGCATGCTGGCTCCTCGCACCGATGTAGCCGAACGGTGGCGCGTCGCACTTGACGGCGATGTTCAGCCGCTTTCTAGCCTTGATGTCTGCCGGCAGCGGCGGCAGCTTCGCCTGGTCCGCCGCGAAGGCCACCCTCGGGCCTGCTTCGCCGGCAGCGGCTACGCCCCCCCAGGCAGCGAGCGCGGCGCCTGCGAGAGCGGTGATGGCGATGACGATTACAAGTCGCCTCATTCCGATCCTCCTTCTTCGTCGATGGTGAGCTCTTCCAGTGTGTGAGAGAGCTGGGTTCTGCGGAGAAACTGTTGCGTTCGCTCCTCCTTCGGGTTGTCGAGCACGTCGCGGGGCGGACCTTCTTCCACGATTCTCCCACCGTCCATGAAGACCACGCGATCGCCGACCTCTTTTGCGAACTGCATCTCGTGCGTGACGATCAACATTGTCATGCCGTCACGCGCGAGGTTGCGCATGACGACGAGCACCTCACCCACGAGCTCTGGATCGAGGGCGGATGTGACTTCGTCGAAGAGCATCACATGCGGCTCCATCATCAGCGCCCGGGCGATCGCGACCCGCTGTTGTTGTCCGCCCGAGAGCTGGTGCGGGTGTTGGTGGGCCTTCTCCTTCAGGCCGACGCTTGCGAGAAGCTCATGCGCACGCGCTTCTGCCTCGCGGCGGGGGATCTTTCGAATCCGGCGAGCCGCGAGCGTGAGGTTGTCCAGCGCCGTGAGCTGAGGGAACAGGTTGAACTGCTGGAACACGATCCCGATGCGCTGTCGTATTGCCGACACGTTCACGCCCTTGCGCGTGATCTCCTCGCCCTCGAGGAGGATGCGGCCTGCCTGGATGGGCTCGAGCAGGTTGACGCAGCGAAGAAGCGTGCTCTTGCCGCTCCCGCTCGGCCCGATGATGACGAGCACCTCGCCGGGATCGACGCTGAGGTCGACCCCGTCGAGCACGAGGTTGTCCCCAAAGCTCTTGCGAACTCCCTCGAGTCGAACCATGGTGCCCGCCTCGACGGGTGTGGTTGCAACGCTCACTTCGCACGTGGGATCAAACGAGACTGCCTCGCGCAAGTCAAGCGGTTGACGTTCCGGTGCATGGCCCGTACCCTCCGGAGGTTCCGTCGTCGAGCGAAAGGGGATGGCCATGAAAGTCGCGTACCGCATCTCCCTCCGGCTCGGCGTCGCCTCGATCTAGCACCTCCTCGGCGGCACGAGCCGCGGCCTGGTTCACCATCCGAGTGAAGGAGCCTGACGTTGTCCGATGGAACCCTGGCCGCCCTCGGCTGGACCGATGAGTTCGAGGCGGCCTTCACAATCTATTCCGAGCGGGGCTTCGAGCCCGCACGCGTCGTCGCGGAGCACCGGGGTGGCTACTACGTGCGCGGAGAGCGCGGCGACCGGTTGGGGCATGCCCGGGGCCGTCTCCGTGACCAGGAGATCGTGGGCGGTATGCCCGCTGTCGGGGACTGGGTCGCCGTCGTCGACGCGCCAGGCGACCACGTCGCCATCGAGGCTCTCCTCCCACGGCGTACCAAGGTGTCGCGCAAGACGCCGTGGCTCAAAGCCGAAGAGCACATTCTTGTGGCCAATGTCGACATGGTCTTCCTCGTTGCCGGTCTCGATCAGGACTTCAATCCGCGGCGCCTGGAGCGATATCTGACAGCTGCCTGGGACAGCGGTGCCGATCCGGTCATCATCCTGACCAAGCTCGACGTCTGCGACGACTTCGAGAAGCTCGCCGAGGCAGCGGACGTTGCAGTGGGAGTCCCGGTTCTTGCCGTGAGCAACGTCACGGGAGAGGGGGTCGAGGAGGTCCGCGCGCTACTGAAGCCGGCGCAGACGTTCGTCCTGCTCGGGTCGTCGGGTACGGGAAAGTCGACCCTCGTCAACCGGCTCGCCGGGCGCACGGTGATGCCCACCGGCGACCTCCGAAACGACGGGCGCGGGCGGCACACGACCCGCCATCGGCAACTCCTCGTGCTGCGCGACGGGGCGATCCTCATCGACACACCTGGGCTGCGGGAGCTCCAGATCTGGGAAGGCGACATCGACGGCGCCTTCTCGGACATCGCCGAGCTGGCAGCTCGGTGCCGCTTCAACGACTGCGCCCACTCGAGCGAGCCGGACTGCGCGGTGCGTGAAGCTCTCGAAACGGGCCAGCTCGATCCGGCCCGGTGGGCCAACTACGGCAAGCTCCAGCGCGAGCTCCGCACGATCGAGGCCCGGAGCAGCACACGCGTTCGTCGGGAGCTCAAGCGGCGCTGGAAGGCGCGTGCTCGTGAGACGCGGCAGGCCCGCCGTTATGGCGGAAAGCCCTGATGGCCGGGCTCGACTCATTGAGGTGAGCGCTCGAGGGGCACTGCCCCGTGAGCGAAACATGCGCATCACGTTCAGCCGATCACCCTTTGTGGGGATCTCTTTCGAGGAGCCCTCGGCGGAGGGATGCCGTTCCCAAGGACGCAACCTACGTTCAGGGTGTCCCGAATCGTGGGACTGCGGCAGCACGAATCACCCCGATACACGGGAACGGAGGAATCAGCGATGGCGTTGCTCTGCGGCACAGGGCGGCGGAGGTGGCGCAAGCCATCCGCTCCTGCCAGTTTCAAAAAACCGCTCTTGGCGGCTGCAATCACCGTGCTCGCGCTCGTTGGCGCGGGCGTCAGCTGGGGCGCCGCCTCGTACGACCCGGCGACCGACAACTACTCGATGTACAACGTGACGGCACAGACCGGCGCAGCCGCCTGGTGGAACGCCGGCTATACCGGCGCGGGCGTCGACGTCGCGGTCATCGACACCGGCGTCAGCCCCGTCCCTGGCCTCGACGGCCCAGGCAAGATCATCAACGGCCCCGACCTCTCGCTCGAGTCGCAGAACCCGGCCTTCCGCTATCTCGACACGAACGGGCACGGGACGTTCATGGCCGGGCTGATCGCGGGGAAGGACTCGACGCTGACAGCACCGTACTCGAGCGCGCCCGCGTCCGCCTACCGCGGCATGGCTCCGGACGCTCGGATCGTGTCGATCAAGGTCGGCGTCGCCGACGGCGGCGCGGACGTCTCTCAGGTGATCGCGGCGATCGACTGGGTCGTGCAGCACCGAAACGACAACGGTCTCAACATCCGCGTCATCAACCTCTCCTACGGGACGAACTCCCTCCAGGGCTACGAGGTCGACCCGCTCTCGTTCGCGGTCGAGCAGGCCTGGAAGCAGGGCATCGTCGTCGTCGCAGCCGCAGGCAACAGCGGCTACCAGGTGAGCCACGGCGCCCCCGGCCTCGCCGACCCGGCCTACAACCCGTACGTCATCGCGGTCGGCGGCTCGGACTCGATGGGCACGGCGAGCCTGGGCGACGACACGATCGGCGGCTACTCGGCGAGCGCCGCGATCCAGTGCTCCACCGGATGCAAGACGCCCGACGTCGCTGCCCCCGGCTCCCACCTCCAGGGGCTCCGGGTCCCGAACTCGTTCCTCGACCAGAACCACCCCGAAGGGCGCCTCGGCGACCGCTTCTTCCGGGGTTCCGGAACGAGCCAATCGGCGGCGATCACGTCCGGTGCGATCGCACTCATCCTCCAGAAGAACCCGAGGTACACCCCGGACCAGGTCAAGAGCCTGCTCGGCGTGAGCGCGAGCAAACTCGTGGGCATCACCGACAAGCTCCAGGGCGCCGGCGAGATCGACCTCACAGCGGCACTCACGGCATCCATCCCGAAGAAGTACGCGCAGTCGTTCACGGCGTCGACCGGGACCGGGCTCCTCGAAGGGTCCCGCGGCACCGACCACGTCACCGACGACGGTGTCCTGTTGCAGGGCGAGATCGACATCTTCGGCCACGCCTTCAACTCATCGGCGATGGCGGCGCTCGAAGCCGCCGGGAACTCCTGGTCGGGTGGCACCTGGAACGGCAACAGCTGGTCCGGCAACTCCTGGAGCGGAAACAGCTGGTCCGGCAACTCCTGGAGCGGAAACAGCTGGTCCGGCAACTCCTGGAGCGGCAACAGCTGGAGCGGGAACTCCTGGAGCGGCAACTCCTGGAGCGGAAACAGCTGGTTCGGCAACAGCTGGTCCGGCGGATCG
>JAOUHF010000052.1 GCA_029865325.1 Thermoleophilia bacterium
CCGACGTTCTCGGTGGACTGGACGAGCGGAAGCAGGGCGGCCGCGAGCAATGCCTGCTCGAGACCGTCGGCGCCGAAGATCTCGTCGGCGAACGGTGCGAGGCCGACAAGGATGACCGTTGCAAGGGCGCCACCCAGAACTTTCAGCAGGAGCATCTGCCGAAAAAGCCGTCTCAGGCGCCCCCAGTCCTCAGCCGCGACGTACCGGAACCCGTACTTCGTGAGCGACTCCTCGACGGTGAGATCGAGGAGGACCTGGAAGAACCCGACCGCAGCGAGAGCGGTGGCGAACACGCCGAACTCGTCGAGCCCGAGAACGCGAGCCGCGACGACGGTCCCGAGAATTCCGCACGCAACTGCGACGTAGATCCACGCCGCCGTCGCGGATCGGCGCCGAAGCAGGCGAGCAGCCATCGGGGAGTCAGTCTAGAGCCGGGCCTGGAGGAGCCCCGGCTCCGCCGCTGACCCTGTGGTTTCGCAACCAGACTCCGTGCTTCGGCATCACACCGCCAGAAGCTCAGGGGTCTGACCCGGGGTCAGACCCCTGACATGTCTCCACGGGACACGGCCTGGAGCCGCGCCTATAGTGGCGCGGGTGGCGACCCCGTCGCTCGAGAGCTCGCTGATGACGTCTCGCCTCCGCCACCTCTTCGACCGCGAAGCCCTCGGGGCGCTGGTTCTCACAGCCTCGCTTCCGCTCCTGTTCTTCCACGAGCGCTACCAACCCGAGCTCAGCGTCGACATCGGATCCACCTCCATCGACGTGCGACTCTCCGACGCGGCGGTACTCGCCGTCGTGGTCGCCGCGATCGTCGCCGCTGCGCGATTCGGCCTCGGCCGCCTTCAACCCGCCCGGCTTCTCTGGGTCCCCGGAGTCGCGCTTCTGGCCTGGCTCACCTTCGCGACGTTCAGACCGGCGTCGCTCGACGACACACTGTTCGACGACCATCTCGTGAGCTTCCTCAAGCTCGGCGAGTATGCGTTGCTTGCCGTTGCGGTACCGCTCCTCGTGCGCCGTGCAGAGGATCTGACGATCGTGCTCGGAGGCCTCGTCCTCTGGGCAGCCGTCGCGGCGTGCGTCGCAGTCCTCCAGTTTTTCGGACTCGACATCTTCGGCGCCTGGAACGCCGGTTGGCGTCAACCCTCGTTCCTCGGCCATCACGACCTCGCCGCGCTCGCTGCGATCAGCGTCGCGCTCGCGGCTCCAGGGATCGTCGCAGGGCGAAGTCGGATCCCCGCAAGCGCCCTCTTCTCAGTCGCGCTCACAGGCGGAGTGCTGGGCCTCGTGATTGCGGGCTCGGTCGCAGCTGCCGGAGGACTCGCGCTCGGGATTGTCGCCCTCTGGATCGCTTCACACCGACGTTTCGCACCGTCTGGGCGCCAAGCTCTCGCGTTGGTCGCGGTCGTGGCGGTCGTCGCCGGCGGCGTGACCGCGGTACGGGGCGACGCGCTCGAGGACTTCCTGCGCTTCGTGGGAGCCAGGGGCGACGAGCCGCCCGTCGGTGTCGAGACCTACTCACAGCGAACCGTGCTCGCGTACATCGGGTTGCGAATCTGGCAGGACAACCCAATCGTCGGCGTCGGCTGGCAGCGCTCCTCACGGTCGGAGGTCTTCGAGCCGTACGTCCCCGACGCGCGCGAGCGCTTTCCCGACGTCGTCGACCTTGCGTTCCCGGCGGAAGGTCGTGAGTGGGGCGTCCAGAACCTCTACATCCAGATGCTCGCCGACGCCGGTGTGATCGGACTCCTCTTGCTGCTCGCCGTCGGCGCGGCTGGGCTCATCCTCGCCTGGCGGACCGTGACATACGCCACCCACCCGTGGGCCGCAGGCGCAGGGCTGACGGTGCTGTGTGCTCTCCTGACGCTGGCGGGCGAGTGGGCCTCGCTCGGAATCGTCGCCGGCATCCCGTTAGAGGCGGCGACGTGCCTTCTGCTCGGTCTTGCGGCGGCCGGAGCGGCAACCGTTGAGGAGGAAACCAGTGGCTGACCCACGGCTCGACCCGCCGAGGTCGATGCCGACCTACGCCGTGCGGGCACCACTCGTCCACTGGCTCGGCGAGCAGGCAGAGGAAGCGCGCGGCGTGCTCGGCCGTTATCGAGTCCTCGACGTCGGCTGCGGCGCGAAGCCGTACGAGCCACTCTTTGCGCCCCATGCGACCTCGTACGTCGGAGTCGACCCGGTCGACAACCCGCGTGCGGAGCTCAAGGGGCCCGTCGAGGCCCTTCCCGTCGACGACGGCACCTTCGACATCGTTCTCTGCAACCAGGTGCTCGAGCACTGCGACGACCCTGCGAAAGCCGTGTCTGAGCTCCATCGCGCGACAGCTCCCGGCGGCCGCGTGCTGGCGTCGACCCATGGCGTCATGGCCTACCATCCGTCCCCCACCGACTACTGGCGCTGGACGCACGCCGGGCTCGAGAAGCTCTTTCGGGACAACGGCGCGTGGGCTTCGGTTAGGGTGACGCCCGCCTCCGGCACGACCGCATGTCTCGGCATGCTGCTTTCGATGTATTTCGATCTCATGTTCCGCCGCGTCGGGCTTGGTGTCTTCGCTCGACCCCTCGTCGCAGCCGTCAACACGGTCGCCGGAGCGATCGACGGCCGCTCTGCACGCCTGCGCGAGCCAGGGCCCGGGACGCTGTTCGCGAACTTCCACGTCGTCGCCGAGGTAGCGCGATGAAGGTGCTGGTCACGGGCGGCGCCGGATTCATCGGCTCGAACGTCGTCCGCGCGCTCCTCGCCCGTGGGGACGACGTGCGCGTGCTCGACAACTTCTCGACGGGAAGCCGGACGAACCTCGCCGGTCTCGAGGGCGACGTCGATCTCGTCGAGGGCGATCTGCGATCGTACGAGCGCGTTCACGCGGCCGTACGCGGCACCGAGGTCGTCTTCCACCAAGGCGCTCTCCCATCCGTGCCGCGCTCGGTCCAGGATCCGCTGACGACCACCGCCGTCAACGTCGAGGGGACGCTGAACGTCCTGCTGGCCGCGCGCGACGAGGGCGTGCGCCGGATCGTGAACGCGTCGTCGTCCTCCGTCTACGGCAACGCGGGTGTGCTGCCGAAGGTGGAGACGCAGGCTCCGGATCCCATTTCGCCGTACGCAGTCGCGAAGCTGGCAGCCGAGCGCTTCTGCACCAGCTTCAGCCGGGTGTACGCGCTGGAGAGCGTGTCGCTCCGGTACTTCAACGTCTTCGGCCCGCGCCAGGATCCGGCATCGCAGTACGCGGCGGTGGTGCCCCGTTTCATTCGGGCTATCGCCGCCGGCGAGGCAGTGACGATCTACGGCGACGGCGAGCAGTCGCGAGACTTCACCTACGTCGACAATGTCGTCAGTGCGAACCTGCTTGGCGCGGACGCGGACGCGGCCCATGGGGAAATCCTCAACGTTGCAACCGGTGGTTCGATCACCGTCAATGCGCTCGCGGATGCGATCGGCGCGATGCTCGGCCTTCCCGTGGAGACGAACTACGAGCCCGCCCGCGAGGCTGACGTACGGGCATCCTGGGCAGACCTCGACGAAGCGCGGCGCGTTCTTGGGTATGAGCCGCAGGTCACATTCGAAGAGGGCCTGCGGCGGACGGCCGACCACCTCCTCGGTGGAAAGGAGTAGACGACCTATGTCACACAACTTCGGTTCGCTGGACGAGCTCGGAGAGGGTTATGGCTTCCGCAAGGTACGGCGGGAGCTCGGCGTGACCGCATTCGGCGTGAACGCCGTGGTCATGCCCCCTGGTTACCTCGGATTCCACCACTACCACGACACCCAGGACGAGCTCTACTTCGTTCACTCCGGCTCTGCGCGCGTCGAGGTCGAAGGGGAGGAACGCATCCTCGGCCCCGGCGGGCTCTTCCACGTCGAGGCTACGACCCCGCGTCGGGTGTCGAATGCGAGCGAGACGGAGGACCTCGTCCTCCTCGTGGTCGGCGGCAAAGACGGCTACGTCGAGCGCGACGGGCACATGGTCGACGAGGCAGACATCGCGCGGCGCGCAGGCTTCGGAAGCTAGCGTCGAGCGCTGAACACGAGGTCACGCGCAAGCAGGCGCGCGTGCAGACGCCTGTAGCGGCCGCCGACGAAGGACAGCCGAACGTCCTCGAACTCGGCGAGAAGGCCGCGCACGTCGGTCGGAGAGAACATGTGGAGGTGCGTCGGATCGTCCTCGGGCGCGCGACCGAGCGCGAAGCGGAGACGGCTCTGCAGCCGATAGGCGTTCGGAACCGAGCCGACGACCACTCCACCGGGCCGCAGCGCCCGCCTAATCTCCGCGACGAGAACGTCAGGAAATTGCAGGTGCTCGAGTAGCTCCCCTGCAACAACGGCGTCGAAGCTCGCATCCTCGAACGGGAGCGGCTCCTCGACGTTCGCCTGAACCGGCTGGATCCCGAGCGCCTCGGCCTTGGCAAGGGCCGCCCGATCGACGTCGAGCCCGACGACCTCGTTCCCGTCGAGGAAGTGACGTGACAGCGCCCCCGAGCGACAACCGAGATCGAGAACTCGCTTCCCGCGGCCGATCGCAGCCTGAAAGAGGGGAATCCGCTCGGGCACGAAGACGAACTCGCCTTCGGCGCGTCTTTCGCGGTGATGCTGCTCGTAGCGCTCGGAGAGCTCGTCGGTCACGCGGAGCCGACGGCGGCCTCGTGCCCGAGCGAGGCGATCGTCCGCCGCAGACCGTCCTCGAGCGCGATCTCCGGCTCCCACCCGAGGATCTGCTTAGCCCTCGTGATGTCCGGCTGCCGGACTTGGGGATCGTCGACCGGGAGCGCCTCGAAGATGATCTCGCTGGAAGAGCCGGTGAGCCGGACGATCGTCTCCGCCAGCTCGAGGAGCGTCTTCTCGTCAGGGTTACCGAGGTTCACCGGGAGATGCTCGCTCGACTCGGCAAGCAAGATGATCCCGCGAATCAAGTCGTCCACGTAACAGAAGCTCCGCGTCTGCGAACCGTCGCCAAAGACGGTGACCGGCTTGCCGTCGAGCGCCTGGCGGAGAAACGTCGGGATCGCTCTTCCGTCGTTCGCCCTCATCCGGGGCCCGTAGGTGTTGAAGATGCGCACGATCGCGGTGTTGACCCCTTGCTGGCGGTGGTACGCCATGGTCAGCGCCTCGGCGTAGCGCTTCGCCTCGTCGTACACGCCGCGCGGGCCGATCGGGTTGACGTGGCCCCAGTAGGTCTCGGGCTGCGGGTGCACCTGGGGGTCCCCGTAGACCTCGCTCGTCGAGGCGAGGAAGAATCGAGCGCGCTTGAGCTTCGCGAGTCCCAGCGAGTGGTGGGTTCCGTAGGAGCCTGTCTTGAGCGAGTGCAAGGGCATCCGTAGATAGTCGATCGGGCTCGCGAGTGCCGCGAGGTGGTAGACGAAGTCGACGGGCTCATCCACGATCATCGGCTCGATCACGTCGTGGTTCACGAATGTGAACGCGTCGTCGCGCAGGTGGTCGATGTTCTCGAGCGTCGAGACGACGAGGTTGTCGACGCAGATGACCCGCTGCCCGCGCTCGAGCAACGCCTCGCAGAGGTGCGAGCCGAGGAAGCCGGCGCCGCCGGTGACGAGAGAGGTCGGCATGTTCGGATGGTAGACGGGCGCGCCAAGCGCGCCAGTCTCCGCCAGGTACGCGGTCGAGCCCCTGATCCCTTCTCAGCCGTTGGACACGCCCTTGAGCGCCCTAACGAAGCTCCTTGTTCGCCTCCATATCGAACCACATGGCGAAGAGCGTCATCTGCAGGCCTGCGATCAACAGGACCGCGACGAGCACGATCGTCGGCGTCGTGATCTGGTTCCCGGCGATCCGCAGCGCTGCCTCGATCACTCCGAGGGCAAGCCCGGCGACGGTCATCAGGACACCGAAGACGTAGAAGAAGACCAGCGGGTGGAAGTCGCGAATCACGTATTTCTGTCCCATGCGCCACCAAAAGGCCTTGAACAGGAGCCACGAGATTCGCGGCACGACGGAGCGCAGCTTGATCCCCGATTGCTCGCCGACGTCGTAGATCGGCCGCGAAGGAACGTCCCGCACCCGCGCGTTCTGCACGTTCAGGTGAACGAGCACGTCGTTTGGGAACCCATAGCGCGGATACAGGCGATCGAGGTCGAGACGTCGGAGAGCACCGAGCGAGAGCGCCGTGTACCCGGCCTGCGAGTCCGCGACGTGCCAATAGCCGGACGCGATCTTCGTCAGCAGCGAGAGCACCGCGTTGCCGAGGTACCGCGTGCGCGGAATCACGTTCCAGGCCTCGCCCGAGACGAGCCTGTTCGCCTTCGCGTACTCGACCTCGCCGCGCGCCACGGGCTCGACCATGTCCTGAAGCTCCGCGGGATCCATCTGGTTGTCGGCGGCCATCACGCAGGTGACGTCGATCTCCTCCTCCAGCGCGAGCCGGTACCCGGTGGCAATCGCGGCGCCGACGCCAGAGTTCCTCTCGTGCTGGATGACCTGGACCCGCGTATCACCGGCCGAGTCGGCCTGCGCGGTCGTTCCGTCGCTCGAGGCGTCGTCGATGACGAAGATCCGGTCGACGAAGTCCGGGATCCCGCGGATCGTCTCGCCGACGAGGCGCTCCTCGTCGAACGCGGGGACGACGACCGCGACCCGCTTGCCCTCGAGCATCAGGAGGAAGCCGCGGCGGCTCCACGCCGGCGAGCGGCGATCGGGTCGGCGGCAAGCGCTGCGATCGCCCCGATGAGGAGTCCGATCAACGCACCGATGAGGAGCGACGTCCGGCTCGAGCGGGCCGTGGTCTTGCTTGCCGCCGCCGGCTCGACGACTCGGCTCGACTCGACGCTCTCGGCAAGATTGAGCAGCTGTCGAGCTTCGAAGAGATCGTCCTGAATGGCGGCACGCCTGGAGTCGGCAGTCGTGATGACGGAGTTCAGGTTGGCGGTGACGAGAAGGCGCTGATCGAGAGGGAGGGATCGGTCTGCGAGGACCTCTGCCTGCTGCTCCTGAGCTGCCGCGATTCGCTCGTTGACCCCTCCGAGCTGGGCCTCGCTCGTGACGACCTGCTGCTTCAGAAGAGCCGTCTTGTCGGTGACATACGAGGAAACGCGCTCTACGACATGCTCGGCGAGCTCGTCGGCGGCCTGCTCGACCCGCGCGGGGCCTGAGCCCTTGACCGCGATCTCCATGAGCGGGTTGATGCCGCGGAGCTGCCCGGCGGCCAGGAGCTCCCGAGTCGAGATGGACGAGCGGAGCTTCGAGACGGGGATCCCGGTCGCGTTCGAGACTTCCTTCAGGACCGACTCGGAGCGAATGATCTCGCCGACGGTACGGGGGTTTGTCGCGAGGCTCTGGATCTGCCCCCCTCCGAGCGGTGCAAAGGGCTGACCGAGATAGACGATCGTCTGCGCGCGCCAGACCGAGCCGCCCGACACGGCCAGGGCGATCCCGAGGACGGCGCCGACCAGAAGGCCTCCGATGGGGAGCCACCACCGAACCTTCAGGCGCTGCCAGGCGGACGAGAGATCGACTTCCTGCTCGTCCTCCAGCTCCGAAGCCGTTTGGACGTCCGTCATGCGGCCGCGACCCTATCAGCGGCCCAGCGCCACTGAGCAGCGAGACCCTCCACGAACGAGGTTCGCGCCTCCCAGCCGATCTCGCGCTGGATCCGCGATGTGTCCGCCGCCGTGCGCGTCGCGTCGCCCTCGCGACGTGGCGACTGGACGATCTCGAGACGCCGCCCCGCGATCGAGCCGAGCGCCTCGATGGCCTGGAGCATCGAGACCTCCGATCCACCACCGACGTTGAACGTCGAGCCAGGACTCCCATGTTCCATCGCACCGATCGTCGCCTCGACCGCGTCGGCGACATAGGTGAAGCTCCGCGACTGCGTTCCGTCGCCGAAGAGCTCGAACGGTCGATTCTCCGCCAGAGCGGCAACCATGCTCGCAAACGCCATGTCGGGTCGCTGGCGGGGCCCGTAGATCGTGAAGTAGCGGAGCGTGACGACGTCGAGGCCGAACTCCTGCCGGTACGCCTGGGCCAGATGCTCACAGGCGAGCTTCGTGATGCCGTACGGGGAAAGAGGCCGGGAAACCGTGTCCTCCGGCGTCGGATACGAAGCGGCATCTCCGTAGATCGACGACGAGGATGCGAACACCGTGCGGACACGGGCCTGAGCGGCCGCCTCGAAGAGCCGCTGACTCGCGAGGACGTTGTGACGCACATAGACGGGAAACACGCTCCCGAAACTCTTGACGCCCGGCTGCCCGGCGAGATGGAAGACGCCGTCGACGCCGTCGAGATCGAGCCCGTCCGCACCGATGTCGACCCTCTCGACCGGCAGGTCGCGCGCGTTCTCCTCCTTCAGCGCAGGATCGTAGTAGTCGGTGAAGGCATCCCAGCCCGTCGCCTCATGCCCTCGATCGAGGAGCGTACGCAGGAGTTGGGAGCCGATGAACCCGGCGGCACCGGTGACGACGTAACGCATAGCTCGCGAATGCTAGAGGGTGGAAGGACGGCACTCATGCAGCGACCGCGAAGCGGTCGCTCTTTAGGGATTCTCCATGCGGAATGCCCGGACGTCGGCGGCGCGCTGGCCCGCGCACGTGAACAAGACCACCACGAGTGTGGAGAGCACTCGGAGGACTTCGCAGCAACCCAGCTAACGTGAGCCGACGTAGTGCAGCCGAGCAACGAACCGATCCGCATCCTGCGCGTCATCGCCCGGCTGAACATGGGCGGGCCAGCGATCCACGTCGCGAATCTCGCCGCCGAGCTCGAAACGCGCGGGTACCACACGACGCTCGTCGCGGGCAGCCTCGCTCGCGGAGAGGACTCGATGGCTTTCCTGGCCGAGCAACTCGGAGTCGACGTCGTGAGCGTTCCCGAGCTCCAGCGCGAGGTCTCCGTACTCCACGACGCGCGGTCGGTGCGGCACATGACAGCGCTCATCCGCCGAGAGCGACCGCACATCCTGCACACGCACACGGCGAAAGCCGGGGCGATCGCGCGTGCCGCGGCGCTCTTGGCCGGCGACGCCCGCCCACCGATCGTTGTGCACACCTTCCACGGCCACGTCCTCAAGGGGTACTTCGGACCCGCCAGGACAGCGTTCTTCCGCCAGGTGGAGCGGAACCTCGCCCGTAGCTCAGACGTGCTGATCGCGGTCAGCCCCGAGGTGCGCGACGAGCTCGTCGAGCACGGCGTCGCGCCACGGGACAAGTTCGCGGTGATCCGCCTCGGCATTCCCCTCCAGGACCGACTCGGCGACGCCACCGCGGATCTGGACTACCGCCGGCTGTACGGGATTCCACCCGAAGCGTTCGTCGTCGGCTGGGTCGGGCGCATGACCGGCGTGAAGGACACCGGCGCGGTCCTCGAGATCGTGAGAGCGACCCGGGAGCGTGGCGTCGATGCAGTGCTGTGCATGGTGGGCGACGGGCCCGACCGCGAGCGGCTGGAGCAGCTCGCGCACGACCTCGGCATCGCGCGCTCGACCTACTTCGTCGGGTACCAGTCCGACGTCGCCGGCTACTACCGCCTCTTCGACGCGTTCGTGCTCCCCTCGGTGAATGAAGGGACACCGGTGAGCGCGATCGAGTCACTCGCGTCCGGGACACCGGTCGTCGCGAACCGCGTCGGCGGTGTCCCCGACGTCGTGCGAGACGGCGTGGACGGTTTTCTCGTCGAGGCCGGGGACACAGGAGGCGCAGCAGATCGACTCGCGCAGCTCGCCGCCGACCCGGCGCTCAGGGCTCGGCTCGGCGAGTCCGGGCGCGCGAACGTCTTCGAGCGCTACTCGGTCTCGCGGCTGGTCGACGACATCGACCGCCTCTACCGGTCGCTGCTCGCGGCAAAGGGCATCTAGCTCTCGGCGAGGACCTCGCCGATGAGATGCCGTGCGACGTCCGCGAAGGCCGGATTGCTGTCCAGGTAGTACGGCAGCGCGATGAGCGCGATCGAGAGCGCCCAGCCACGACCGCGGGCCCACGTCGCGTCGTCGACGTCAAGCTCGGACCGGAACAGACTCCTCGCTTCCGCAGGAAGGAGACCCCACGCGGCGATCAGGTCGCAAGCTGGATCGCCTACGCCCACGCAGCCCCAGTCGATGACTCCCGTGAGTCGGCCACCCCGAAGGAGCAGGTTCCCGGGCAGAAGATCGCCATGAACCCACGAGGGCGGGTCGGCCCACGCGGGCGCTCGAAGCGCGGCTCCCCACGCGTCGCCCGCCGCCTCGGTGTCGATCACTCCCTCGAGAGCAGCGACCGCGTCACGTGTCGGCTCATCACGCGTGGCCAGCGGCGCGCCACGACCCGCGAGCGGTCCGTTGAGGTCGACTCGCCTCAGCGCCTCGACGAGCTGCGCCAGATCTCTTGTAATCGCGACCGGATCGGTCACCGAATCGATGTTCGGGTTCTCGCCTTCCAGCCATCCGTAGACGGACCAGCTCCAGGGATACCCCTCGGCGGGCTCTCCCACCCCGACCAGCACTGGAACGTCGACCGGAAGGAGCGGAGCAAGCCTCGGCAGCCACTCCCGCGCCCGCTCCTCGCCCTCGACGGCCCAGTGTATGCGAGGGAGGCGGAGAACCATGTCGGCGCCGAGCCGGTACAGCGCGTTGTCCGTCCCGCTGGACCTGACCGGCTCGAGACCCAAAGCCGCCCACTCCGGGAACTGCGCGGCTACGAGCCGTCGAGCGAGAGCGACATCGGTGGACACCTCGTCCACATGCATCCTCGGGACCAAAGCCGCCGCCTACGAGCCCTGACGCCAGCCACCCGTCGCGCCGCGGTACGTCCCGCGAAAGAGAGCGAGCGGGGTCTTCAGCAAGATCTCGAGATCGACCCGCGGCGAGCGGTGGTCGACGTACCAGACGTCGAGCTCGATGCGCTCCGGCCACGGGAGCGCGGCGCGCCCGTGGATCTGCGCCCAGCCCGTGAGACCCGGCCTGACCTCGAGCCGACGCCGCTGATGCTCGTCGTACTGCTCGACCTGATAGCGAAGCGTCGGCCTCGGGCCGATGACGCTCATGTCTCCGCGAAGGACGTTCCACAGCTGGGGTAGCTCGTCGATCGACGTCCTCCGGAGAATCCGACCGACGCGGGTGATCCGGCGATCGCCCTCGTCGACCGCGTAGCCGGCGCCGATCCGCTCGGCGCCGACGACCATCGTGCGGAGTTTCAAGACCTCGAAGTCCTCACCGTCCTTGCCGACGCGCGTCTGCCGATAGAAGACAGGGCCACGATCCTCGAGCTTGGTCGCGATCGCCGCGAGGCCGAGGAGCGGGCTCGTCAGCGCGAGTCCCGTGCCGGCGATGAGCACATCGGCGGCGCGGTTCATCGCGTCCCCTTGGCCTTGTCCCACATCTGTGGTGTGCCCGAGCGCAGGTATCGAACGAGCGCAGCGACGGTCGCCTTGGTCACGACGTAGTAGTAGTAGGCGAGTCGGGCGCCCGGTATGGGGAGACGCACTCTTCCTGCGGCAGCCAAGCCAAAGCCGCCGATCTGGAGCACGAGGAACAGCCGGTAGAAGGGCCCGCGACCGACGAGCGCGACGTTCGAGACGAGCAGGCCGATGTGCAGCAGGCCCGTGGAGTACCGCAGAACGCGGTGCGAGAGCAGCTCGGCCATGTACAAGGGTCGCGTGCGCCGGAAGATCCGGCCAGTGAGGATGTGGCCGAGAGCTCGAGCGATGGTGCGGACCTTGCGCCCGTACTCGTCCTCGGGCTCAGCGGCAGGCTTCTCGACCGCGATTGCCTCTGGCTCATAGACCGCCCGACGCCCCGCCTGCTCCATCAGGTACGGAAAGCCGAAGTCGTGGCCGAACTTCGGGTCATCCTCGACGTACGCCTCCCGCTGCACGGCGTAGATCGCGCCGTTCCCGGCCGTGATCGAGCTGCAGGCGGATTCCTGCGCACGCACCCACATCTCGTAACGCCAATAGACGCCCTCCAGGTTCGCGCCGTCGGGGCTCTCGAGCCGGAGCTGTCCACACACGTACCCGACTTCGGGGTCCGCGAGGTTGTTCACGAGCTGCCGGAGAGCATTCTGCCGCCACTCCGTGTTCGCGTCCGTGAACGCGAGAACGTCGCTCGCCGTCTCTCGAACCGCGCGATGCTGGGCAGCCACTTTGCCTTCTCGCGGGAATTGGAGAAGGCGCACGCGCGGCTCACGCGCAGCGATCTCCCCGACGATCGCGTCCGTCAAGTCGGTCGACCCGTCGGAGGCGACGACGATCCCGAGCCGATCGGCCGGGTAGTCGAGCTCGAGCAGGTTCTCGAGACGCCGCCCGATGACCGCCTCCTCGTCGTGCGCCGACACGACAAGGGTCACCGAGGGCGTGATCTCACCCTTCCTGACGGGTCTCGGCCGAAGCCGCGCCAGCGCGCCCATCGCTGCCGGGTAGCCCGCGTGCGTCCAGGCGAGCGCGCCGAGCGAGCCCCAGAACATGGCCTTACCGATCACGCGGCAAGCATCTCGCGGACGAGAGCGCGATACCGTTCCATGGCGACGACGCGGTCGGCCTCCTCTTCGACGTGGGCGCGGCCCCGGCGCCCCATCTCGTCGAGCTCAAAGGCGCCGTCGGCCGCCTCGCGAATCGTGCGGGCGAGCAGATCGGGTCGAGACGGCGGAATCACGATGCCGCAGCCGACGTCCTTGACAAGACGGGAGGTCTCGCTCTCGTCCTCGGCTGCGACGATGACGGGGCGTCCGACAGAGAGGATCCCGTACAACCGGCTCGGAACGACGTATCCCGCAAGGCCTTTCGCCAGGCCGACGACGTGCACGTCGGCGCTCGAGAGGGACAGAGGGAGCCGCGAGCGCTTCTGGTACGGGAGGAACCGCACGGTCTCTCCGACCTCCAGCCGTTCCGCCAGGGCGACAATCTCGGTGTGCCTGGCTCCGAAGCCTGCGATCACGATCTGCAGGTCGTCGCGGTCGCGCAGGAACGTCGCGGCGCGAACCAGGCTGTCGAGATCCTGGGCGTGCCCGACGTTGCCGGAGTGCATGACGACGAAGCGCGAGACGAGATCGTGCTTCTCGGCCCATTCGTTGTCGCGCGGCTGCGGGGTGATCGCGCGGGTGTCGACCCAGTTGGGAATGACGCAGAGACGCTCGGACGGAGCGCCCTTGGCCTCGAGGCGCTCGCGCATGGTCTCGCCAATCGCGACGATCCTGTCTGCACGCTTCAGGTACGCACCCACGAGTGCGCCCAACACGCCGACGACCGCAGGGTTGCGAAGCCGATGGAGCTCGGTCGCTATCTCCGGGAAGACGTCCTGGCTGATGACGAGAACCGGAGCTCCGACCCGCCGTCCGACGAGAACGCCGAGGTCGCCGATGATCGGTGGGTCGGTCATGCACAGGATGAGATCCGGCCGCGCGCTGCTCAGGGCGTGGCTCAGAGCAGAGCCGAGGTACGAGAAGTAGTTCACCGCTCGTCTTCCCAGCGCCGAGCGCTCGTACGACGTCGAGGCGACGCGGGTGATGCGGACGCCGTTGTGCTCGATTTCGCGTGGCTGTCCCTCGTGTCCGTGCAAGACGCCCGTGACGACCTCGACCTCGTAGTCCTCCGCGAGTGCCTCACACAGCTCGGTGAGCAGATGGGCGGTCGCCTCGACCCCTGGCCAGTAGTACTGGTTCAGGACGAGAATCCGCGGTCGGCCACCGTTCCGAGACACCGAATCAGGTTAGCCCTGATCTGCGACAGCCTCGCGCACCGCAGCGAGAAAACCTTCAACGCTCGGGCCGTAGCCCCAGTCCCGAGCGAGCTCGCGCGATCTCGCGCCTTGAGCTCGGCGCAGGTCGGGGTCCCCGGCCAAGGCGCGAAGCGCCGTTGCCGCAGCTTTCACGTCGCCCGCCGGCACGAGCACGCCGTTTTCCCCATCTCGGAGGAGATCGTGCGCGGCGCCTACCCGGTCGGAGAGCACGAGCGGGAGTCCGCACGCCGCAGCCTCGTTGACGACGACCGCCCACGGCTCTCGTTCCGAGAGAAGGGCGAAGACGTCAGCCGCGACGTAGACCTCGACGATCTTCTCCCAGGCAGCGTCCCCGGCGAACACGACGCGCACGTCGAGCTCCCCCGCGAGCCGCCCGAGCGCGTCGCGCTCTGGGCCGTCCCCGGCGAGAACGAGAACGAAGTGGTGGTCGTCGGCTGCAGAGATGGCACGGATCAACGTGTCGAGGCCCTTCTCGGGCACGAGCCGAGCCACGGAGAGGACGACGACGTCCTCGGGATCCGCACCGAACTGGGCGCGCAGCTCCGGACGCTGCGAAGCCAGCCGATCGGCTCGTTCACCGAAGCCCTCGACATCGATCGTGTTCGCGAAGACGCGTACCCGCTCGGGCGCGGCGCCACGAGAGATCATCGAGTTGCGGGCAAGCGTCCCCGTGACGAGGACACCGGAGGCGTCTTGCACGACGGTTGGAACCACGGCTCCCTTGACGGAACGACGCCAACCTGCACGCGGCCCCTCGTCGTGGCTCTCCGCGACGAGCACGTACGGGACGTCCTTGATCCGGCACCACGTGATCGCCGCCTGTGCTGCGAAGGTGCTCCAGCCGGAAACCACGACGACCTCTGGGCGCGACTCCGCCAACGCGCGGACGATGCCAGGCGTGAACGGGTAGTCGTGATGCAACACCCTCCGCGCGCCAGGAATCCGTAACCCGCGTAGAAACACAGCTCGATGCTTGGGCTCGACTCGCCACGTGCGGCGAGCGACCGTGTCGGCCGCATAGATCACGGTCAGGTCGACGTCCGGGAGCGCAGCGATCCGGTCGAGGAGTGGGGCCCGGTATGGCGTCGGCTCCGGAAAGACCGCAGCAACTCTGATCGGCCGGGGGGTCTCACGGGACGACACCTCGAGCTCGTTGAGCCAGACCCGAGCATCGTGGCGTGCGGCTCGCTCGCCCGAGCGCCGAGCAGCCCGTGCGGCAACGGCGCGGAGCGGAAGGGCACGATCGAGCTCGAGGGCGCGCTGCAGCAGGCGGAAGCGCGCGCTTCCGGAGGCCTGGCGGGCTGCGCGGAGGAGCGGACGAGCGGCCGTCTGGCCGAGCGACTGCTGTCCTCGCGGCGATCCGCTCTCGAATGCGCGCGCAAGCTCGATGTACGCCGACGCCGCCTCATCGACCAACGTCGGATCGAGTCGCTCCCCCGCTCCGACGCTCCACGCAAGCCCTATCTCGTCTGCGGACAAGTGCCGCGCCACGCGCGCGATCTGGCGGCGGGCGACATCGATCTGAAAGGAGCGCTGGAGCTCTCGCCTTGCCTGCGAGGCCTGGCGGCCGTGCACGCGGTACAGAACGAGAGGCTCGGAGAGATTGGCACCATCTCCAGACGCGAGGACCCTGGCCCACAGGTCGTAGTCCTCGCTCTCGAGGAAGGACGGGTCGTAGCGGAACCCGCCGTGCTCCAGATGCTCGCGATCGAGTAGCACGGTGGGATGAAAGAACGGCGAGCTGAAGAGCAGATGCCAGCGAATCTCCGTAGGCGTCGCGGGCATCCCGTGAACCGCGCCCGGAATACCGTCGTCGTCGATCGCACACACGGAGCTGCCGACAATCACCGTCCCGGGCGTCGCACGGATGCGCGCAAGCTGCCGCTCCAGCCGGCGTGGGAGGGCGACGTCGTCGGCGTCGAGTCGCGCCACGTACCGCCCACGAGCTTCGTCCAGTCCACGATTCAGCGCTTGGGCGAGGCCGAGCTGGTCGTCGTTTCGGAGCACCCGCAAGCGTCGGTCGTCGATCATGGCGATAGCGCCCGGAGTGGAGTCCGTCGACGCGTCGTCGACGACGATCAGCTCGAGATCGGCCATCGTCTGCCTGAGAACGCTGTCGAGCGCCGTCCGCAGGTAGGGGTCGCCGTTGTGGACGGCCAGGAGCACGGAGACGAGCGGTGCGGTCGGCACTACCACTGCGTCCCGTAGCCTACGGCCCGTGCCGCCCGAGCTTCCGTCGTTCGACCTCGTCGTGGCGACGATGGGGCGAGTCGAGGAGCTCGAGCGCTTCTTGAACTCGCTCGCGGAGCAGGAATACCCCCGCGTCCGCGTGCTCGTCGTCGACCAGAACGAGCACGCTCATCTCGAGCCAATCCTCTCCAAAGGACGTGTCGAGGCGCTTCACCTCCGGTCGGAGCCAGGTCTTTCGCGGGCACGGAATGCCGCTCTCGAGCACGTGACGGCCGACGTCGTCGCGTTCCCCGACGACGACTGTGTCTACCCGCCTGGCTTGCTCCGCCGATTGGCCGAACGGCTCTCGTCGAACCTTGATCTGGACGGGCTCACAGGTAGGGCAGAGGACGACTCGGGCAGGTCAGCCGACTCGTGGAAGACGGCACCGGCGCAACTGACCGACGACAACCTCTGGAACCGGGCGATCTCGTTCACGATCTTCCTCCGACGCAGCGTCATCGAGCGGGTGGGCACATTCGACGAGCGGCTCGGCCTCGGCTCCAACGAGCCCTGGTCGTCGGGCGAGGAGATCGACTACCTCATCCGCGCCGTCCGCGGTCACGCGAGGATCGAGTACGACCCAACCTTCGTCGTTCGACACGACGTGCGAACGGACGATGCCCCACTGGGGCACCGCGACGGAGCCAGCGTCGGCTACCTGCTCCGCAAGCACGGCTATCCCCTGCGAACGGTCGCGCGTATGCTCGTGCGGCCGGTCGGCGGCGTGGCTGTCTCTCTTGTCCGCCTCGATACGCAACGCGCCCGTTTTCAGCTCGCGACGCTGCGGGGACGCATCACTGGGTATCGCACGTCGACAAGAGTCGCCGGATGAGCACGCGCCCATGGACGATTCGCCGCATCGCCGGCGGCGCGGGACGCCGCGTCCCGCTGCGACCCATCCGCTTCCTGTTCCCGTTCGGCCTCTGGCGAGGACTGCTCCGGCTCTGGCTCGCCGCTATCCGTTCTCAGCCAGACCGTTCGAAGGCCATGCGCGAGCTCCTCGAGGTCTACGGCGACGCGTACTACAGCATGGATCGCGGCGCTATCGACTACGACGGCGGAGTACATGCCAAGCACCGACTCACGGGCTACCACGACTACTTCGTGGAGCGCATCCGTCCCGGCGAGCGCGTGCTCGACGTCGGCTGTGGGAAGGGCGAGCTGGCCTATGACGTGGCCGAGCGCGCGGGCGCGACGGTGGTGGCCATCGATCGCGCAGCGTGGGCGCTCGAGTTCGCACGCACGCATTTCACGCATCCCCGCGTGACCTACGCGCAGTCCGATGCGCTCGCGTACGAGGCAGTA
>JAOUHF010000148.1 GCA_029865325.1 Thermoleophilia bacterium
GAGCAGCGTCCCGAGCGAGGCGATGACGACGGCGCCGACGAGTGCTGTGCCGAGCGACGCGCCGAGGTTCTGCGCCGTGTACTGGAGTCCGCCGGCCTCACCCCCCCGCTCGACGGGTACAGCCGAAACGACGATGTTTCCGAGCTGCGAGGCGAGCGCCCCCATGCCGACCCCGAGCAAGATGAACGGCAGTGTCGTCACACTCGCGCCTGCGCCGTCCTCGAAGCGGGCGGCGAGCAGCACCGTCGAGACGAGCATGGCAAGAAGGCCGACCTGGACGATGCGCCGCGGGCCTACGTGCGGGAACAGCTTGGGAACGGCCGGTGCAGTGACGACGAGCGCGAGGGACAAGGGCAACATGCGCAAACCGGTCTCGAACGCATCGAGGCCGAGCACGAGGGACAGAAACAGCGGCATCGTGAAGAAGACGCCCATCATCACGAGGTACTGGAAGAGGAGCTCGATCAGGCCGCCGGTCAGCTGCTTGTTGTCGAACAGAGCCGGATCCACGAGCGGCTCCTGTCCCTTATCGACGCGGTGCCGAAGCCAACTGACGAACAGCCACAGCACGAGCAGCCCGCCGAGCACGAGCCAGGTGACGGCTGAGATGCCGGCGAGCTGGGGGGTCGCGTCTGGGCCGTCGGGGACGCGAGGAGTGAACCAACCCCACGTGCTCGACTGCAGCACGCCGAAGACGAGCATCCCCAGGCCGAGCGCCGAGAGACCGGCGCCGACGAGGTCGAACTGCGGGCGCTTCTCGGCAGGGACGTCAGCGATGATCCGCGTGCCCATGAGGAGCCCACCCGCGATCAGGACCTCGGCGGCGAACACCCAGCGCCAGCTGAAGTAGGCCGTAACGAAACCGCCGATGATCGGGCCCGCCGCCACCGCGACCGCCGCCGCGGCCGCCAGCACCCCGTAGGCCGTCGCCCGCGCTTGCCCGGTGAAGTTCCCTGCGATCAGCGCGACGAGGGTCGGCATGATCAGGGCAGCTCCCAGCCCCTCGAGGATCGACCAGCCGATCAGCAGGACGACCACGTTCGGCGCTACCGCCGTCAGTGCTGATCCACATGCGTAGACCACGAGTCCCACGCGGAGAGCGCGGCGTCTTCCCAGCAGGTCGCCGACCTTCGCGCCCGTGATCATCGTGGCCGCCATGACGAGCGTGTATGCCGTGATCACGCCCTGAATCGCAGTCACCGTCGTGTCCAGGTCCTCCACCAGCGCGCTGATGGAGACGTTCATCACGCTCGAGTCGACAGCCATCAGGAACTGCGTCACCGCGAGTAATCCGAGCACCGCCCCGCCGGCCGTGCCGGCGGTCTTTGCAGTCGAATCGTCTCGTCCCATGGCTTCCTGTTTCTCGCTCACGAGACGCGCAGTATGCAGCCGATCGCCGGTCGACCGCTCGAGCGGCGAACGCGGTTTGAAGGAGGTTACGCAGCCCTCGGAGATCCAACGCTGCACGGTTGAGAACGGCCGCGACCATCTCAGTCACACGTCCGCGACCTTTCGCAATCAACCTGCACTGTCCGGGGATGCGGGTGTGAAGCCGTGGTTCCTCACAGAGCGACCGGCGCACAAACGTCCTCTGTGCGCGGCTCCACGAGCGGGTTTCCAGAGACGGGAGCGACGGGACTCGAACCCGCGACCTCCGGCGTGACAGGACTGCCACGGGAACCAACGGCCAGAACCAGCGGCCAGAAACGGGGCTAAGTCATATGAAGTAGCCGTTTTCGGGCCGCGGAATGGCCGGTGGCTCAGATGAGTACTTGCCAATCACTTGCCAAGTCTCGCGGACGAATGGGTAGATGGCCGTTCGGGACGGGTCCGGCGAAGAGATCGAGGAGATGGCCCGCGCAATCTGGGGGTGCTAGTCGCGGAGCCGCACCGCTTCTTACACTCAGACCGTGAAGCGGATAGCGGTGGGTTTCCTCGTCGTCGTCCTCGGATTGGTGGCCGTCTTTGTCTATCGGGCCGCCACCTTCCGCCCCACCCGCAACCTCGGATGGGGGTCGGACGATAAGTGGGTCGTTTGGAGTCACGCGCCTGGGTGGGCCTGGGCCGCCTGGGCCATCGTTGCCCTCGGCATCCTCATGCTGCCCGTTCTGCGGCGCACCACGGCAATCGTGCCCGCAGCACCAACCAGCAAGATGTCGTCGCGCCGGTGGGCCTTCGACCTGGGCGTCAGTGCTGTCGTGCTCGCAGCGATCCTGCTCGTGGCCAACGTACATCTCGAAACATTCAACTTACCGGGGCCGCGGCTGCGGCAGGTGCTCGTCGCGAAGCAGCTCATTCCGAAGGGCACACCCGGAACGCTCATAGCCCGCAAGGGGATGTACCAGCCGGCCACGCTTCCGGAGAAGGAAGTCGAGGCCGACGCGATCCTCGATCCCCGCTACCTGAAGGGTCGTGCGGCTGTCGTGGAAATCTTTCCCGGACAGCAACTCATCGGGAGGGACTTCACGGCGAACGACTTTCCACCCGCAGACCCCGTGCAAGTCACCTCCTTGACGGTCAGCGCCACCGGAAAAGGCACGGTCTCTGCTGGCGGCCTGAGCGTCACATGCGTACCACCTTCCGGCAGACCTTCCGGCAGATGCAGCAAGGGGGTGTCCGGCGTCCCTTCTGGCCTACTGTGGCTCGAAGCGTCACCCGCGCCAGGCTGGAAGTTCACTTCATGGGATGGCCTCGGGTGCCGTCCGAAGACATCTCCAGCTTGCAGTGTTCGCGTCACACTGCTGTCAACTCGTTTTGCGGCGACGTTCGCTCCAGCCCGTCCCTGACCGACTAGTCGGACTTGTGCGGAGTGCAAGAGAGGCGAAGGGCCGAGCGGCGTCTCGAACTCCGTCACGCGCCGGATCTCTCCTACGGCTCGCGGCCCGCTGAGGGCGTAAGCGCGGAAGACCGCTGCGCTGAAGTGCATGTCCCGTAGCACCCGAGCGTGTTGCTGACTAACGGGCATCACTGCCTCATCGCAGACTGCATCGCATCCCGAACCTGATCGGCTGTCCTTCTTCGGTTGAACAGATGGACGTAGATGCGCTCGGTCGTTCGTGAGTCTCTGTGGCCCATCACGTCTGCAAGTACGACGCTGGACACGCCTCGGTCGATCATCACGCTCGCGAAGAAGTGTCGAAGGTCGTGGAATCTGATGCCGGGATTGAGGCCGTCGAGGCCCGCCTTCTTGAGTGCGGGTCTGAACCCTCGGTTGACGAGGTTGCTCTGGTTGAGCGGCGTGCCGTCCTGGCTCGGAAAGACGAGGTGCTCGTCAGTGGAGAAGTCTGAGGCGAGCCTGTGCCGTGTCAGGAACCGCACCATCTCCTTGCCCAGCGGGACAGTGCGGACGGCCTTCGGAGTCTTCGGTTCCACGAGCTTGCCGGTGCGCGAGAGTTGGTGGCGAACGTGAATCTCGCGCTTCTTGAGATCCACGTCGCACCAGCGAAGACCCAGAAGCTCCCCCTCCCGAAGGCCGGTGTACGCCGCCACCCGAAGAATGGGCTAATAGTCGTACTTCGCGTTTTTCTCCTTGGCGAGCGCCTCGGACGCTCCGAGAAGAGCGTCAATTTCCTCTGGCGACCATTCGTGATGCGTCCTCGGCGTCTCCTTTGGACGCTCATCCGGGGTGAGCAGGGTGAACGGGTCTTGCGGGATGAATCCCCGGCGTAGACCGAGCTTCAGCGTCCCTTGGAGCGGCTTTAGGATGTTCTTGATCCGGCTGCCGGACAGCCCTCTGCCGCTGAGGTCTCGAACGAACCGTGCGATCTCGTCTGGGGTGACCTTCGCCACCTTCAGATGGCCAAACCTGGGGAGGATCTCGTTGTCGAGGTCTGCTCGGTAGTCCCTGAGGGTGGACTGGCGCAGCCCGCTCTTCGATGCGTACCAGTCCTCCGCGAGCGTGCCGAAGAGCACCTTCTTCGGGACGACCTTCTCACCACGAGCCTTGCGGCCTCGAAGCTCTGCTTGAAGCGCGAGGGCCTCTGCCTCGCCACCGTCCACCGGGCTGTGCGTCCCGTTCGCGTAGACGTAGTACTTCCTTGTGCCGTTCGAGCGCAGTCGGTAGCTGATTCCTCGATGGCGTGTCTTGTGTCTCTTGTACGGGTCAGTGGCCATCACGAATCACGGCACAAGTGCCCAAGCCTCCTGCACGGTGATGCGGTCGAGCGGATGAAGATCCTCCTGCCACCGTCCTTGTAGAAGG
>JAOUHF010000053.1 GCA_029865325.1 Thermoleophilia bacterium
CGACCGCGCCGCAGCCCTGCCACACTGGCTCGAGCACTACAACCACACCAGACCACACAGCTCGCTGGGAGACCGGCCCCCGATCAGCCGCGTTCACAACGTCTGTGGGTAGGACAGCTAGCCCGCTGGTCTACGTCGCCCGGTTTTCAGACGTTCAGGCGTCGATCAGGCGTCAGGGGATAGCCCGCCCCGGCGAGACAGGTGCTGGCCGAGTAGCCGTCAGCGAGGTCAACTCATTGCGACTCACCAAGGCGCGAGTAACGAACTATCGATCGATCCGCGATACCGGTTGGTTCGACGTGGAGGAAGCAAAGACGATCTTCGTCGGGCCGAACGAGGCCGGTACGCAGGCACATCCGTGTACGCCGATGCCTGGAGGGCGGCGAGCAAACCCACTTGGGGCTCGTTGCCGTGGGTGAGCACGATGTCGTGAGACTCGGCGAGCTCGGCGACCGCGGTCATCGCCTCCGCCGCGTGCTGTCGCTGGATGCCCGCCGTTATCGCCTCGCCGCGCCGGAGCAGTGCGTTTCCTCCGAGTGCGACGACGAGCCGCGGACGCGCCGCCTTGCCGTTTCCCGCCAAGTCTCCGTCATAGGCCGTAGCCGCCCATCGTGAGCGCCATGAGCGCCTTGCCGGTGTGCATCCGGTTCTCGGCCTCGTCGTAGACGACCGACTGCGGCCCGTCGATGACCTCGTCCGTCACCTCGTTGCCGCGATCCGCGGGCAGGCAGTGCATGTAGAGCGCATCTGCCTTCGCCAGCGACATGCGCCGGGCGTCGCAGATCCAATCCTTGAACGCACCGGACTCCGCAAGCGCAGCCTTCTCGTCGCGGAAGGCCTCGATTCGCCCCCAAGACTTCGGGTACACGACGTCTGCGTCCCGGAAGGCTTCGTCCATGTCGTGCACGTAGGTGATCCTGGCGCCGCCCTCAGCGGCCGCAGACTCGGCGCGCTCCATAACCTCGGGCATGAGCTCGAAGCCGTGCGGATGCGCGATGACGAGGTCAACCCCGAAGCGAGGCAGCAGCGTCGCCAGTCCCTGGGGAACCGACAGCGGCTTGGCGTAGGACGGCGCGTAGGCCCAGGACACGGCAACTCGCATCCCCTGCAGGTTCTCGCCGCGCTTTTCGCGCAGCGTCATCAGGTCGGCGAGCGTCTGCGTCGGGTGGTCGACGTCGCACTGCAGGTTGATGAGCGGGATGTCGGCCCAGCGGGCGATCTCACGCATCCACACGTTGCCCTCGTACGGCGCGAGATCGTGGCGGATGGCGAGGCCGTGCCCGTATCGAGACAGGACCACGCCCATGTCCTTGGGACTCTCGCCGTGTGCCACCTGCGTCTTCTCGGCATCGAGGTAGATCGCATGGCCGCCGAGCTGTGTCATCCCCGACTCGAACGCGTTGCGCGTCCGCGTGGACTTGTCGAGGAACAGCATGAACAGCGTCTTGTCCGCGAGCAGCCGGTGCGGCTCGCCGTTCTTGAAAGCCGTCTTGAGCTCGCCCGCGACCGCCAGCGCCTCCTCGATCTCCTCGACCGTCCAGTCGAGGGTCTCGATGAAGTCGCGCCCCACGAGCGTCTTGCGGTCTATCGCTATCTGGTGCATCGCTACCTCGCTTTCATCAGCTCTTGTTGGCCGAGCGCCATGCCGAGGTACTCGGGTATGGGTTGTTGGCCGGGAACATCCGGGATCGGCGCGCGTCCCGCGGTCGCGGCGGGCGCCCGGAGGCCGAGGAGGTCGTCAGGATTGACGGGAACCCTGTTCAGCACCCGCCCAGTCGCAGCACGGAGGGCAGCGACGATCGCCGGCGTGGCCGCCACGGTCGCGAGCTCGCCGATGCCCTTCACCCCGTAGGGGGCGCCCGGCTCGGGCACCTCGACGAACCCCGATATCACCGGCGGCACGTCGAGGGCGGTCGGGATCAGGTAGTCGGTGAAGGACCCGTTGCGGACCTGCCCCTCCTCGAGCTGGAGTTCCTCCATGAGCGCCAGTCCGAGCCCGATCGCCGCTCCCCCCTCGACCTGCCCCTCTGCTCCTTGCGGGTTGATCACCCGTCCGGCGTCCTGCACCGCAGCGATCTGGACGACGCGCGCAAGGCCGAGCTCCTCGTCGACCTCGACGACGGCCCGCTCGGCGATGAAGGCAAAGGCCACGTGGATGTCCCCCTGGCCCTTCTCGTCGAATCCGGTCGTCACGCGGTGCTGGTACGTGACCGTGCGTGTGATCGACTCGGCGGCGCCGTTCGTGTCGAGCTCGGCACGGATCTCGCGGCACGCTGCCAGGACGGCCGCCCCGGCCATCGTCGTTTGGCGCGACGCCGACGTCGATCCGGCGGATCCGATCGCCGAGGTGTCCGACGGGAGGACGACGACGTGCTCGATGCCGAGCTCCGTTCGCACGATCTGCGCGAGCACGGTGTAGAGACCCTGGCCATAGTCGACCGCCGCCGTTTGCACCTGGGCCTCGAGCCCGTTCGGGCCGACTTCGATCGTCACCGTCGCCTCAGCCGAGTCGTCGAAGCCCTCGCTGTACGCGACGTTCTTGAAGCCGACGGCGAATCCGACGCCGTGGGTCATCGCGTCGAGGGGCGCGTGCTCTGGGAGAGGAATCGCAGCGCACCGCTCGATCACTTCCCTCAACGGTGCGCTTCCCGTCAATACTTGACCAGTCGGTAGCACGGAGCCCGAGCTGACCGCGTTCTTCAGCCGGAGCTCGATCGGATCGATCCCGAGCTTCGCCGCCAGGTTGTCCATGGCGGACTCGTACGCGAAGCAGACCTGTGGAGCGCCGAACCCGCGCATCGCTCCACACGGTGGGTTGTTCGTATAGACGACTGTTCCTTCGATCCTGGCGTTCGGCACCTCGTACGGCCCGGCGGCGAAGGTCGAGGCGTTGGCGAGGACGGCGGGGGACGACGACGCGTACGCCCCGCCGTCGAGAAGCAGGCGGACGTCGGCGGCTACGAGTCGGCCCTCCTTCGTCGCTCCATACCGGATCCAAGTTCGAGAGGGGTGCCGGTGCACGTGGCCGCTGAACGACTCCTCGCGGCCGTAGGTCATCTTCACCGGGCGCTTCGTGCGGAGGGCGAGCAGGCAGGCGTGGATCTGGACGTGGATGTCCTCGCGGGATCCGAACGCTCCACCCACGCCCGTGAGCGTGATCCGCACCTTCTCCTCGGGGAGGTCGAGACACGGCGCGATCTGTTGTCGGTCGACGTGCAACCACTGCGTGGTGACGTGTAGATCGACGCTGCCGTCCTCGGACGGGACGGCGAGTCCGGCCTCGGGCCCGAGTGCAGCTTGATCTTGCATCGGCGTCTCGTAGTAGCCCTCCACCCAGACGTCCGCCTCGGTCGTGTCGGGCTCCCCGTGAAGGATGTGGACGTGCCGGAGCACGTTGCCGAACTCGTGCACCTGCGGCGCATCCGGGCGTAGCGCGTCCTCCATGTCGGAGACAACGGAGAGCGGC
This sequence comes from Thermoleophilia bacterium, assembly GCA_029865325.1. Lineage (GTDB taxonomy): Bacteria > Actinomycetota > Thermoleophilia > Gaiellales > Gaiellaceae > GMQP-bins7. Next base: position 3,467 of record JAOUHF010000053.1, read on the forward strand.
TCGTACTCGACCTCGACGAGCTCGGCAGCGCGGCGTGCCTGCTCGAGCGTCTCGGCTGCCACGATCGCCACGGGCTCGCCCTCGTAGCGCACGACGTCCGAAGCGAGCACGGGCTGGTCGGAGTACTCGAGGCCGAATGTGGGCTTGCCGGGTACGTCGTCCGCCGTCAGCACCGCATGCACTCCGGGTGCCGCCTCGGCTTTCGTCACGTCGATCGAGTGGATGCGCGCTGAGGGATGCGGGCTCCGCAGGGTGACGCCTTGGAGCATCCCGTCGGCCCGCAGGTCGCTACCGTAGGTGAAGGCGCCGGTCACCTTGGGGATACCGTCGACGCGGCGCGCGCTCTCGCCAACCTTGCCGTGCTCAACGGCGGTCAGAAGACCCGCGCGGCCGGACGCGACCTGCACCGCCTCGACGATCTTCTGATATCCGGTGCAGCGGCAGAAGTTGCCGGCGAGCGCCTCCCGGATCTCGTCGTCGCTCGGAGAGGGATTCCGCTCGAGGAGGTCCTCTGCGGCAACGAGCAAGCCCGGCGTACAGAATCCGCATTGGACGGCGCCCGTCGCAAGGAAAGCGTCCTGTAGCGGATGGAGCTCCTCGCCCGGCGCGAGTGCCTCGATGGTGCGAACCTCGTGCCTGTTGGCTTGCAGGGCCGGGACGAGACACGAGCAGACGAGCTCGCCGTCGAGCCAGACGGAGCACGATCCACACTCGCCTTCCTCGCATGCGTTCTTGGTGCCCGTCAAACCGAGCTCGTCGCGCAGCAGCGTGAGCAAGCTCGTCTCCGGCGCGACGTGAACCGTGTGCTGCGTGCCGTTGACCGTTGCGTGAATCAGCATCGCGCCTTCTCTGCCTGCGCCAGAAGGCGACGAGCGAGCACTTCCACAACGTGCCGGCGGTATGCGGCGGAGCCGCGCCGGTCGTCGATCGGCTGGGTCTCGGCCGCAGCGAGACGGCCGAACTCGACCAAGGTCGCGGGATCGCTCCAGTCAAGGTCCTCGGCGAACTCCTCAGCGTGCCGAGCTCGCAGCACCGTCGGCCCGACCGACCCGAGCGCAAGACGGACGCCGTGCCACTCGTCGTCGACCTGGAGGCAGGCACTCGCGACCGCAATGACCATGGCGTTGCGGCGCCCGATCTTGACGAACGATCCGGGCCTCGTCACCGACTGCCATTCCACGCCGACAATCAGCTCGTCCGGGGCGAGGCTCGTACGCTTCGGCCCGACGAGGAACTCTCCCAGCGGAACCCGGCGCATCCCCGTCTTCGAGGAGGCCACCACGACGTCTGCGTCGTAGGCTGCGAGCGCGGGGATGCTGTCCCCCGCGGGCGACGCCGTCGCGAGGTTCCCACCGATCGTCGCCCGGTTCCGGATCTGCGGAGAGGCGACCGAGCGGGCCGCATCAGCGAGCGGCGGGAACTCCGTGAGCTCGCGCGCGATCCTGGCGAACGTCATCCCCGCTCCCACGAAGACAGTGCCGCTCTCCTTCTGCCACGTCCCTAGCTCGTCGACGTGCGAGAGGTCGAGGAGCGCGGTCGGCTGGAGTCGTCGGGCGTTCAGATCGACCATCAGGTCGGTTCCGCCGGCGACCGGCGTCGCCTCGGGATGGGTGAACCTGACTTCGAGCGCTTCGTCGAGCGAATACGGGGTGAGGACGTCCATCACACCTTCACCGTGGCGAAGACCTTGATCATCGCCGGCACGTCGTCGCCGAGCGGGTAGAGGACAGGGCAGGTGCAGCCTGCAGCGATGTACTCCTGCACCTTCGCCCGGCAGTCCTCGACGGTCCCGGAGGCGGTGATCAGCTGGACGACGTCGTCCGGAACGAGGCCCATCGCCTTCTCGATCTGTTCCTGCGTCGCCGGCCAGGTCAGGATCCGGCCGATCTCCTCGAGCAAGGACGCGTCCACACCACTCGCTTTCCCGATGTGGGGCTGCTGCCCGAGGTACTGCGTCACGAGCTCACGAGCTCGGTCGAGCGCGAGGGAGCGGTCCTGGTCGAGCGAGCACACGACGAGCTGCGGGCGATCGACGTCGTCGAGCGTTCGCCCGGCGCGCTCGGCCCCGAGGGCCAGGTGCTCCAAGGCCTCGCGGTTGTAGTTCGGCCCGACGAGGTAGTTGAGGAGCACGCCGTCCCCGATCTCCCCGGCGAGCTCCATCATCTTCATCCCCGTGGTCGCGGCGATGTAGATCGGAACGTGCTTCGGCGAGCGATCGCCGTGGACGATGTCGATCTCGATCTCGTCGACGTCCACGAACTCGCCGTGATACGTGACCCGCTCCATTGCGAGCAGCCGGCGCGTGACCTCGACCGTCTCGCGCATCGCCTGCACAGGGCGGCGGCGCTCAATCCCGACCTTGGACGCAAGCGGATCCCACCACGCGCCGATTCCGAGCAGGATCCGGCCCGGCGCGAGGTCGTCGAGCGTCGAGAAGGTCGCTGCGAGAAGCCCGACGTTCCGCGTCCAGTTGTTTATGACGCCCGAGCCGATCGCGATCCGCTTGGTCACGGCCGCGAAGGCGGCCATCGGGACGGTCGCTTCGCGAACGAGCCGGCTCTCGGCCTGCCAGACGGCCTCGAAGCCGCACTCCTCGGCGAGCTGCACGTATCGCATGCCGTCGCGGATGGGGTGCTTGTCCTGTAGGTAGAGCGCTACTCGATCGTCACTGGCGACGGTCATCGCCGCCCTCCTTTCGGCTCGAACTCGTGTGACCCAATCCCGTCGAGGCGCTTCCAGAGGCGCTCCGCCTGAACACGCGCTCCCGCCGCCAGCTCCTGAGCGTCCATGCGCGTCAGACGTCGGTCGAGCACGACCCACTCGCCAGCGACCATCACGTCGCGGACGTGGCGCGAGCCGAGGCCGAACACCCAGTGCCCCGGGAAGCTGCCCGTGGTGAGCGGCGCGGGAGTGGCGTAGTCGAGAACGACGAGATCTGCGGGAGCCCCTGCCTCGAGCCTTCCGAAGCGACGTTCGCCGAACGCGGCGCCGACGAACCGCGCTCCCTGGGACAGGCGCTCGAGAGACCAGTCTGGCCCAGCGTCGGAGTGGTCCTCGCGTAGGCGGAAGAACGCCGCCCGCGACTCCTCGAACATGTCGGAGCCGATGCCGTCGGTTCCGAGCGCGACCCTCAGCCCGAGGGCGCCGAGCCTGGCTCTTCCCACGGCGTTGTTCATGTTCGAGCGCGCGTTGTGGGCGAGGAAAGCGTTGGCGGCGTGAACGAGGGCAATCTCGCGGTCGTCGAGGTGCACGCCGTGGGCCAGCAGCGTCCGTGCGTCGAGAGCCTCAGCGCGCGCCAACCGTGCGGCGACCCCGATCCCGTAGAGCGCCATGGAGTCGCGCTCGTCGACAGCGTCCTCGGCGGCATGGATGTGCAGGCCGACCTCGAGTTCCCGAGCCGCGGCCGCGCACGCCGCGAGCGTCTCGTCGGAGAGCGTGAACGACGCGTGTGCGCCGACCAGCCCGCGGGCCAGCGGCAGCTTCTCGCGGCGCTCGCGCTCGATGAACCGACGATTCTCCGCAAGTCCGGCCTGCGCGCACTCGGGCCCGTCACGGTCCGACGTTTCGTAGCAGAGGACCGAACGAACGCCGAGTGAACTCAGCGCGTCTTCGATGACGTCGAGCGATCCGTCGATCGCGTTCGGCGAAGCGTGGTGGTCGACGAGCGTTGTCGTCCCCGAGAGGAGTGCCTCCATCCCACCGATCAGAGCCGAGGCGCGCACGCTCTCCTCGTCAAGGGCACGGTCGAGCCGCCACCAGATCCGCTGGAGGATCTGGAGGAAGTTCTCGGGTGGCGCGAGGTCGTAGGGCATGCCGCGCGCGAGCGCCGAGTACAGGTGCGTGTGCGCACACACGTTGCCGGGGACGACGAGGCAGCCGGAGCAGTCGCGACGCTCGACGCCGCCGTCCGCTGCGATCCGCCCGTCCGTCACGTGCAGGTCGTCTCCGGTGATCTGCACGGGATCGAGCGACCTGACGACGGCTCCACCCGTGAGGATCATGTCCGACCTCCCGCTCGAACGAGGTGAGGCACGGCCGCGAGCGCGGCCGGTGAGTCCTTCATGGGCAGTCGCGTCCGGCGGATGCCGTCGAACGCGTGCAGCGCACCCGCGACCGCAGCGGCTGTGGGAACGAGCGCGGCCTCGCCGACTCCCTTGGCGCCGTACGGCCCTTCGGGCTGTGGCTCCTCGACGATGATGCACTCGACCTCGGGCATTCCGGTCGGCGGGATGATGTGAAGCGACTTCAGAGTCTGCGTCACGGGGACGCCGTTCTCGACGACGAACTCCTCGGAGAGGGCCTGCCCGAGCCCCATGTGGACGCCTCCTTCGATCTGGCCCTCGACGAGCGTCGGATTGATCGCCCGTCCGACATCGTGTGCTGCGACGACCTTCTCGAGCTGGCCCTCCTCGTCGAGGATGACCACCTGCGTGGCCCATGAGTAGGCGAGGTGGGTAACGGGGTCGTCGGCGTCGTTCGGTGTCGTCCAGTCGACAACGAACTCGCCCCGGAACTCCTGACCCGCCAGTGCCTCGAGCGGCAGACCGTTGAGCGCCGCCCGCAGTCGGCGAGCGGCGTCGATCACGGCATTGCCGCCCAGCACGGTGGAGCGAGACGCCGTGGTCTGACCCGTATCAAGGTCACGCTCGGTATCGACGACGACGCGCACGCAATCGCCCGAAAGGCCGAGCTCCTCGCAGGCGATCTGCCGCAGCGCCGTGTGGACGCCTTGGCCCATCTCTGTCCAGGAGTGGAAGAGCGTGACCGAGCCGTCCCGCTCGGGTCGAAGGACGGCGCGGCCGTACTCCGGAACGCCGTTGCCTATCCCCGTGTTCTTCACGCCGCAGGCAATCCCGGCAAAGCGTGCCCCGCGGTACGCGTCACGCACGGCCAGCAGCGTCTTCTTCAAACCCACACCGGCGCCGAGCCTCTGGCCGGTGCCGAAGCGGTCGCCGACATCGAGCGCGTTGCGCCAGCGGATCTCCCAGCCGTCGACGCCGACCTCCTCGGCGAGCATGTCGAGCACGCCCTCCATGGCGAAGTTGGACTGGTTGACCCCGAAGCCGCGCATCGCGCCTGACGGCGGGTTGTTCGTGTAGACGGCAGTCGCCTCGACGTCGACATTCGGCACCTTGTACGCGCTGCACGCATGCCCGGCAGCGCGCTCCAGCACCTTGTCGCCGACGCTGGCGTATGCGCCGGTGTCGCCGACGATTCGCGCGCGCACTGCCACAAGGCGGCCCTGGTCGTCGCAGCCCGCCGTGTACTCGAGCCACATCGGATGACGCTTGGAGTGGAAGCGCAGGCTCTCCTTTCGACTCAACGTCACAAGCACGGGTCGGTGCGTGAGTTGCGCCAAGAGCGATGCGTGACACTGCACGTTGAGATCTTCCTTCGCCCCGAAGGCTCCGCCCGTCGAGACCTGAGTGACGTGCACCTGCTCTTCAGAAACGCCGAGAAACGAGGCGATCTGCCGGCGATCTTCCCAGACGCCCTGGCCCTGCGAGAACACGCGGAGCCCGCGCTCTTCGTCCAGGAGGGCGAAGCAGGACTCGGGCTCGAGAAAGGCGTGCTCGATGGCCTGCGTGCGGTACGTCTCGGTCACCACGTGGGCGGCGTCTGCAAGAGCGGCGTCGACGTGTCCACGGCGCACGCTGGAGACAGACAGCACATTGCCCCCGATGTGGAGGAGCGGCGCATCGTCGGCCAGCGCCTCGAAGGGATCGGTGATCGGGTCGAGGGCCTCGTATTCCACCTCAACGAGCACTGCGGCCTCGCGCGCGGCGTGCCGGGTCTCGGCCGCGACGACAGCGATCACATCGCCGACGTAGGACGTCGTCTCGCCCTGGGCGACAAGCTGCCTCCAGTCTCTCGTCAACACGCCCTGCACCCGCTCCCCGGGCACGTCGGACGCGGTCGCGACGGCCACTACCCCAGCGTGCGCCTCGGCTCGTGTCGTGTCGATGCGGAGAACTCGAGCTCGCGGGTGGTCCGAGAAACGGAGCGCACCGTGGAGCATCCCAGGGGCTTTCATATCTCCGACGTAAGGCAGATCGCCGAGAGCGAGCTCCACCCCCTGGTACCGCGGGGCGCGCGCTCCGACGCGCGCATCGCCGTTCACGTTCGCTCGCGGCTCACCTCGGTGCGCGGCCGCAACGAGCTCGACGGCGTCGAGCACCTTCGTGTACCCGGTGCAGCGACAGAGGTTCCCGAGGAGGGCGCGCGCGATTTCCTCGCGCGACGGGGACCGCTTCTTCTGCAGCAGCGCCTCGGACTTCATGACGATCCCGGGCGAGCAGAAGCCGCACTGGGACGCGCCGGCGGCGACGAACGACTCGGCCCAAAGCCTCCGCTCGTCGTCTGACAACCCCTCCTGAGTGACCACGTGCTTGCCCTCGACACGTGTCGCCTTCTGCGCGCACGAGACGACGGCGCGCCCGTCGACGATCACCGTGCACGCCCCGCAGGAGCCCTCGGGGGCGCATCCGTCCTTGACCGAGCGCAGACCGAAGTCCTCGCGGAGCAGCTCGAGAATGCTCCGCTCCTCGCCCGGATCGGCGGTGACCGGCAAGCCGTTGAGCGTGAACTCCATCGTCACTCCATCGCACCGAGGACGAGTGCTAGAAGCGCCATCCGCATAACCACTCCGTTGAACGCCTCCGACCAGTATCGCGCGTGGCGCGTGGCATCGACGTCCTCGGGGAGCTCGTCCATCCGCGGGAGGCTGTGAAGGACGATCGACCCCGGCCGCGCCTGGTCGCGGAGCAGCTCCCGCGTGACCCGGTAGGCATCAGGCGTCGTGCCGACCGCCTCGCCCCGCTCGTCACGGGACTTCGTGTAGTCGGGCTGGACGACCGGCTCCATGTAGATGACGTCCGAGTCCGCGATGACCTCGGCGACCGAGGGAGCTTCCGTGTAGCGGACGTTGAGCTCGTCGAGCTCGCTCTTGAACTCCGGCAGCAGCGACATCTCGGGAGGGCCGACGACGTAGGCCTCCAGGTCGAACTGCGACATGGCGTAGAGAATCGAGTGCATCGTGCGCATCCGCATGTCGCCGACGAGGAGGAACGTGAGCCCGTCGAGCGTTCCGAGCTCCTTCTTCGTCGTATACAGGTCGGTCAGGACTTGGGTGGGGTGCTCGCCCCAGCCGTCACCGCAGTTGATGACGGGCACCGACGCCCACTTGGCTGCCTCGGCGGGAGCGCCTTGCTCGAAGTGGCGCATGGCGATGACGTCGCCGTAGTACTCGAGCATGTGCACGGTGTCCTTGATCGACTCCTGGTAGAAGTCCCCGGCCCGCGTCATCTTCGCATCCGAGAAGCCGAGAACGTGGCCTCCGAGACGGTGCATGGCAGCCTCGGTGGCCAGCCGCGTGCGCGTACTGGGCTGGTAGAAGGCCGTCAGCAGCGTCTTCTCTGCGAGCAGGCCCGCGTTCTGCCTGTTCCGTGCGATGGGCGCGAGCTCGTCGCAGACCTCGAACACATGCTCGAACTCCGCGCGTTCAAAGCCCTTGAGCGACAGGATGTCTCGTCCCAGGAAACTCCTCATCTTCGTTCCTCCTTCGTAGGGGAGCAGTTCTCACGACTCCGGTGAACAGCACGGCGACCCGCTCGTCGTCGTCGACGTCACCGGCCGCTCGCAGCGCGAGCAGGCCGGCCAGACCCGCGGAGCCCGTGGGGTCGACGTCGATGCCGGTCGTGCCGCGGGCAAGCACGTTGGCCTGCACGAGCGTCTCTTCGTCGACGACGAGCGCATGGCCCCCGGTGGCGAGCATCCCCTCGACGACGGCGAGCCAGTCGTAGGTCTCGTCGTCGAGGATCCCGTGGGCGATGCTCTTGGGCTCCTCCTCCCAGGGCCACATGAACGCGGAGCGATGGTGCGAGGCGAAGCGGAGCGCGTGCTCTGCATCGCCTCGCTTCCCCACAGCGTCGAACGCACGCTTCAGCGGCCATGCGCCCTCGGTCTGCACGGTGTCGAAGCGGGGCATGGCCGCGAGCGCGCCGAGCTCGACGCCCTCCCTCGAGGCATGGACGCAGGCGCTGGCGAGCGCGCCACCGCCGACCTGCACGACGAGCCGGTCGAGCGCCGCGCCGGACGAGACGAGCTCCCACCCGAGCGTCTCGCCTCCCTCGATCGCGAGCCCGTTGAGGTTGCCCTGGCAGGTGAACGGAACGGCGCCCTCGTCGATCGCGCGCAGGAGGCGGCGATATGTCGGATCCCCCGGAGACCCGTCTCGGAGGCAAACCGTGACCTGCGCCCCGAGCTGCTCGAGGCGGTCGAGGACGACCGGGTCGGCATCGGCGGGCACGAACACGCGCAGCACGCGACCGCCGGCAGCTGCGACGACTGCCGCCGCGAGCGCGGCGTTGCCGCAGCTCGCGATGGCGAGCTCGGGGCGCTCCTCGCCGGCGGTCAGGCCAAGGCGGTCCGCGACCTCGAGGTACAGGAGCACTCCGAAGAGGTGGCGCGCCTTGTGGGAGCCCGAGACGTTCCCAGTCTCGTCCTTCACCCAGACGCCTCCGACGTCCGAGAACGCGAGGGCAGCGCTGAGCTCGGCGCTGCGGAAGAACGGCGTCACCGAGAACCCGTGGCCGTCGACCGTCGCGACTCCGTCGTCGAGCTCTCTCACGAGAGCGCAGAACGCCTCGTCGGTCAGCCCGCCGCGCCGTGCGACGTGGTACGCGTGTAGCAGGGTGCGGTAGCGAACGAAGGGATTCGGCTCCGAGGCGCCGGACGGGAACTGGACGTCCGAGAGGTCGAGCTCGCGTCGGAGGACGTGGTCGACATCGTCACCGCTTCGCGCGTTCGGACAGCGAAACGGGAGCGGCTCCGACCACTCCGGGGCCGCCGCGCAGCCAGCGCAGACGAGTCGAGAGGCAGGCCGGGTCACAGAGCCTCCAGGACTCCCGTTCGCGCGTTGACGTCGTCGATGAGCTCGTCCCAGACGCCGACGGCCTCACGGAGGCCAGCCCAGAAGGCTGGACTCCGCCGCGCGTCGAACTCCTCGACCGAAACGTCTTGCTGCTCGACCCACGTGTAGTAGCCGAGGTTGAAGATCCGCTCGCGCTCGACTCGGCCCAGCTCCTGGAAGTGGTCGGTCGCCGTTCCGAGCAGGTGCTCACCGAACACCTCCGCGGCCGCGAGCTCGTCGAAGCCGTCGGGGAAGTAGCGCGCGAGCGCCAGCTCACGCTCGCTGTCGTAGAGCACAGCGCCGTCGGTGGCAACGGTGACGACGGCGTCGTCGGGGCCGAGACCGTAGTACTTGGCCGTCTTGACAGCGCCGAGGACGTTGCAGATGCTCGAGAGCCCGAGCGAGGGCAGCTGGTCGAGGACGTCGTGCGGCACGCCACGCCTGCTCAGGTAGCTCCGCCCGACGTCCGTGCCGAACAGGACGCCGAGGCGGTCGGTCGCGCGGTCGGAGACGGCGAGAGCGACGTCGGTGTTCAGCACGTTGTGGATCAGTGGGATGTGCTTGTCGCCGATGCCCTGGATGTTGTGCTCGCCGAATCCCGCGTAGAGCATGGTCGGACACTCGAGCGCTTCGCACGCGACGATCACCGAGCCGAAACGCTCTTTGAGGTAGTCACCGGCGGCGATCGTCCCGGCCGACCCCGTCGCGGAGACGAACGCGCGAAGCTCGAGCCCGGGCTCCTGCTCGAGCAGCGACTCGAAGACGCGCTCGAGGGCCGCCCCCGTCGCCAGGAAGTGCACGAGGTAGTTCCCGAACTCGGAGAACTGGTTGAGGATCACGTTGTCGGCGTCCGCGGAGAGCTCCTTGCACTTGTCGTAGATCTCCTTGACGTTGCTCTCGGAGCCCGGAGTGCGCACGATGTCGTCGGCGTCGACGACCCACTGCGCGAGCCAGTCGAAGCGCTCACGACTCATGCCCTCCGGGAGCACCGCGACGCCGCGGCACTCGAGCAGCTTCGAGATCGCCACCCCGCCACGGCAGTAGTTGCCGGTGGACGGCCACACCGCGCGCTGACGGGTCGGGTCGAACTGTCCGCTGACGAGCCTCGGGGCCAGACATCCGTATGCGGCGAGGACCTTGTGGGCTCCGATGAGCGGGAACCGGTCGCCCAGCGCCACCACGATCCTCGCGTCGACGCCGGTCAGCTCTCGCGGCAACACGACGTGGTCGGGGACGTCGACGCGGTCGACGCGGTTCGCGGCGTTGTACCAGTGCACCCGGAAGAGGTTCAGCGGATCGGGGTCGTCCGCGCCGACGCGGGCGAGCGCCTCACGCACGCGAGGCGGAACGAGATCGGGGCTCGCGAGCTGGCCGAAGGTCGGCAGGGCGACTCTCGCCTGCCTAAGACGACCGACGGCTCGCTCGAGCACCTCGTTGTCGACGACGTGGGTCTCGCGACCCGGCAGCTTCGTGTGCACGCGGCCTCCCGGTTCGAGTTTCCCTGGAGCCTATGAGCCAGCCGGTCGTGCGACGTCGGGGCTTCGGCGCAAAAGCGGTCAGTGGATCCCCGCATTGCAGCTTCCTGACAAGCGGTTGTTCCTACGGATGCACGCACCCGGCGAGGGGCGCATGCTGTGAGCACAGAAGGGAGCCACAGCCCCCGAGATGCACGTGCTGCTCGCGTACGACGGCTCCGACGGCGCGCGCCGCGCCCTCGCTACAGTCGCCGCTCTCCACCACGAGGGCGACGTCGTGACGATCGTCACCTCCGCGGAGGGCGTTCCGCTGTTCGGCCACGCCGGGACTCTGCCCTCGCCTGAGCAGGAAGAGGAACGCCACCGCGACGCCATCGAGGCACAGACTGCGCTTGCCGAGCACGGTATGGAGGCCGCGGTGGTGAAGCGGCACGGCGATCCCGCGACGGCGATCCTCGACGAGGCCGACAAGGAAGGCGCCGACCTCATTGTCATGGGCACGCGCGGCATAAGCACGGCGGAACGCTGGCTCGTCGGATCGGTGAGCACGAAGGTGCTCCACCACGCCCATTGCAGTGTGCTCGTTGCGCGGTAGGAGCGAGGCCTGCGCGTGTCGCGGCCCGGGAGAAGTGGGTGGTCCAGCGTGCACGATCTTGACACTCGGCCGCGCAGCCGCCCACCCTGCCTCCGGCCGAATCCCGCTCGTCTCTTCGGTGCCGTCGCACAACACGAAATGCTCATTTCCAGCGAGTTTCCGAGTGGAGCGTGCGGGGATCGAACCGGTGACCTCCGGCTTGCAAAGCCGTTCAAGTAGCTAACGGGCTCCTACGACATACTCCCTACAACTACGGAAAAGCCTGGAAAAGAGAGCTTTCTGAGCGCGGATCGGCTTGGCTCTGCGGAGCTCGTTTTCGGCGAATCTATACGCGCAGAGCTCTTTCGTTGCCTAGCGCAGCAGCGTCACATCTTCGCCAGATTCGCACTTTTCCCCGTGTCAGGATGTCGGCCGTCGAAGGGAGGAAACGTGCTCGCAAGGATCGGCGCTCGTCGCCGGTGCTGCGCGTGTAAGCCTCGAGCCGCCGGGCCTGCCAACTCGATGTGACGGACCCCGTTTGACCTCGTGAAGCGAGTGGTGCAGACTCCCCCGCCAATGTGCTGCATCGCGCTGCTCGCCGCGGGGATCGGCCCGCGCATCGCCCTCTTCTTCTGGTGGATCTTCGGCGACAAACCCGATGCGGCGATCGACAACTGGATCTGGGGCGTCCTGGGCTTCCTCTTCCTCCCCTGGACCACGTTCATGTTCATACTCGCCTGGTCTCCGGTCGTCGGCATCGATGGGTTCTGGGACTACCTGCTCGTCGGCCTGGGCATCGCGCTCGACATCGCGACGTACGCCACAAAACCAGCCCAGCGGATGCGCAGCGCCGCCTACCAGTAGTAGTCGTCGGACGCCACCCTGACTGACGGCTATTGGAAGCGGAGCTGGCCGAGACGGTGCACGGCTCAGGGTTGAACTACCGTCCGCACTTCAGCGCTGAATTCCTCCAAGCGGTCGAGGGCAAGGTTGATGGCGTTTGCCTCAAGCGGAATACAGGCCGTGACGGCCGGCGCCAGATTCAGTTTGCGTTCGCGCGCGAAGGCGATCAACCCGGGAAGCCCCGCTCCAGAGGGACGCGAGGGAACGGGCAGACGAACGACCTTCGGCTACCGTGTCGTCCTTACCGACCAGGGCGGAGTTCTGCGCCACCGCCGATGATCCTCGAAGAGAGGTCCGCCATCACCAGCGTTGATCAAGCGCCCGTCGCCACCGGAGTCACGGACGCTCGGCTCGCTGGGCTCCGTCGGTGGAACCTCGGTCTAACCGTCCTGCACCTGGCCCAGGCGGTGCTGATCCTGTTCCTCGCGAACGACTTCGCCATCGCCGTCACGTCGTCGTTCCCCGAAGGCCCTCCGGGAACTCCCGCCCCCGCGCCTGCGACCTTGTTCGAGGTGCCGATCGGATTGGCGATCGCGATCTTCCTCGGCCTGGCAGCGCTCGACCATCTGCTCACGGGAACCGTGGGACGCGCCGTGTACGAGCGCGACTTGCGGCGAGGGATCAACCGGTTCCGGTGGGTGGAGTACTCCTTCAGCGCCACCCTGATGGTCATCCTGATCGGCTTCTACTCGGGGATCACCTCGATCAACGCCGTGATCGCCGTCGCCGGGGCCAACGTCGGGATGATCCTCTTCGGCTGGCTGCAAGAGCGGATGAACCCGCCGGGTCGCACCTCGACCACGATGCTCCCCTTCTGGTTCGGCGCGCTCGTGGGTCTCGCCCCGTGGATCGCGATTGCCGTGAACGTCATTGGGTCCGAGACAGTGCCGGGGTTCGTCTACGGCATCGTCATCGTTCAAGCCGTCTTCTTCTTCAGCTTCGGGCTCAACCAGTGGCTGCAGTACCGGGGGGCCGGCAGGTGGGCCGACTACGCCTTCGGTGAGAAGACCTACCTCGTGCTGAGTCTTGGCGCGAAATCGCTGCTCGCGTGGCAGATCTTCGTCCCCACGCTTACCAGCTGAGCGCGAAGTGGGGCGTCGCTCACCGCGGCCGGCTGACCTTCACCCCGAGCGTGGGGTGGTGGTCGTCCGCGAACCTGGAAGCCGACGAGGGCTCCGGGTGCAGTTCACGGCCACCGCGCCGCTCAGCCGCCGGTGGCACTTGGTTTCGCGAGTTGCCGGTTCCCGACCGCGACCCGAGGACAGCAGCTCAGACCTCGGGATCGAAGCGAGCAGGGACCCCACGACCCCTTTGCCGAGCATGTCAAGCGCTGTCTCCAGCGGGATCTCCTCGAGCCTGATGAAGGTTGCGTCGGCCACTGGCCGAGACGGTCCGCGGCTCAGGGTTGAACCACCGTCCGCACCTCATCGCTGA